>CAJWOT010000525.1 GCA_913044215.1 uncultured Rhodospirillaceae bacterium | reverse complement strand
GAATGTCAGAATCGGAGAGTTTTGTTTCAATTGTTTCAGCCGTTCGAAACAAAAAAGAAGCCGCGCTGCCCGGCGCGGCCTCTCTCAAAGGCGAAAGCTCGCCACAGTAAGGGGCCGGAAGGGCTCTGGGCCCCTCCGGTCCGTGCCGATTACTCGGCGGCCTGCGGCTTCATGTCCGCCAGATCGATGCCCGCCGCCGGGACCGGTGCGGTCATGGCATCGCGGCGGAACGGCTCGCCAAGTTCCTGGTTCAGGATGACCTCGATGAAGGTGGTAACGCCGTCCTCCATCTGCGCCTTCACCGCCGCCGCCAAGGCGTCGGTCAGCTCCTGCTGCGACGTCACCTGAACGCCCTTCAGCCCGCAGGCCTCGGCGATCTTGGCGTACTGCACGTCGAGATCGAGTTCCGTGCCGACGAAGTTGTCGTCATACCACAGGGTCGTGTTGCGCTTCTCCGCGCCCCATTGGTAGTTGCGGAAGATGATCATGGTGATCGCCGGCCACTCGTCACGGCCGCAGGCCGTCATCTCGTTCATCGAGATGCCGAAGGCGCCATCACCAGCGAACCCGACAACCGGCGTGTCGGGGCAACCGATCTTCGCCCCCAGGATCGCCGGGAAGCCGTAACCGCACGGCCCGAACAGACCCGGCGCCAGATATTTCCGGCCTTCCTCGAACGTCGGATAGGCGTTGCCGATGGCGCAGTTGTTGCCGATGTCGGAGGAGATGATGGCCTCACGCGGCAGCGAGGACTGGATCGCCCGCCAAGCCATACGCGGGCTCATCCGCTCCGGATGCGCCTGGCGCGCCCGTTCGTTCCAGGTCGTGCCGGGATCGTCATCCTCATGATCCATGCTCGAAAGTTCCTGCAGCCAGCGCGATTTCGTCGTCGCGATGATGCCTTCGCGTTCCGCGCGGTTGGTTTGCCCCGCGGCGGCGGACAGCTTGCCGAGCAACTGTTCCGCGACCTGCTTGGCGTCGCCCTGGATCGCCACATCGACCTTCTTGGTCAACCCGATACGGTCGGCATTGATGTCGACCTGGATGATCTTGGCGTTCTGCGGCCAGTAATCGATGCCGTAGCCCGGCAAGGTCGAGAACGGGTTGAGCCTTGTGCCGAGCGCCAGCACCACATCGGCCTGCGCGATCAGCTCCATGCCAGCCTTCGAGCCGTTATAGCCCAGCGGCCCGGCAAACAGCGGGTGCGAGCCCGGGAAAGCGTCATTGTGCTGGTAGCCGCAGCAGACCGGCGCCATCAGCGTTTCCGCCAACGCCTGCGAGGCCGGGATGCCACCGGACAGAACGACGCCCGCGCCGTTCAGGATGACGGGGAACTTCGCGTCGGACAAAATTTCCGCCGCCGCTTCGATCGAAGCCTGGCCGCCGGAGGGCCGCTCGATATTGACGACCTGCGGCAGTTCGATATCGATGACCTTGGTCCAGAAGTCGCGCGGCACGTTGATCTGCGCCGGCGCCGAACCGCGAAAGGCCTGGGTGATGACCCGGTTCAGCACTTCGGCCATGCGGGATGGATCGAGGACCTCTTCCTGGTAGCAGACCATTTCCTCGAAGATGCCCATCTGCGGCACTTCCTGGAAACCGCCCTGCCCCATGGTCTTGTTCGCCGCCTGCGGCGTGACCAGCAGCAGCGGCGTGTGGTTCCAATAGGCGGTCTTGATCGGCGTCACGAAGTTGGTGATGCCGGGGCCGTTCTGCGCGATGCACATGGACATCTTGCCCGACGCGCGGCTGTACCCATCCGACATCATGCCGGCATTGCACTCATGCGCGCAGTCCCAGAAGGTGATCCCCGCTTTGGGGAACAGATCGGAGACCGGCATCATGGCCGAGCCGATAATCCCGAAGGCGTGCTCGATGCCATGCATCTGCAGAACCTTCACGAAGGCTTCTTCCGTCGTCATCTTGGTCATGTGAGCGTCCTCTCCCTTCCGCTATTCGAAATTCTTCAGTTCCGATGAATCATGCCGGCCGCGATATACCCTGCGCCGCGGTGTTCTTCACGCGA
>CAJWOT010000524.1 GCA_913044215.1 uncultured Rhodospirillaceae bacterium | reverse complement strand
TACTCGCGGGCGCTCAGAGTGGGCGACATGGTCATGCAGTCCGGCACGACCGCGATCGACACCGAAGGCAACGTCATCGGCGAAGGGGACGTTTCAGCGCAGGTCGACGCGATCGTTGATATTGCCCGGCAAAGCATGGGGAAAGCCGGCGGGCGACTCGAGGATGTCGTGCGGACCCGCTCCTACATCACCGATTTGAGCGTTGTCGAAGCGGCGGGGCGGGCGCTCGGTAAGTATTTTCGCGATGTCCGGCCGGCCTCGACGGTGGTTGGCGTCAAGCGTCTCGCGCGGCCGGCGCAGTTGATCGAAATCGAGTTCGATGCCGTCGACGGTGCGGAGCAGAACGCCCAGCGCATCTCTTCCGGCCGGCCGACCGAGGAGGATTTCGGTTATTCGCGCGCTGTCCGCGTCGGCGACCGGGTCTTCATCGCGGGCACCTCCGCGCTGCAGGATGACGGGACGGTGGCCTGTCCCGGCGATGTCTATGGCCAAAGCAAGATCACGATGGAAACGATCCAAGGCGCGTTGGAGGAAGCCGGCGGCAGTTTGGGGGATCTCGTCTACTCGAAGACCTTTCTGACCGACATGTCGCAGGGCGATGGCCAGCGGAAAGCGCGGCTAGAGGTGCTTGGCGATATCAGGCCGCCTTGGACCCTGCTGGGCATTCCGGGGCTGCAATATCCCGAGATGCTGGTCGAGATCGAGGCCGAGGCGATCATCGGCTCGGCCAACGACCGGCAGACGATCTACACGGAAAACCAGGCGGAGAAGGCCCGTGGCTACGCGCGTGCGGTGCGGGTCGGCGATGTTGTCCATGTCAGCGGCTGCACTTCGATCGATGCCGATCGCAACGTCCGCGCCGTTGGCGACTGGGCCGGACAGTACGATCTGGCGCATGAAGGGATCGAGGCGGCGCTGAAGGAGGCGGGCGCGATGCTGGGCGATGTCGTCCGGCGGCGCACCTTCACCATCGACCGCGCGGAACAGAACCGCCCCTATGGCGAGGGTCCGCCCTGGTTCAAGGACAGCCGGCCGGTTTCACTCGGTTGCCGAATCTCCGGGCTGGCCGATCCGGAGATGCTGGTCGAGGTCGACGCCATGGCGGTCATCGGCGCCAGCCAGGACATCGAGTGGCTCAGTCTCGCGGAGTAAGTCCCCGGGGGCTATAACAGGCGGCAACGTTCTACCGAACAAACCAGGGAGAAGTCTCATGAGCATGGTCCATGTCATCGCCGTCATCACCGCGAAGCCCGGAATGCGAGATCAGGTCCTCGATCTGTTTCGCGCCAACGTGCCCGCGGTGAAGGAAGAGGATGGCTGCATCGAGTATGGCGCGACGGTCGATGCGGACGGTGTCGGCGGTTTCCAGACTCGCTATGGCGACGACACCTTCGTCGTGATCGAGAAATGGGCGAGCCTCGATCATCTGAAGGCGCACGCGGTGTCCGATCACATGAAGGCTTATGGCGCCAAGACCAAGGACATGCTGGCGGATCGTGTGATCCATGTCATGTCGTCGGCTTCGTAGGCTGCGCCGGGCATGGAGACATTTCAGGCGGGCGACGGCAACGCCATCGCCTATTGCGTCGACGACTTCACCGATCCTTGGCGCGACGCGAAGACGGTCATTCTGCTGCATTCGGCGATGGCCAATGCACAACGGTATTACGCCTGGGTGCCGGCGATGGCGCGGCGCTACCGGGTGGTCCGCATGGATTTGCGCGGGCACGGCGCTTCAGCCGTCCCGCCCGCCGAACCGCCGCTCACCATGGACCGTCTGGTACAGGATGTTCTCGACCTGATGGATCATCTGCAGATCGAGCGTGCTCATTTCGTCGGCAACTCCGCTGGTGGGTATGTGACGCAGAATTTGGCCATGTCGCATCCCGAGCGGATCGAAAGCGCCGCCCTGTTCGGCTCGACGCCGGGCCTGAAAAACACCCAGGCGGCAAGCTGGCTGCCACAGGTGGCGGAGAAGGGGCTGCGCGGGTTTCTGGCCGAGACGATCGCCGAACGGTTTGATCTCGACACGACCGACCC
>CAJWOT010000523.1 GCA_913044215.1 uncultured Rhodospirillaceae bacterium | reverse complement strand
ATTATCTGTTCGCCGCCGAAGCCTTCGCCTCACGCGGCTACATTACGGCCATCCCTGACTATCGGCTCTATCCCAGTGTCCGGTTTCCAGCCTTCCTGGAAGATGCCGCCACGTCAGTCGACTGGCTGCGGAACCGCAGCGATAGGGAGGCAACGCGCGGGAAACCGATCTATCTGGTCGGCCACTCGGCGGGAGCCTATATCGCCGCGATGCTGGAGCTCGCCCCGCGCTGGCTGGCCACATCCGGGAACGGCGTCTGCAATACTGTCGCCGCAGCGGTGGGCCTCGCTGGCCCCTACGACTTTCTGCCGCTGAAGAGCGAGACGCTCAAGGACATATTCGGCCCGCGCCGCGACAGGGCGACAACGCAACCGATCCACTACGCCGACGGCAAAAACGCCCCGCCGCTGCTTCTGATCAGCGGCGAAACCGACCGCGCGGTCCGGCACCGCAACAGCCAGCGTCTCGCCGCCCGACTGCGTGAAATCGGCGGCCGCGCCGACATCTGGCTCTACGATGATACGGGCCATGTCGGTCTGGTCGCCACCCTCGCCAAGCCGCTGCGCGGTCTGGCCCCGACGCTCGACGATACCGATCAGTTCTTGCGGAAACACCGGTCGGCAAAGGCCTGTTCGGAAACTCGCCAATAGGCATTGGTTTCAGCCGTCGGTGACGGTCTTGCTGCTCACCCGACAGGTCCTTAGGTTGCCACCGCGACGGCAAGAGGAACCGACATGAGCGAGAACTACCAATTCATACTCTACGATGTAGCCGACGGGATCGCGTCGATCACGTTGAACCGGCCACCGGTGAATGTCATCGACGAGACGATGACCCTGGAATACTTCGACGCGTTGACCCGCGCGGACGGCGACGATGCGGTCAAGGTCATCGTCTTGTCCGGCAAGGGCAAGGGTCTCTCCGCGGGTGTCGATATCCGCTATCTGGAGGAATTCGGGACCGAGGAAATGGCCCGCTTCCTGGAGATGTTCTACGTCGAACAGGTCGAGCGCGTCCGCGGCCTCAGCAAACCGATCATCGCCGCCGTGCATGGCTTCGCCCGTGAAGGCGCCTGCACCATGGCCTTCACCTGCGACATGGTCATCGCCGCCGACGATGCGTCCTTCGGCTATCCCGGCGTCCCGCACCTCGCCGCCCCGCCCGGCATGCATGTGTGGCACCTGCAGCGGCTGTTGGGCCGAATGCGGGCGACGGAGCTGATCCTGACCGGCGACCCGATCGGCGCCGAGGAGGCTGGGCAGCTCGGCTTCGTGACCAAGGTCGTGCCGCGCGCCGATCTGGAAGCGGAAACCCGAAAGCTCGCCTTGAAACTCGCGAACCTGTCGCCCCTGGCGCTGCGCGTGACCCGCGATCTGATCTATGAGATGGAGAATATGAGCTTCAAGGATGTGCCGCGCCGCGCCCTGGAAGCGACCTCGGCCGCCTTCGCCTCGGAGGACAGCAAGGAGGCGCGCCGCGCCTTCAACGAAAAGCGCCCGCCGGTCTGGAAGGGCCGGTAGCGACACGGATAGGAAATTACGATGACGACCGACCCCCGTATCCTGATCGAGAAATCGGGCCCGGTGACGACCGTGGTGATCGACCGGCCCGAGGCGCGCAATGCCTGCGCCGTCAACATGGTCCGATCGCTGCACACCGCCTTCATGGCGTTCGAAGCAGACGAGACGGCGAAAGTCGCGGTGCTGACCGGCACGGACATCGCCTTCTGCGCCGGCGCGGATCTGAAGGAGATCGAGGACGGCACGGCGATGGGCTATTGCTGGGCCGGCCCCGACGAAGGTGTCACCCGCCGCTATCTAAGCAAACCCGTCATCGCGGGTATCTCCGGCCCGGCGCTGGCCGCCGGGCTGGCGCTCGCCATCTGGTGCGACCTGCGGGTCGCGGGCCGGGATGCCCTCTTTGGCGTCTCCTGCCGCCGTTTTGGCGGGCCGATGCCGAACGGCGCGACCGTCCGACTGCCACGCTTGATCGGGCAAAGCCACGCACTCGACCTGATGCTGACCGGCCGGATCATCGACGGCG
>CAJWOT010000522.1 GCA_913044215.1 uncultured Rhodospirillaceae bacterium | reverse complement strand
AGATCGGAATGCCAGTAGCGGCCGGCATCGTGCGAGCCGACCGGCTTGCCGTTCTCCGTGATATTGGAAATCCAGAAAATTTCCGGCGTGTCCGCATTGCGCGCCTCCTCGCGGACATTGATTTGCGGCGATCCGAACCGGTGCGAGAAGGCAGCGAGTTGCGGCGCCGTCAGCAGATTGTCGCGGATGACGATGACGGCGTGTTGATTGAGCGCGTCTTCGATCGCCGAAAATGTAGTGTCGTCGACCGGTTCACTCAGATCTAGACCGCTGATTGAAGCGCCGATTGGGCCGGCGGCTGACTGCAGATCGAACATTTTTACGGTCGTTGTCACGAACATCTCCATTCGTTGTGCGGTGCGATCGTCTGAAACAATTGAAACACAAAACCCGCGTCGAGACATAGGGCGGAAACGGGAGGCGTCTAAGCTGCTCTTATCGAATGGAGGGGACTGACGATGTTAACCGCTGGAATGAGCCCTGCCGTATCCGCCCAAGCGCTGGAAACCGCGCGCCGTCGGGAAGGCGCCGCGCTGGACGGCAGCGTGTTCGATCTGCGCAGCAAGCTGATGCCGGACGCGGTAAGCCTAATCGGCGCGTTCGGGTTTCTGACAGAGCGCGAGCGGCGGCTTGTTGGGCATATTCAGGGCCGTACCTATGTCAATATGTTTGCTGCGCTGGAGCGGGCGGTGGCCGACGAGTTCGACGCGTGGCGCACCGGCGATGCGATCGATTCCCCGTCCGAGATCAACATTTCGGCGCGGGCGCGGCGGCGGACGTTCCAGCGCATGGACCGCCTGCTGGCACGGACGATGCCGGCCGGTTACCGGTCGGTCGTGGATCTGGACAGCATGACGCGCGGCGCGGCGCGCTGGGACGTTGCCGCGCTTGGTCTCGCCGTCGAGCTTTTCAAACAGGCTCATTTCGAGGCCTGCGACGACTCCGACACGAAGCTGTCGCCGATGTTCCGCAACGCATTTCTGCGCGAACAGGCCGGGGTCACCATGCAGGCGATGATCGCTGAAATCGAGTGGATCCTGCGCAATGCGGACCTGACGGATGACTCAAGGGACGCGGCGGTCGACGGGTTTATCGAGCTGATCGAGAAATTGGACCGGACACTTCATATGCAAGCGGCCATCGACACGCGCCATTTCGCCATGTACGCCGCCCATGCATTGGACAGGGAAACCTTGGGTGCCTTGGAAGCGGGCTTCCGTAAAGCCTATCGCGGGCAGTATCTGACCGCCGGCGTGACCCATCCGCGGTTTGCCGAAGTCCTGAACAGCCTGGTGACGGACGGCCAAGCCGCGCGCATCAACCGCGCGCTGGAAAGCCTGCGGTAAGACCGGCGGGCATGAGGAGCGAAAGATGTATGTACCGGAGAAGTTTCGAGTCGATGATATCGACGTGTTGCATAACACGATGCGGCAGATCGGTGCCGCCGCGGTGGTGGGACAGGGGCCCGACGGTATCGTCGCGACCCATGTCCCGATCGAGCTGGATACCGAAACCGGTGCGGAGGGCGTTATCCGGTGCCACTTGGCGCGTCCGAACCCCCATGCTGACGCGATTGCTGCCGGCGCGGAACTGCTGCTCATTTTCCAAGGGCCGCAGGGCTATGTGACGCCGAGCTGGTATCCCTCGAAGCACCGCACCGGTATGGCGGTGCCGACCTGGAACTATATCGCGATCCACGCTTATGGCACGGCGAAGACGGTTGACGATCCAGATTGGCTCAAGGCGCACCTGGCCGCGCTGACCGACCACTTCGAATCCCCCTATGCCGTGCCCTGGAAACTGGAAGACGCGCCGGATGGGTTCATCGATGGAATGTGCCGCGCCATCGTCGGCATCGAGGTCGAGATCACTCGACTGGAAGGCAAATGGAAGCTGAACCAGAACAAGACGGCGACTGACGCGTTCGGTGTCGTCAACGGGCTACGCGCCGAAGGCGGCGATGCCAACAACGCGATGGCGGATTTGGTGCTGGAAGCAAACGGGTCGCAACCGCTGACCGGTTAACATTCCCCGGTGTCGTTGT
>CAJWOT010000521.1 GCA_913044215.1 uncultured Rhodospirillaceae bacterium | reverse complement strand
TGTTCCACCGCAGCAAGCGCCAAGTAACCTTGACCCGCGCCGGTGAAGTCATGCTGGAGGAATCGCATCGCGTCCTGGATCAGGCCGAGCGCGCCGTGTCCCATATCCGCGACGTGGCGCACGGCCATATGGGCCGGGTCGAGATCGGACTCGTGCTGACCGCGTCCTATGAACTGCTGCCGCGGGTCACGCGCGCTTTCCGTCGGGCGAACCCCAACATCCATGTGGAACTCCACTCCATGAACAGCGCGGATATGATCCGGGCCCTGCAGGAGCGCCATATCGACATCGCTTTTCTGCGCCCGCCCCTGGCGGCGATTCTGCCGGAGGATCATCCGCTGGCCGACCGGGAGCGGGTCGATCTGGCCGATCTCATGAAGCCGCTCTACGTCATGGTGCCGATGCCCGGCTGGCATACGCCTTTTCAGACCCGCATCGTCGGCGTCTGCCAGGCGAACAGCATCGAACCCGAGATCATCCACGACCCGATCCATCTGGTCAGTATGATCGCGGCTGGCATGGGCGCCGGCATTGGCCCCCGGGCGAGCCGGCGGCTGCAGCTCGACGGCGTCGTTTTCCGCGACCTCGATGGCGTGCCGGACGATCTTAATATGGAGCTCGCGATGGCTTGGCGCACCAACGCCGCTTCGCGCGTCACGACGGCGTTCCGCGAGACGGCGATAGAGGTCGCCCGCGACCTCTATCCGACAATGGACGAGGACCGGCCGCTCTTCAAAGACAGTGTGGGGTAGGCGAGAGGCGCCAGGTCGCCGGGTTTACCTGCCAAGCAACTTAAAGGTGTCGTCGCCGGAAAGTTCCACATCCACACCTTTGGTGAATTTCTTCTTCCCGCTGGCGGACGACACCGGGGTCTTGGTGATGCAGATGCCGGGCACCTTGCCGAAGAAATCTTTGAACATGGGCGGATCGAAGGAGACCGCGATGCCCATATCCTTCGGCCAGCCGCAATTCTTGAACCGCTTGCCGAGCCCGTCGATCCGGTCGTCCGGAGCGCTACGATTCGCACCCGCCGCTGGACGGTGTATCGTGTAAGGGGAGGAAACCTGTGATGACCGATACGGCAGAACAACCTTTATGGCGCTCGCTGCTGTTCGTGCCGGCGACGGCCGAGCGCTTCGTCGCCAAGGCGCATACGCGCGGTGCCGACGGCATCATCGTCGATCTGGAAGACGCCGTGGCGCCGGACGAGAAACCGCGTGCGCGTGCCCTTTTGCCGGACGTGATCGCCACGGTCGGGCAGGCGGGGGCCGAGGTGCTGGTGCGTATCAACCGGCCCTGGCGCATGACGATGGCCGATCTCGAGGCCACGGTGTTGCCGGGCGTGTCCGCGATCCTTCTTCCCAAGACCGAGTCGGCCGAGCATGTGGTCTTCGTCGACGAGGTGATGAGCGAACTCGAAGCCGAGCGCGGGCTTGCGCCCGGTGGCATCGGGCTGTTCGCCCTGATCGAAACCGCCAAGGGCTATATGAACGTCCGCGAGATCGTGCATGCCAGCCCACGCCTGAGCGCGGTCAGCGTCGGCATGGAGGATTTCGCCGAGGTGATCGGCATGCCGGAGGTCGATACCGAGGCCATCCTCGGCTACAACCGCGAGGTCCATGTCGCCGCGCGCGAGGCGGGCATCCTGATGATGGGCTATCCGGGATCGATCGCCGATTTCTCGGATTTGGAGATGTTCCGCAACAACATCAAATGGGCGCGGCGGCTCGGCTTCGACGGGGGGGCGTGCATCCACCCGGCCCAGGTGGCGATCCTGAACGAGGGGTTCTCGCCGAGCGACGCGGAGGTTGAACGCGCGGCGAAGATCGTCGAACTCTACGACAAGACCAAGGCTGAAGGGGCGGGCGCCGTCGCCTTCGAAGGCAAGATGATCGACGAGCCCGTCGTCCGGCGTGCGGAACGGTTGCTGGCGCGCCACCGCCGCATCGCGGACCGAATGTCGGGGTAAGCTAACGGCCACTGCCGCGATGGTGCTCGTCGTAATAGGTCAGGAAGCGCGCGAATTCCTCCATCAAACCGTCGAGGTC
>CAJWOT010000520.1 GCA_913044215.1 uncultured Rhodospirillaceae bacterium | reverse complement strand
GGCCTGACGGACGAAACGCGCAGCCCGAATTTCTGGCACAGCTCGCTGTATGAATTTTTGCCCGTGTTCGCGAACGACCGCGACGGCGCGATCGCCAGTATGCAGGTTGCGATGGCGGAGCTGCTGATGAGCGGCGTGACGACCGTCGCCGACCTGTCGATCCCGTTCGACGGCTGGCTCGATACCTTGGCGGAAAGTGGGATTCGCGCCGTTGCAGCGCCAATGTTCAGGGATGCTCGGTGGTTCGTGGCTGAAGGCAAACGGGTCGAATATGACTGGGACGAAGGCGCGGGACGCGAAGCTTTCACCGAGGCACAACGGCTCATCGAACTGGCGCGGCAGCACCCATCCGGCCGGTTGAGCGGGATGGTGTGCCCGGCGCAGATCGATACCTGCACCGCAGACCTGATCCGCGATGCGTCGGACTACGCGCAGGAGCGCCAACTGCCTTTCCAAATTCACGCTGCGCAAAGCGTGAATGAGTTCCATGAAATGATCCGCCGGCATGGCGTCACACCAATTCATTGGTTGAAGGATATTGGCGGACTTGGCCCGCATACGATCATCGGGCACGCGATCTTTCTCGACCATCATCCCTGGCTGCATTGGACCTCGCGCAACGATATGGACATTCTGCGCGAGACCGAGACGACCGTCGCGCACTGCCCGACCGTTTTCATGCGGCGTGGCATCAGCCTGCGCAGTTTCGGCGACTATCGGCGCGCCGGGATCAATCTTGGCATCGGCACCGACACCTATCCGCACAATTTCCTGGAGGAGATGCGCAGTGTCGGGAACTTCGCGCGTGTCGCGATGGAAACCGTCGACGATCTGGAAACCCGGGACGTCTTTGAAGCGGCGACGGTCGGCGGCGCGAAGGCGCTGGGGCGCGACGATATCGGCAGGCTGGCGCCGGGTTGCAAGGCCGATTTCGTGTCGGTCGACGTGAAAGATCCGTCGATGATGCCGTTGCGCGAACCGCTGCGCAGCCTCATCTTCGTCGCAGCCGACCGAGCCGTGCGGGACGTCTATGTCGATGGAGAGCAGGTCGTCGCCGACGGCAAGGTGCTGAATATCGATCTGCAAGCGGCGTCCGAGGCTCTTGAAGCGGCGCAACAGCGGTCGATGGCGCAGGTGCCCGACCGCGATTGGGCGGGCCGAAGCGCCGAGGAACTGGCGCCGATGGTCCTGCCGACCGCCGAATCCCTAACTCAGGCGTAAACCCAGTAGAGCAGCCCAGCGGCTAGCACGATCCGGTACAGTACGAAGGGCGTGAAGCTCGACCGGCGCAGCCACTGCATCAGCGCCCAGATCGCAACGATCGCCGTCAGGAAGGCCAGGACCGCGGCGATCAGCGCGTCGTATCCAAGAGCCATGTCACCGCTCTTATAAAGGTCGTAGCCGCTTAACACGCCGGCGCCGAGGATTGTCGGGATCGAGAGCAGCATCGAGAAACGTGCGGCCTCGGGCCGTTCCATGCCCAAAAAGCGGGCGGCCGTCATGGTGATACCGGACCGGCTGGTGCCGGGGATCAAAGCCAAAACTTGCGCCAAGCCGATAAACAGGACGCCGCCCCAGCTCAGATGTTCGACGGTGCGCAGGGTCATGCCGACCTTGTCCGCGATCCATAGCAATATCCCGAAACCGAGGGTCGCCCAGGCGATGACCTCCGCGCTGCGCAGGGCGGAGCCGATGAAATCCTTGCCGAAATAGCCCGCCACGATGACCGGTATGGTGGCCACGACGATGTACAGGGCCAGACGGGCGCCGGGACCGCTGCGCCCTGTGAACAGGCGCGCCAAACCGACCAGCATGAACCAGATATCACGCCAGAAATAGAGCAGCACGGCGAACAGGGTGCCGACATGGACAGCGATATCGATGATCAGGCCTTGATCGGGCCAACCCAGCACCCGAGACGTCAGAATCAAATGTCCCGAGGAGCTGATCGGCAGAAACTCGGTGATCCCCTGAACGATCGCCAGAATCAAGATGTGGTAGAGAGCCACGCCCACCCCGCGTAGATGTTGGCTGTATATACGCCGGTTCG
>CAJWOT010000519.1 GCA_913044215.1 uncultured Rhodospirillaceae bacterium | reverse complement strand
GACCGCAACGCCCGAGCGGCGTTGGCGAGTTCGTCATAGACCGGGATACCGGCCGCGTTGGCGCGGGTGCGGTATTTGCGCTTGATGTCGTCCAGGGCCGCCTCGCCGTCGGACCGTAGCACCAGCATGAAATGCGCCTGGCCGGGATAGCGTTCCTGCGTGCGCAACGCGGCCTGGATCAGATTGTCTAGCGGGTCGATCGGGCCGCGTCCCTGGAACGACGCCAGATTGAGATGCATGACGACCGCGTCCGCCTCTCCAGAGGCGTATATAGCGTCGAGAATTTTTTCCGCGACTTTGCCTTCCTCGGTCTGCAAGGTCGCGACCGGGGTGTCGATCGGGTTCACCACGCTGGTGCCCGGCGGCAGGTTCAAGGCGTCAAGAGTCGCGAACGTGGCGTCACCCAACGGATTTATCGCGAGGCCGAGCTTGGCGAAATAGTCTGTCGCCAGCACGCTGGTGCCGCCGCCATTGCCGAACAGCACGACCCGCTCGGTTGGGCGCTCTACGCGGGTGCCAAGCATCTGGAACGCGAGCAGGGCTTCCAGGAAATCGTCCAGAGTTTCGGTCAGGACGCAGCCGGTCTGAGCCGCCAGCGCATCCCAGACCCGGTCGTCGCCGGCAAGAGATCCGGTGTGCGAGGCAGCGGCCGCTTGCCCCGCCGCGGTCCGGCCGCCTTTGAGGATCACGATCGGCTTATCGGCGGTGCCCAGAATGCGAGCGAAACGGCGGCCGTCCTTGGCGTCCTCCAGATACAGGCCGATGACGGTCGTTGCCGGGTCGGCGAGGTAAAAATCCAGCAGGTCGTTCGGGCCGATATCGGCGCTGTTGCCGACGGTCAGCAGGCCGCTATAGCGGATGCCGCGGATCTGGCCGCGCCGGATGATGTCGGTGCCGAGCCCGCCGCTTTGCGAGATGATGCCGACGCTGCCCGCTTCCATCGAAGCGCCCTTGGCGAAAGACACGCGGCCGCGCGGCGTGTGGAGGCCGAGACAGTTCGGCCCGATCACCCGGCAGCCGCCTTCGCGTCCGGCGGCGACCAGCTCGCCCTGCAGCGCTTTGCCCGCTGCGACCTCGCCGAACCCGGCGGAGATCACCTGTGCGAAACCCACCCGGCCGTTCGCGGCGCGCAGCATCGGCGGCACCCGGTCGGCGCCGACGGCGATGAAGGCGTAGTCGACCGGCTCCGGCGTTTCGCCGAGAGACGGGTAGGCGGGAAGACCGGCGATGCTCTCCGCCTTGGGGTGGATCGGGTAGATCGCGCCGGAGTAACCGGTCTCGCGCAGCCGGTCGATAAAGGTGTTGCCGATGGTAGTGCCGGTCGACGAGGCGCCGACAACGGCGATGGTCTCCGGTTCGAAGAGCGGCTTGAAAACCGCCGGCGGATCTTCGAGGGCATCCGTCTCCGGCAGCGGTTCGTCATCCGCCAGGATGAAGCGCGCGTCGACCGCGACGGCGCGGTCCGCGGACACGATCAGCGGGTTTATGTCGAGCTCCTCAATCGCGCCGCCATGTGCCATCAACAGGCCATCCGCACCGCCGATCCGCAGCAGCGCGTTGACGATCGCGTCCTCTGAGACCGCGTCGTGGCCGCGTGCGCCCCGCAGCAGGGCCGCACCGCGCAGTTCGCCGAGCATGGCCCGCGCATCGCCTTCGGTGATCGGGCACAGCCGGAAGGCGACGTCGGCCAGCACTTCGACGAAGATGCCGCCGAGCCCGACCATGATCATCGGGCCGAACTGCGGCTCGCGGATCGCGCCGATGACGATCTCTTGCCCGGCGGGCGCCATTTCCTCGACCAGGAATCCGTCGACCCGACTGTCGCGGATCGCGGGTGCGGACTGCATCGCGCGGATCGCTTCCTCGACCGCGGCCGTGTTGGCCATGCCGATGGCCACGCCGCCCGCATCGGATTTGTGCAGGATGTCCGGCGACATCACCTTCACGGCGAATGGTGGCGTCAGGCTGGCCAGCGCCGTATCGAGAGCGTCGGGACCGTCGACGGTTGTAGAAGCGGGAACCACGATGTCATAGGCGTCGAGAAGCCGCTTACCGGATGCTTCGTCGAG
>CAJWOT010000518.1 GCA_913044215.1 uncultured Rhodospirillaceae bacterium | reverse complement strand
CCACACCACAAACGACGACGCCATCGACAAGGGAATCCGATTCTATTCGCCGCCCCGCTTCCTACGCACCAAGACCGGCGGCGATATTTCCTTCGACGCCAATCGAATTGCCAATATCCAAAAGGAATTGGATAGCTGGAACGACGATTTCATCACCTGGCCTCCGGAATATATCGACACGCTCAAGCGCATCCTGGCCGCGACGCGACGCAAGGAGCCGGCGACGCGGCGGGGCGACTTCGAGCGGATCAATCAGATCGCGCACGAACTGCGCGGCCAGGGCGGCATTCTCGGCTACCCTCTTGTCTCCTCCGTGGCGAAGTCACTGTTCGAACTCACAAAAGACACGCTGGACCGTTCGGATGAATGCCTGTACCTGGTGCAGAACCATATCGAGACCTTGCAGATCGTCCTGCGCGACGAAGTGCGAGGCGATGGCGGCAAAGTCGGGCTGGAGATCATCAAAGCGATGCGGTTGGCCAACGCCAAATTTCTGAAGGACCGGGAGGACACGTCGCTTGTCGGCCGCGACTTCCTGCAGAGCAATCGTTCATGACGCTGTCCGAAAGCCCCCTCGCCGCTGCCCTCTCCGATCCGCTGTATGACGCATTGGCGTGCGGCGTATCAGGGAAGGCAAGCCGAGTCATCGTCGGCCTCAACTGGACGCTTGTCGCTGGCCCGGACGGGGCGGGCGTATCGCATACACCGACCCGCGGCACCAATGGTTGCCGGGCCCTGCCCCGGCCAGGAGACTATACCGGACGCGACCTTTCCGAGCTGGCGGCGCTGCGGCAATCGGCCAATATCTTCGAAGCCACGATCGCCATCGCGGCGATGAACGCGTTCCACAACCGGTTCGACCGTCTTGGTGGAACGGATAACGGCCTCGACCTCGTCGAGGATCACGGCACCAAGACGGTCATCGTCGGTCGCTTTCCCGGGCTCGACCGCCGCCTGCCGGGCGCTGCCGTTATCGAGCGGGAGCCGGGACCGAACGACTACCCGGAATCGGCTGCGGAGACGCTGCTGCCCCAGTGTGAACAGCTGGTAATCACCGCCTCGACCCTTCTGGACGGTGCGCTCCCACGGCTGCTCGATCTGGCACCGCAAGCCTTCACCGTCCTGTTGGGACCGGGCACACCGCTCGCCGCCGCCCTGTTCGACCGGGGAGTCGATGCGCTGTCCGGTCTCGTCGTCGAGGACAGCGATGCGATCGCGCGCATTGTCGGCGAAGGCGGCGCGGTGAGTGCCATGAAGCGCCACGCCCGCAACATCACACTCCGCAACCCCGGCAGTTAGTCCCGTTCCCAGGGTGGAATGGGGGTCAGTTTCGCCACCAGAAAATCGATGAAGGCGCGCACCTTCGGCGACAGGTGCCGCGTGTGCGGATACACCGCGTAGATCGTCTTCCCCTCCGCGACGCGGTCTTCCAGAAAGGAAACCAATCGTCCCGCTTTCAAATCCGGCGCCACGAGATAGGCGGGCAATTGCGCGATACCGATGCCATCCAGGGCCGCCTCATGCACGGCGACGCCGCTGTTCGTTTCGAACCGGCCCTCGACATGGATCTTCCGCGTCGTCCCCCCGAATATGAACTCCCAATCCCGCATCGAAGGAATGTTCATGATCACCAGGCAGTTATGGTCGCGCAGGGCCTCCGGGCTTTGCGGCGTGCCGTATCGTTCGAGATAGGACGGTGCGGCGCACACGACGCGCCGGTCGACGGCGAGCCGGCGTGCCACCAGCGAGGAATCGTTCAAATCGGCGACGCGGATGGCGACGTCGAATCTTTCCTGCACGAGATCGACGACATTGTCCGACAGCGACAGCTGCAGCCGGACATCCGGAAAGGCGTTCAGGAACTCCGGCATCAGCGGCACGATCTGATGCCGTCCGAACGTGATCGAAGAGGTCACACGCAGCATGCCGCTGGGCGATCCGTGACGGTCCGCAACGAGGGATTCCGCCTCTTCGATATCGGCGAGTATGGCGGTTGCCCGCTGAAAGTAGGTTTCGCCCTCCTCCGTCATGCTGAGCTGCCGGGTCGTTCGGTTCAGCAGCCGGACGTTCAGACGGTCTTCGAGGCGCGAAA
>CAJWOT010000517.1 GCA_913044215.1 uncultured Rhodospirillaceae bacterium | reverse complement strand
GAAGCTTACATCGGGCCAACGGAGCCCTTTGAAAGCCATCACCTCGTCATATTCCACATCGGAAAGCTGTTTCGAATCCGACATCTCGGTTGGCGGCGGACGGTGGGCAAAAGCCCGCGCGATCAAATAGAGCGCGCTCGCGATGAGTTGCCGGCAACTCGCCCGCGCCGGCCTCTACCTCGCCCATGCCGGCACCGATCCGATGACGGGCGAGCGGGTGATCTCCGAGGTAAGGATGCGGCGCATCAACGCGATCATGATGTCCTGCGGCCACTACGATGCCTCCGGAGAGTTCGCCTTCCAGGTCGGCCTGCCGGGCAAGAGCGGTGTCGGCGGCGGCATCCTGGCGATCGCGCCGCGGCAGGCAGCGATCGCCGTCTGGTCGCCGGGGTTGAACGAGCGGGGGAACTCGCTTGTCGGCACGCTGGCGGTGGAGCGGCGCGGCGCGCTGACAGGATGGTCGGTTTTCTAGAATGCGGATCGTGCTAGGGTCGGGATAACAAACTGAAGGGAGCACCACCCATGACAGAAGACGTGCGATGGGCGACACGGCCATATGATGGTCACGCGATTAACCGGCCGATCGAACCGGACCTTGACCTCCTGCAGGTTGGGCCGGGGACGCCGGGCGGTGAGTATTTCCGGCGATTCTGGTTGCCCGTCGCAATGTCGAGCCAGCTCGGCGAAGTGCCGGTGGCAACCCGTATCCTGGGTGAAGATCTGGTTGTCTTCCGCGACCTCTCGGGTACGGTCGGCCTGCTGCACAAGCACTGCGCTCACCGCCGCGCCTCGCTGGAATATGGCCGTATCGAGCAGCGCGGCATTCGCTGCTGCTATCATGGTTGGCATTTCGACGTGGACGGCACGATCCTGGAGACGCCGGGCGAACCCGAGGATAGCCCGATCAAAAACGAAATCTGCCAGGGCGCCTATCCGGTGCAGGAGGTCCGCGGGCTGATCTTCGTCTATATGGGGCCGCCGGAGAAGAAGCCAGCATTTCCGTTCTACGACTCCATGGACATTCCGGACCACGATCTGGTGCCGTACTCCATCCACTCGCCCTGCAACTGGCTGCAGGAGAGTGAGAACGCCATGGATCCCTATCATAGCGTTTTCCTGCACGGCCGCATCAGCGGTCCGCAATTCCCCGGGCTGGAGCATTTCGTCGAACTGCCCGTCGTCGCCTATCACGGACGGGACGAGGGCATCGTCTACAGCCATTCGCGGCGCATGGACGATCTGGTCCTGATCCGCTTCCACGACCATTTTCTGCCGTCGATGGCGCAGAATGGCGGCATGTTTCAGGTCTTCAAGGAGCCGAAAATCTTCAGCCGCACCAGCCTGACCAAATGGGTCGTGCCGGTGGACGACACCAACGCGCGCAAGTTCGGCTGGCGCCATTTCAACGACAAGGACGAGGTATTGCGCCAGGGCAATCGCGACGAGGTCGGCTGGGAGGCGGTCGACTTCTACGGTCAGTCGGCGCATCGTCCTTATGACGAAATGCAGCGCAATCCCGGCGACTGGGAGGCCTGGACCGGCCAGGGTCCGATGAACGTGCACAAGCGGGAATATCTCGGCGTCACCGACGAAGGCGTCGCCATGCTGCGCGCACGGCTCAAGCGCGACATCCGCGCCGTCGCCGACGGCAAGGACATCGCCATGCCGGAAGGCACCAAGGAGAAACCGTTCCCGACCTATGGCGGCGACACGGTGCTGCGCATCCCCAAGGACAATCGCGACGACCGCGCCCTGATGGACCGCGTGCAGCGCGCGGTCGCGGACGTCTATTTCGCGGCGGAAAAATATGAAGGCGGGGACCGCACGGACTATATCCGGCGCGAGGTTGGCGCCAAATTTCCGGACGCAATCTAGCTGCCAGCGGCAGAGTCTCGAACATAGAGGAGGGTTTCATGAAACAGGAAAGGGTCGATCCGGGCTGGGCCTGGACGAAGAAGTACAACATCTCGGCGGGCGTGAAGCTGGGCGATACGATCCACCTGTCGGGCAATGTCGCTTTCGACGATGCCGGCGAAGTGGTCGGTGCCGGTGACACCTACGCGCAATCGAAACAGATCTTCAAGAATATCGA
>CAJWOT010000516.1 GCA_913044215.1 uncultured Rhodospirillaceae bacterium | reverse complement strand
GGTTTTTGCGGCCAGCGAAACCTTGCCTCGCGCTGCAGGCTTATACATTCTAGTGAGTCGAGATGTCGAGCCAGACGCATGGAATATTCTACTTATAGGAGAAACAACAAATATTGTCGATGAGCACTGGACAGCGCACCCGGGCGCACTGGCCGAAGCGCGACGGCGCGGGGCAACACATGTGATGCTGTATGTCTCGGCGATCGCAACAGACCGGCGGCGTGATGCGGCGCATGACCTCTGGCGCAATATTCGCTCACCGCTCGTCGCCTGGGACTCTGAGGACATCCTGCGGCGCGCGTGACCGCAAACTTCGCCTCAGGAAAGTGCCTTCCGGTAAAACACACGCGCGAAACCGACCTCCTCCCCTCGGCCCAGTTCCACATATCCAAGCCGTGGGTAGAAGCTCAAATTTTCCGTCATGTGTTGGTTGGTGTAGAGCTCGATTGCCGTAATCCCTGCACGCCGCGCTTCGGCTTCGGCAAATGCCAGCAGATACTTACCAAGCCCTGTGCCCTGTTGCGACGGAAGCACGGCAACATTCTCAATGTGCAGGTGATCGCCGCGCGGATAAAGCACGATATAGCCAAGCAACCGTTCATGATCGACGCAGACATGGACTTGGCCGGCCGCAATCTGGGCCGCAAAATCCGCGATCATCGGCGCCGGCTTCTTCCCAATCCGCGGCACGTAAAGCGCATAGGCCTCTTCCGCGCAGCGCCGAATTGGATCGAGATCACCAACGCCTGCTGGCCGGACCTCACGCGCTTTATCAGACATGGGAGAACCTCCCGATTCAGCCGCCTTGCGTCTTCGGCAGCATCACCCGCGCAGCGATGAACTTCAGCCGCTCGTCATCGCACGACATAAACTTTTCACGGAGATCGAGAAAGAAAGAGCCGGCAGCGGTTTCATGCCAAAACCAGTGCTGCGCGTCGCGGCTCGAATGCTGTCCCGGCTGCGCCGTCCCGGCTTCCGAGTAATACGCCATGATATCCGTAAAGGCGTCCTTGAACGCCTGAGAAGGGGCTCGGCCGGATTCATCCACCGGGATTTCGTCGTAGAAAGCGGCTGCGAATCGCGCCGCGTCTGAAATGCTCTGGCCGCTGACCCCAACCAAGGAGCGGCCTCGGCGATCCTTTGACAATTGGTACCAGGGCGCCAACGCATCGATTTCCTGCAGCAGTCCCGCTGCGGGACCGGCGTCGGAACTTGGCGGCGCGGGGAAACTGACCGGGCAGACCCATCCGGTTTGGTCGTCCGCTTTCGGCCCCGGCGCGTCGTCCGGAAAATCGGCGAGCACGACCGGCCCGTTCGACGATTGCAGCAGCGCCAGCGCATCGCCAACCACACGGCGCTGGAAAGCCGCCTCTCCGGGCGATCCGAACGGCCGCCCTAGCTCGAACGGCACCCACAGCGCGCGTGGCGCACGCATCTTCTCCACATGTTCCCGGATCAACGCAATCACTGTGGTCGCAATGCCTTCGTCTTCAAAGTAGTGAGCAAGCCCGCACACGGCGCGCGTACAATTCGGTCAGACCGGTGACAAAAGGACCGCGTTGACCTCGTCTTCGCGCAGCATACCGGCCAGCGCCCGGGCGCTGCCTTCGAGCTGCTCCGGATCGGTTGCGCCCATGAAGGAATAGTGAAATTCAGCAACCGACCCAATCTCGCCATCGGATGCCATTTCCCGCAACCGGTCGATCGGAAAGACCACATTTACGTCATCCTGGAAGCCGGTACGGTCGAAATTGACCGAGATATGGGTCATGAGTATGTCCGCGGAATCGGTCTCCGCGGGAATCACCCGATAATCCGCCGCACCAACACCGAATGCATCTTCCCCGCGCAGGGCAAGCCCTGCGGTGGTCACGATCGCCACACGGCGCTCCGACAAGGGCGGGCCTTCGGCCCAGGGTGTGGTTTCGTATGTCGGCAGCGGCAGGTTGCGCATATGCGCCTGTTCGCTTTCGACCAAATCTTCCATTCGGGCCATAGTATTTTCCGCTACTGCTACAACTGTTGGGAGACGAACCGTTTTAGACGTTTAGGCCAATTCCGGATAGCCCATCGCCGCCGCTTCGGCTTCCATTTCCGTCATTACCGCG
>CAJWOT010000515.1 GCA_913044215.1 uncultured Rhodospirillaceae bacterium | reverse complement strand
GGCGGCATCATGAGCGTCACCGGCGAAGAAGGCCGCCCGCCGGTGCGCGTCGGCACCTCGATCGTCGACATGGGCACGGGCATGTGGTGCGCGCTGGGCGTGCTTGCCGCGCTGCGCAATCTCGAAATGACCGGCAAGGGCGGCCAGGTCGATGCGTCTTTGTTCGAGACGGCGCTCGGCTGGATGAACTATCACGCGACCAGCTATTTCGGCGACGGATCGATCGCCGAGCGGCGCGGCAGTTCCGGCCCCGGCATGGCGCCGTATCAGGCCTACAATTGCGCCGACGGCTACCTGATCATCGCCGCGCCGAACGACCGGCTGTTCACGACCTTGTCCGGCATACTGGGGCATGCCGAATGGCCGCAGGACGGCCGCTTTGACACCAACCCGCACCGCTGGGACAACCGCGCGACGCTGAACGTCCTGATCGAGGAAGTCACCCGCACCCAGCCGATGGCACATTGGCAGGAAAAGCTCGAAGAAGCCGGTATTCCGAACGCGCCGCTGCAATCGATCGACCAGGTCGTCGCGCACCCGCAGACCCAGGCGCTCGACATCATCCAGGAGACCGACGACGGCCGCTTCAAGCTGATGGGGATGCCGCTGTCCTTTGACGGTGTCCGGCCACCGCAGCCCGAAGGCTCACCGGAGCTGGGCGCGGACAACGACATTCTTTTCGGAGACAAAACCTCATGAGAATGGAATACGAAACGCTGAAGCTGGAGCGGATCGAGGATCACCTGTTGCTCGTGACCCTGAACCGGCCGGACGCGGCGAACGCGCTCAACACACAGATGGGCTATGACCTGAATGAGATGTGGGGCCATTTCTACATCGATCAGGAGGATATCCGCTGCATCGTAGTCACCGGATCGGGCGACCGCATCTTCTGCGCCGGCGGCGATCTGAAAGAACGCAACAACATGACGGACGAGACCTGGCAGAAGCAGCACGCGCTGTTCGAACAGGCAATGATGCACATGACCGATTGTCCGATCCCGATCATCTCGGCGGTCAATGGCGCGGCCTTCGCCGGCGGGTTGGAATTTGTGCTCGGCTCCGACTTCGCCTATGGCGCGCCGCACGCCCGCTTCGCCCTGACCGAGGTGACGCTCGGCATCATGCCGGGCGCCATGGGCACGCAGAATCTGCCCCGTGCGGTCGGTATCCGCCGCGCCAAGGAGATCATTCTGACCGGCACGCCCTTCAGCGCGCAGGAAGCGCTCGAATGGGGCGTCCTCAACCGCATTTGCGAAGAGGGCAAGCTGATGGAGGAGACCCTGGAGACGGCGCGCAAGATTTGCAACAATGCGCCGATCTCGACGCGTCAGGCCAAGAAGTCGCTCAACGTGGCGACCCAAATCGACCTGAAAAACGGATACGGCTTCGAGATCGAAGCGTATAACCGCATGGTACCGACCGAAGACAGGCTGGAAGGCGTGCGCGCCTTCAACGAGAAACGCAAAGCAGAGTTCAAGGGAAGATAAGGAGACCCGTAATGCGCCCAGGAATTGACGTCGAATGCCGTGAAGTCGGACTTCGCGACGGCATCCAAATCCAGAAAGTCTTCTTCCCGACGGAAGGAAAAATCGCCTGGCTGACCGCCGAGGCCGCCACGGGCATGCCGGAGATCGAGGTCTGCTCCTTCGTGCCGCCGAAGCTGCTGCCGCAATTCGCCGACGCCAAGGAAGTGGTCGCCGCGGCGAAGAAGATCGACGGCTACACGATTGCGGCGCTGAGCCCCAATTTGCGCGGCGCGATGGACGCTTTCGAGGCCGGCGTGCACAAGCTGAACTACGTTACCTCGGTCAGCGAAGAGCACAATCTCGCCAATGTCCGCCGCACGGTCGACGAGTCGGTCGAGGATTTCAAGCGCATCGTCGAGCTGCGCAACGAGAAGGCGCCGGACGTCAAGCTGGCGACCGGCCTCGCCACGGCGCTCGGCTGCTCGATTTCCGGCCAGGTACCGGTCGCCGACGTGATGGCGCTCGCCGGCCGTTTCTTCGAGGCTGGCGCGGACGAGCTGGTGGTGTCCGACACGGTCGGCTACGCAAACCCGCAGCAGGTCAAGGAGATGTTCAACGCCGTGATCGGCGAGTTCGGCGACAAGGT
>CAJWOT010000514.1 GCA_913044215.1 uncultured Rhodospirillaceae bacterium | reverse complement strand
TTTCCTCGCCGTTGCTCGGTGCTGCTCCTTCTCCGTTCCCTCGTCCCGCCCTCTCCGGCTATCCTGGCCCAAACCTGCTGCCTAGGAGATTCGCCATGAGCACCGCCCGTCATCCCCGCGCGCCCGAACTGGTCGGCGTGACGCTGCCGGATATCATGGACCGTTATGTCGGCCGCTTCCGCGCGAAGACGCCCGACTGGGCCGCCTTCGAGGATGCCAAGATCGAGGGTTACAAGCGCGCGCAGCATCGCTTCATCGGCGCTGGTGGATCCGGCAAGCACGAGGATCCGAACGCGATCCCGGCCGGCAATTTCACCCTGTCGATCATGTATGTGGAACCGGGGCAGGGGAACGCGGCGCACACCCATGAGGTCGAGGAATGCTTCTTCGTGCTGCAGGGTTTCCTCGACGTGTTCATCGAAGACGAGGCGGGCGAACAGCTCTGGACCCGGCTCGGCCCCTGGGAATGCATCGCCTGCCCGGCCGGCGTCATTCACGGCTTCGAGAATAAGAGCCTGGAGCCGGTCTATTTCCAGGTCATGCTCGGCCGCGGCAAGCCGGAAGCGATGGGCTATGCCGACGACAAACTGTTCGACCGGCGTGACGCGCATCTGAAGGAGGTGTAAGGCGATGGGGGCGATGTTCGACCGCAATCCGCTGCCCAAACAGTTCTGTAATATCGGCCGGCTGTGGGAGGCGCTGGAGGCGCGCGGGCTCGACGGCATCGTCGCGACCACGCCGCTGAATGTCTTCTATCTGTCGGGCTTCAACGGCATCGCGCATAATTCCGACGAACCGAGGCCCTATGCGGTGATCCTGTCGCGCCACGTGCCGGACCATCCGATTATGGTGGTCGCCGACTATTATGTGTCGAGCCTGATGGTGCAGCCGAGCTGGATCGAAGATATCAGGCCGTTCCGTGCTGTGATGATGGGGCTCGATATCGCACCGCAGGCAAGTGATATCGACCGCTTCATCCCGCAGGCCGGCGCCGAGGCGGACTGGGTCGCCAAAGCACGCGAACAGTACCGGTTCGATATGGACAGCGTCGTGCGCGGCGCGCTCGCCGATCTGGGACTGGCGGATGGCGCGGTCGCCTTCGACGATATGGGTTACGGGTTGCGGCTCGGCGATGTCGATGTGGGCGACGGCTACGATCCGATGATGGCGGCCCGCATGGTCAAGACGGCGGAAGAGCTGACCTTGATCGAGCGCGCGACGGCGCTGAACCAGAAGGCGATCGAGCGCACCGTCGCGTCCTGGGACAAGGGCGCAAGCTGGCGCGATGTCAACCGCACCTATCATCAGGCTGCGGTCGATCTCGGCGGCTTCATCCGCGACCCCGGCGGCATGGTGTGGGGCCACCCGCGCGGCGCCGACCCGGCGATCACCCTGCAGACCGGGCTGGAGGATTTCGAGATTGAAGCTGGCGCGCACATCCTGTTCGACTGCCACGGCACGCTCGACCTTTATTGCTGGGATGGTGGCAAGAGCTGGTGCGTCGGCGACACGCCCAGCGCGTCGGCAAAGAAGATCGCGGCGGCGGTCAAGACGGTCGCGGAGACGGTGTGCGCCGCGATGCGGCCGGGCAATACGGTCAGCCAGATCCAGGCGATGGGGCGCGAGACCTTCCGCAAATGTGGCGTGCCGGACGCCGACTCAGCGCTGATCTTCTTCCACGGTCTCGGCCTGTCGCACATGGATCTGGAGCTGAACAACCCGGACGGCACGCCGAACGGCGACTGGGCCATGCGGGAGAACATGGTCGTGCCGCTGCACCTGCTCTATCCCGGTGGCGAGAACGAGCGGGTCTGGCTCGAGGATGTCATCGTGGTCGAGGCCGACGGTGGCCGGCCGCTGTTCGACTGGGGCTTCGAGCCTTTCATCGAGGCATGAGCGAAACCGTCTGACCTTCAGGAGTTCATCCCAATGCGCGGATAATTGGCGCGTTACAGCGGCTGCCCGCAGCCAAATTCGTCAATTGTGTCAAGCAGCGTTGCGGGCGAAATAGTGCGAGAGGTAGCTCTCGTGCCGGTACCATTCCTGCCAGGATCCCGAGCACGTCTCCTGATCGTCGAAGTTATCGCCGAAAAGATCTAGAACGAAATTGGCGCCGACGA
>CAJWOT010000513.1 GCA_913044215.1 uncultured Rhodospirillaceae bacterium | reverse complement strand
GGGTCGAGGCCGCGCATGACGGAAATCTCCTTCACCGTGCCGGTCATCCGGGCGATGGCGATGCGCACGATCCCTTCGGCCATGCGTGTCGACGATAAACTCAGAGTCTCACCCAGTGTCCCGATCGCCGTCTCGGCCGCCGCCGTATCGATGCCGATCTCGCCGCCGATCGCCTGATCGGGGCGAAAGCGTCCGAGCAGGACATTGGCGTCGGTTACGGTCGGCTCGGTGCCGCCACGGCCGTAACAGGCGGGGCCCGGTAGCGCGCCGGCGGACCGCGGCCCGACCTGCAGGAAGTTCCCGGTATCGAGATAGGCGATCGAGCCACCGCCGGCGCCGACGGTTTTGATCTCGATCTGCGGGGCGCGGTTCGGCCACATGCCGACCTGACCCTCGGTCGTCATATCATGGCTGTAGTTGCGCACCAGGCAGGCGTCGGTGCTCGTGCCGCCCATGTCGTAGGTGATGATGTCCGGCACGCCGAGCAGCCTGGCGACGCCGATCGACGCGGTAACGCCACCGGCCGGCCCACTCAGCATCGAGTTGACCGGTTCCGCGGCCATCGCCGCGGCTCGCCAGGTCCCGCCGTTCGAGCCCATTATACGCAGCGGCGCGTCGATGCCGCTCGTGGTTAGGTTGCTCGACAGCGTGTTCAGGTAGCCGGAGACTTTCGGACCGACATAGGCATTCAGCGCCGTGGTGGAAAAACGTTCGAACTCACGGTATTCCGGCAGAATTTCGTGCGACAGGCTGACCGGGACGCCGGGCAGCTGAGCGCGTACGATCTCCGCGGCACGCAGCTCATGCGACGAATTTGCGTAGGCGTGCAGAAAGCAGATCGCAATGGCCTCGACTTCCGCCGCCTGAAGGTGTCTACAAGCGGCGATCACCTGCTCCTCGTCGAGCGGTTTATGGACCGTGCCGCTGGCGGTTAGTCTCTCGGACACCTCCAGGATGCGTCTGCGCGGCACCAGCGGGGACGGGCGAACAGCTTTGATATCATAGAGTCTTGTGCGGTTTCCGCGCCCCACGACCAGAACGTCGCGGTGCCCTTCGGTGGTAAGGACGCCGAGCCGGGCACCGTTCATCTCCAGTGCCGTATTGGTCGCAACGGTCATGCCGTGTGTGATGCCCGCAATATCGGCGTCGGGGACCTCGGCCTGACGGATCGCGTTCATCACGCCGCGCGCCAGATCTTCCGGCGTCGACGGCGTTTTCAGACTGCGCATCGCCCCCGTCCGGCCGTCGCGCAACACGAGGTCCGTGAAGGTTCCGCCGACATCGACTCCGATAGTGATCATGGCTCCGCCTTTCCGGCCATATTGCTAGAGCACGGAAGCCTGTTTTCCAAGCGATGTCGGGGTACATTGTGGCTCTGGAGTGGTGACGAGGATGGGTGATGACCAACGAAATCGGACGGGTAATCCTGCTGACCGGGGCGGCAAGCGGTATCGGGGCGGCGACCGCGCGGGCTCTCGCGGGGCAGGGCACGGCAATGCTCTTGCACACCCGCGGCAATTCGGCAGGGCTTGATCGGGTGGCCGCTCAGGCGCGCGGGGCAGGGGCTGTGGTGGAGACAGCGCTAGCTGATCTCGCTGAAGCCGGTGCGCCGAAAGCGCTGGTTGAGGCGGCCTGCAACAGGTTCGGGCGGATCGACCAGATCGTCAGCAATGCTGGATTCGCCGACAAACGCCGATTTGGCGACGTCGACGCCGCGGGCTTGCGTCTCTCGCTGGCGGCAATTACCGAGGCGTTCTTTGGGCTCGTGACCGAAGCGTTGCCGCAGTTGGAAGCATCGGAATGGGGCCGTGTCGTTGCCGTGAGTTCCTTCGTCGCCCATACATTCGGCGCCAACGACACGATCTTTCCGGTCTCCGCCGCGGCCAAATCCGGCCTGGAAAGTCTTTCGAAAGCGCTGGCCTATCAGCTGGCGCCCAGCGGCACGACGGTCAATTGCGTCTCGCCTGGTTATACGCAGAAAGACGCCGGCGCCCATGCGGCGGTATCGGGGGATGGATGGCAGAAGGCCGCCGCGGCCGCGCCGATGAACAGCTTGGCTCAACCCGCGGACGTCGCGGCGGCGACTGCCTTCTTCCTCAGCCGGGAAGCGGAACGGATTACGGGACA
>CAJWOT010000512.1 GCA_913044215.1 uncultured Rhodospirillaceae bacterium | reverse complement strand
TCCGGGGCGCCGGGGAATTTGAAGTCGTCGCTCAGCACCACGTAGGATTTGCCGCCCTGCTTCTTGATCATGACGCCGCCGGCGGTGGTGTATTTCTCCTTGCCGCTGATGACGGTGAACTGACCGGACGCCTCACCGGCCATGGCGGGCGTGACGAACGCTGCAAACACAAGCGCAAAAACCCCATAGATCACGTTCACCATGTAAACCTCCACATTATCAGTATTCAATAGATAATGAACATGTAAGCGGTCTGTTCAGCGCCAAAAAGCACCTCGCGCGGCTTGCACGGCATCGTGAAGGGCTGTGCGCAGGGCCCCCTTCTCAGCCAGACACAGTCAAGACTTTCGGGTCCGCCCGTTTGCTGTCTGAGAGTCTCGCCGCGCCTGCCGGAAACGGTCTGCGTCAAACGCCGTTCGCGCAACGGCGGATGTCGCTGCTAAGCTTCCGGCCATCATCCATTGGCTGCGGTTATGCGGGTGGCGCGCCCTATCGGAACCCGCAGGCGAAAGGAGCGACGAGGGCTATGAGTGTCTATGATTACATCGTGGTGGGCTCCGGCTCCGGTGGCGGTGCCGCCGCAGGCCGGCTGAGCGAGAGCGGCAAACACACGGTGCTGTGCCTGGAAGCCGGCACGAAGGGTGCGAAGTATATCTGGACGCGGCCGCCGGCGGGCGCGGCCAATCTGGTCGACAATCCGGCGGCGAACTGGCGCTACCAGTCGGAACCGCACGAGGGGCACGGCAACCGGCAGATCTACATCCCGCGCGGCAAGATCCTCGGCGGGTCGAGCGCGATCAACGGCGTGATCTATAACCGCGGCCAGCGGCTCGACTACGACACCTGGGCACAGATGGGCTGCCGCGGTTGGAGCTATGACGATGTCCTGCCGATCCTGAAAAAGATGGAAAGCACCGATATCGGCGACGACGAATTCCGCGGCCGGTGCGGGCCGATACCGGTGAACGAGGCGTCGAAAATTTCGCCCTTCTACGATCTGTTTATCGGCGCGGCCAATGCGGTCGGCATTCCCTACAATTCGGATTACAGCGGCGCCACGCAGGAAGGTGTCGCGATGGCGCAGCAGACCGTCAAACGCGGCCTGCGCCAAAGCACGGCGACCCAATATCTCGAGCCGGCCCGCAAGCGCCCGAACATGACGATCCATTCGGGCGCGGAGGCGAGCGCGCTGCTCTTCGACGGCAAGCGATGCGTCGGCGTGCGCTATGTCCGGAACGGCAGAACCGAAGAAGCCCGGGCGGCGCGCGAGGTCATCGTGTCGTGCGGGACGGCGAACTCCCCGAAACTGCTGGAACTATCCGGAATCGGCGATCCGGACCGGCTCGCGAAACACGGCATCACGCCGGTGCACATCCTTCCGGGGGTCGGCGAGGGCATGCGCGACCATTACGGCGCCATCCTGAAATGGCGTTTCAACCGCCCCGGCATCTCCCTCGCCAAGCGCGGCCGGGGCTGGCGGCTGATGCTGGAAATCCTGCGCTTCGGTCTGTTCCGCGACGGGTTCATTTCGCAAGGGATCGGGACGGTGCGGGTCTTCACGCGGTCACGCCCCGATCTGGAAAACCCGGACATCATGATGGTGGTGGCGCCCTACATGACCGAAATGAAGGAAGGCCGCGGCCGGCGCCTGTCGCCGGTCGAAGGCTTCTTCATGTATTCCCATGTCCAGCGCACCGAAAGCACCGGCAGCATCCACATCCGGTCCGCCAACCCAGCCGATCCGCCGGCAATAAATTTCCGTTTCCTGCAGACGCCGAACGACCGTATGACGTCGATCGCCGCGGTCCGCCGGGCCCGCGAAATCGTCGAGTCGCCGCCCCTCGCAGAAACCATCGCCGAAGAACTGCAGCCCGGCCCCGACATCCAAAGCGATGAAGAGATTTTGAAATTCATTCAGGAAACTGGGCAGATCACCCACCACATGGTCGGTACCTGCCGGATGGGGCAGGACGACATGGCGGTGGTCGACGACCGGCTTCGGGTGCGCGGCATCGAAGGGCTGCGCGTCGCCGACGCCTCGATCATGCCGACCCTGACCTCGGGCAACACCAACATCCCGAGCATCATGATCGGCGAGAAATGCGCCGCGATGGTGCTGGAGGATGC
>CAJWOT010000511.1 GCA_913044215.1 uncultured Rhodospirillaceae bacterium | reverse complement strand
GTCCTGATGCGACGCGCGCCGCTTCCGCAGCGCAGGCCTGCAGTGTGTCCGGATCAGACACCAGTGACCTCAAAGCGACCGTCTAGCGCCCTTTGATAACCGGTTTCCGCTTTTCCAAAAAGGCGGCCCGGCATTCTTGTGCATCTTCGCTGGCGAAAGCGCGCTTGATGTTGGCGAGTTCGAAGCGCAGATGCTGCTCCAGATCGATACCGATGGTCGCCTTGCCAATGGCGCGTTTGGTCAGGCGCGTGGTGATCGGCGACCATTGCGCCAACTGCTGGCAGTATTCGGCAAGCCTGTCGCCTAACTGGCCGTCATCGACGACCTCTCCGGCCATGCCAAGGCGGACCGCTTCTTCGCCCTGCACCGTGCGGTTCTCCAGCATGAACCGCATGGCCTGCTCGTAGCCGATCGCCTGGCTCAAGGTCCAGCTGAGACCCCCATCGGGCGAGCCGCCGATTCTCGTGTAGCCCGCCATCAGCCGTGCGCCGCGGGCGACGATGCGGATGTCCGCCGCCATCGCAAGCGACAGGCCGGCACCGACCGCGGCACCGTTGATGCCGGCGATCACCGGTTTGTCACAGCGTTGCCGCAACACGGTTACGAAGCGGCCGACCCAGCCGATATCGTCGAGTTGCACGTCCTGAGCCGAATGCGGTGCCAGTTCCGGTTTGCGCTCCGCCGTCAGGTCAAGCCCGGCGCAGAACGCGTCCCCGGCGCCGGTGAGCGCGACAACCCAGACCGACTCGTCCGCCGCCGCCTCTTCGACGGCCGAGACGACGCCCCAGCCGAGTTCGTCGCTGATCGCATTCTTTTTCTGCGGACGGTTCAGGGTGATCGTGCGGACGTGTCCGTCCTGCGCGACCGATACGACGGGCGCCGTGCTTTGACCGTCGGGCATTGTGCTAGGCGACCTCGAACAGGCCGGCCGCACCCATGCCGCCGCCGACGCACATGGTGCAGACGACATTCTTGGCACCGCGGCGTTTACCCTCAATCAGCGCGTGACCGACCATGCGGGCGCCGCTCATGCCGTAGGGATGACCGATCGAAATTGCGCCGCCATTGACGTTGAGGTTCTCGTTCGGGATGCCGAGCTGGTCGCGGCTGTAAAGCACCTGCACAGCGAACGCCTCGTTCAGCTCCCAAAGATCGATATCGTCCATGCTGAGGCCGTGCCGTTTCAGCAGCTTCGGTACGGCGTAGATCGGGCCGATGCCCATCTCGTCCGGCTCGAGGCCGGCGACGGCGAAGCCCCGGAAATAGCCCAGCGGCTCGATGTTGCGCTTTTCGGCTTCTTTCGCGTCCATAACGACCGCGGCAGAGGCACCGTCGGACAACTGGCTCGCATTGCCGGCGGTGATGAAAAACTCTTCGCCCCGCACCGGTTGCAGTGAGGCAAGACCTTCCGCATTCGTCGTCGGACGGTTGCACTCATCCTGCTCGATCATGACCTCTTGCTCGCTGGTCTCGCCTGTCTCCTTGTCGGTGACGATTTTGACCGTCTTCATTGGCACGATCTCGTCATCGAACTTGCCAGCCTGCTGCGCTGCGGCGGTGCGCATCTGGCTTTGCAGCGCATACTCGTCCTGATATTCGCGGCTGACGCCATAGCGGCTTGCGACCGTTTCTGCGGTGTCGATCATGGCGTCGTAGATCGCCGGTTTGTTTTCAACCAGCCAGGGATTGGCGGCGCGGTAGCCATTCTTGTGGTCGTTCTGCACCAGGCTGATCGAGTCGAGACCGCCGGCGACCATGACCGGTGCGCCGTCGACGATGACGTGTTGCGCTGCCATGGCGATTGTCTGCATGCCAGAGGAGCAGAAGCGATTGACCGTCGTACCCGACGTGGTGACGGGAAGTCCGGCGCGCAGCGCGATCTGGCGGGCGATATTGTTACCCGTTGCGCCTTCCGGCATCGCCGTGCCCATGATCACGTCATCGACTTCCGCCGGATCGATACCGGCGCGTTCGACGGCGTGTTTTACGACGTGGCCCCCCAAATCGGCTCCGTCGGTGTTGTTGAAGGCTCCACGATAGGCCTTACCGATCGGCGTGCGTGCGGTGGAAACGATGACGGCTTCTCTCATGGCGGGGCTCCCTCGGATTTGCGATCGCTGTCTACTGTTGATCGCACCCTACGCTTGGCTTCCCGCTGGCGCAATATTGCGAAAAGTGGTCGTGCGG
>CAJWOT010000510.1 GCA_913044215.1 uncultured Rhodospirillaceae bacterium | reverse complement strand
CCTGCCCGATTACTTCACAGACGCACAAGAATTGCAGCCCGCCGATCACATCGTGTTGTAGGCGGCCGCGCAGAAATACATCGACAGTTAGGTCTCCAAGACGGTCAATGTCCCCGCTGAGACGGCATTCGACAATTTTGCCGCGCTCTATTTGCAGGCCTACGAGACCGGCTGCAAAGGGTGCACCACCTACCGGCCCAACGCGGTAACCGGATCGCTTCTGAGCGTAGCCGATCCGGCGGCGCAGCAGCTGGCCGCGCCGGAGCCCGACGCCGGCGTCGTCTATATGACCCAGCCGCTCGACCGGCCCGATTCGTTGATCGGCAAGACGTACAAGCTGCGCTGGCCGGAGAGCGACCATGCGATCTATATCACGGTAAATGATATCGAGCGCGATGGCCGGCGGCGCCCCTTCGAGGTCTTCATCAACTCCAAGAACATGGAACATTACGCCTGGACCGTGGCACTCACCCGCATGATCAGCGCCGTCTTCCGCCGCGGCGGCGATGTGTCCTTCGTCGTCGAAGAATTGAAGGCCGTGTTCGATCTGCGTGGTGGCCAGTGGGTCGAGGACAAGTACGTCCCTTCACTGTTGGCCGCGATCGGTGGCGTCATCGAACGCCATATGATCGAGATCAGCTTCCTCAGCAAAAAGACCCCGGCTGCGGCCCAATCCGCGCTTGGCGCCGCCCGGCAGTGCCCGAAATGCGGCGGTCTGTCGCTGGTGCACCAGGAAGGCTGCGATCTATGCACCGCGTGCGAATATTCGCGCTGCGGGTAGGCGAACCTTTCCCAGACCCCGCATTTCATCGCCGCGGCCCAGAGTCTAAGCTGACCGCCTTCCCTGATGATACGAAGGATGGACACCCATGCCCGACGCCACGACGGAATCCCTGCACCAAAACAGCATCGTCATCGACGGGCTCGTGATCTCGAACTGGTCGCGGGATGTGTTCGAACAGATGCATCGCGGCGGACTGACCGCGGCGAATTGCACGTGCTCGATATGGGAAGGCTTCAACGACACGATGGCCAACATCGCGCGCTGGAAGAAGGATCTTGCCGACAACGCCGACATCCTGATGCAAGTGCACGGTGCCGCGGACATTCGCCGCGCCAAGGAAGACGGCAAGGTCGGCATCATCCTGGGCTGGCAGAACACGTTCGCCATCGAACAGAATCTCGACCATCTGCGGCTGTTCCGCGACCTTGGCGTGCGGGTAATCCAACTAACCTATAACACGCAGAACCTCGTCGGCTCCGGCTGTTGGGAGAGTCGCGACAGCGGATTGTCCGACTATGGCCGCGACATGATCGACCTAATGAACGAACTTGGTGTCCTGGTCGACCTATCCCATGTCGGCGACACGACAAGCAGCGACGCAATCACCCATTCCAAGAAGCCCGTCGCCTACACGCATTGCTTCCCCAACGCGCTTTTGGATCATCCACGCAACAAGTCGGATGCGATGCTGAAGAAACTCGCCGACAGAGGCGGTTTCGTCGGTGTGGTCGCCTATACCCCCTTCATGCCGAAGGGCGACGATTCGACAGTGGAAGATGTACTCGACGGGTTCGAGTACATGATCGATTTGGTCGGCGAGGACCAGGTCGGTATCGGCACCGACTTCACCCAGGGACAGGACACCGCATTCTTTCACTATCTGCGGTCCGATAAAGGCCTCGGTCGACCACTCTCGAAGCCGATGGCCAAGCGGCCGGACAACCCGATCGGCCTCGACGGCCCCGCCGAATACCCCAACCTGACCGCCGCGATGGTGGCCCGCGGCTGGAGCGAGACCCGAATCCGCAAAATCCTGGGTGAAAATTGGCTCGCGTTCTTGGCAGAGGTCTGGGGCGAATAGTCGCCGCCAAGCGCTTAGTTTTGTCCGGCCCTCGCGCTAAGTCTCGGTGCCTCGACAAGTCGTCCGGGCAAAGTGAAGGTTATCGCCGCGCCGCTTCCATTTGTGGGGGTTTCAGCCAGGATGGTGCCGCCCCGGGCGCGGATCAGGCGCCGGATACCGAAGAGACCGAACCCACTGCCTGGCGCCAGCTTACCGCCGTCCAGCAAAGCCAGCGCCGGATCGGCGAAACCGACGCCATTATCGCGCACCGTCACCGCGAACATGCCATCGCCGCGATTGGCCAGACCGATCTCGAGCGCAACTACGTCGCGGCCGCAATGTTTGA
>CAJWOT010000509.1 GCA_913044215.1 uncultured Rhodospirillaceae bacterium | reverse complement strand
GTCGCCGCCAGGAATCCGGACACGCCCGGCACCGGGCCGAGGATGATATTGCCGTCCGGCGTGTAGGTGGAGAGGCCGGCGATATAGTTCGCGAATTGCACCTCGGCGATACCCGGGAAGAAGCGCCCGACCGCCTCGGCAGCCTCGGCGAGACGGTCCCAATGTGCCTCCCCCACGGTTGGCGAAAACGCCGCCGGATCGTCGGGCAGTTCGCGGGCGTCGAAGGTCGCAGAGTGGCGTTCGTGGATTCCCAACAGAACCGCACCGACATCGTAGCGCGCATAGGCGCCGGCGTCGGGCATCGTGACGGCCGGATGATCGCCGCCGTTGGCGGAATCCGGCTTGGTGATCCAGTAATGGCTGCGCACCGGCGCCATCGGCAAGGGAAAGCCGACCCGGGCCGAAAGCAGGGATGCCCAGGCGCCGGCCGCATCGATGACGCTCTCGCTTTCGATCCGTCCGGCGGCGGTTTCGACCCCGGCCACGCGGCCGCCGGCGGTCAGCACGCCGGTGACCGCGCTGCGTTCGCGAATTTCGACCCCGAGCGCAGCCGCGGCCCGGGCATAAGCCATGCTCAGCAGGTACGGGTCGACATAGCCGTCGGTCGGCAGAAAGCCGATCTTACGAACCGAAGACACATCCAGCCACGGCACCAGTTCGCCGGCAGCGGCGGGATCGATCCACTCGAACGGAATATCGTGACGCTCCGCTTCGGCGGCCATACCGTCCAGTTCGGATATGCGGGCGTCCGTCGCCGCGAGGCGCAGACTGCCGACGTCGTGAAACCCGACATCCTCACCCAGTTCCTCGGCCAGAATGTCGACCGTCTCCCGCGTCCGCTTGGCCAGCGGCGTCTTTGTCGGGTTGGTCGAGACCTGCAACACCATGCCGGCGGCGCGGCTCGACGCCGCGCTTGCCAGCGCGTTGCGCTCCACAAGCACGATCGAACCACCCTTCTCCCGCGCCAAATGATAGGCCACGGACGCGCCGATGATGCCGCCGCCGATTACGATGTGATCAAACTGTGCCATGCGCGGCCACTATATCAGGTAAACCAATTGCTGCCGCTTCGGACCACCGGAAATGCGCCGATGCGCGCCATATCCTACAGTACAGCACTGAATCTCGAGGAGAGCGTAATGAGCACCGAACAGAACCGGAAGATCGTCGAGGACGCCATCGCCCTCTGGACCGCCGGCGACGGCGGCGCCATTTTCCGGATTTTGGCCGACGATGTGCGGTGGACCGTCATCGGCACAACGGCGGTTTCCGGTACCTATAACGGCCGGCAGGACTTCATCGACCGCGCGCTGAAACCGCTCAGCCGGCGGCTGGACGGCGCCATTACGCCGGAAGTGGTCGATATCATCTCGGAAGGCGACCGGATCGTGCTGCTCTGGAACGGCAGCGGACAAATGACCGACGGCAGCCCCTATCACAACCAATACAGCTGGGTTATGCGCTTCAAGGACGGCGCTGTGACCGAAGGCACCGCCTATCTGGACACGGCATTGTTGGATCAACTGATGGCGATCCCAACCGCGTAGCCGAGCCAGCATGCCACCTGATTAATTAGAGAACACAATCCTTCAAATTCGTGGGACGCAGCATTTGGCTCAAAACCGATTTGAGTATTGTGTCCCTGGAATAATTCGCCCGGCGGTCTTCTACCTCTGCGCACCGCGCACGCGCGGGCGGGATTAGGGCCGTCGGTCAGCTATAGGAAACGAAGGATATCAATCATGATCACGCCGGGTTACGTCGCCGAGATGGCGGCCTATTCACGCTGGCAGAACGACAATCTCTATCGCATCTGCGACGAGATCGGGCAGGCGGAACGGGAGCGCGACCGGGATCTGTTTTTCGGGTCGATACACCACACGTTGAACCACATCTGTCTGGTCAATCGTTCGATACTGACCTACCTCGATGGCACCATGCCGGCGCGTATACCGCTCGACCAGATGGTGTGGCCTGACTGGGACGAGCTGAAGGCCACCCGACTGATGCAGGACGATATATTGTCAGCGGGCGGCCGCGACTGGACCGAGGCCTGGCTGGCCGAGGAGATCGTCATGCGAAGCCCGCGTTTGGACGATCCGCCAACCTTTCCGCGCTGGGTGATGGTGGCGCAGCTATACAATCATCAGACCCATCACCGCAGCCAGGTCACCGGTGCGCTGCATGCCATGGGTATTGATTATGGCGCGACC
>CAJWOT010000508.1 GCA_913044215.1 uncultured Rhodospirillaceae bacterium | reverse complement strand
CGCCGCCGGTGTCACGATCAACGGATTGGCGATTCTGAACGACGAGCCGAACCTCGACAAATATTACAAGGAGCAGGTCATCGGCGGTAAGCGGTCCTTCGTCGAACGTGCCAAGGATTTCGCTGATTTCGGAGCGGCGATACGGCGCAAGCTAATCCGGGAAATCGGGAATTCGCCATCGGTCCGGCTCGACACGCAAACCGCGCAGGCCCGCTGAACACGCTGCCCTATTCGGGGACGACTTTCGCGCCGTCGGTTTTCAAGGTCTTCCGAAACTCAAACTTGTTACCGGCGTCGTCTTCGGCCCAATAGTGCAACGTGATGGTGTCTTTTTCGTTTGGGGTCGCGACGTGATGCCCCTTTTGCAGAAGTGTGCTTGACGCGTCGACCCGATAGGTCACAAGGGCGTCGACGCACTTTTCGCCGTTCAGAACACAGACCTTACCGCGTTTGATTTCCACACCGACGCCGCCGGTCTCGGTGAACAGGCGATTGTGGCTATAGGTGTGCAAACCGTCTTTTAACGCGTACGACATATCGAGCAGTTCCAGCCCCACCTGCGCCTTTCCGCTGGCAGCCTGCTTCTCCCCACCGGCCTGATCGTCCTCACAGCCGGCAAGCAACAATAGCGTCAAAACCAATGTCGCCGCGCGGCGCATCCCGGATCTACGCCGCCGTTCCGCCGACCGTCAGGCCGTCGAGACGCATCGTCGGCTGCCCGACACCCACTGGGACGCTTTGCCCGTCCTTGCCGCATGTTCCCACGCCGGGATCGAGCGCCATGTCATTGCCGATCATGCTGACCTTCGTCATCGCATCCGGACCGTTGCCAATCAGGGTCGCCCCCTTGACCGGCGCGCCGATCTTGCCGTCTTCCACCATGTAGGCTTCCGTGCAGCTGAACACGAACTTGCCACTGGTGATATCCACCTGCCCGCCGCCAAAATTGACCGCGTACAGACCGTTCTTGACCGACGCGAGAATCTCGGCCGGATCCTTATCGCCGCCCAACATGTAGGTATTGGTCATGCGTGGCATGGGCGCGTGCGCGAAGGACTGGCGCCGTCCATTGCCTGTTGCCGCGACCCCCATAAGCCGCGCATTCATACGATCCTGCATGTAGCCGACCAATTTTCCATCCTCGATCAGGACAGTGCGCGACGAGGCCGTTCCCTCATCATCGACCGTGATCGAGCCGCGCCGGTCCGCGATCGTGCCGTCATCGACGATGGTAACACCGGGCGATGCCACCCTTTCACCCATCAAGCCGGCGAAGGCGGACGTCTTCTTGCGGTTGAAATCGCCCTCCAAACCATGTCCAACCGCCTCGTGCAGCAGAACGCCGGGCCAGCCGGGCCCTAACACGACCGTCGTTTCACCCGCAGGTGCTGCGACCGAGTCGAGATTGACGACCGCCTGGCGCAACGCCTCATCAGTCTGCGCTTGCCAGGCCTCCGGCTGCACAAAACTCTCATAGGCCAAACGGCCGCCGACCCCATGGCCGCCGCTTTCCATCCGGTCGCCATCGGCTACGACCACGGACACGTTAAGCCGGACCAGCGGCCGGATATCCGCGACCCGAACACCGCCGGCGCGCAAAATCTGTACCGCCTGCCATTCACCCGCGATCGACGCCGTAACCTGACGCACGCGGGAATCTTTCGCCCGCGCATAGGCATCGATATCCGCCAACAGTTTTACCTTGGCCTCGAAATCCATCTGTCCCAGCGGACTTTCATCCGTATAAAGGCTGTGGTTCGTCGCGACCGGTCCGTCGCCCTGGCTACCCGTATGCCCGGCCTGCACCGCCCGAACCGTTTGCGCGGCCCGCTTGATCGCCGGCTCGGTCAATTCGGCGGAATGCGAATACCCGGTCGCTTCGTCGGCAATTGCGCGCAGACCGAAACCTTGCATCGTATCGAAACTGGCGTTGCGGACACGACCGTCATCGAAGGTCACGCTTTCCGCCTGGCAATATTCCAGGTACAGCTCACCATCGTCAGCGTTCTGCAATGCATCGTCCACGATTGTTTCCGTACGTGCACGATCGAGCCCTGCGCGATTGAAGAACAGATCGTCTGTCGTCGAGAGATCGGACAATTTCGTCCCTTTCCTGCCTCAGCGTCGAATTGGCGCCGCAAACTTTCACCCATCAAATTACGACGGATGCCATGGTGAAGTACATCGCCAATCATCTTATCCAGACTGACAGATAGCC
>CAJWOT010000507.1 GCA_913044215.1 uncultured Rhodospirillaceae bacterium | reverse complement strand
CGCCCCGGGAAGGCCTTTGCCTGGTGCATGCGGATCGTGCCATAGGCGCTGTTGTTGGCAACAAAAATCTTGATCGGCACGTTGTATTGCACCGCCGTCGCCAGCTCGTTCCCCGTCATCATCACGCCGCCATCGCCGACGAAAACAACGATCTGCCGTCCTGGCGAGGATAGGCCCGCCGCCACCCCGGAGGGCACCCCCGGCCCCATCGCGCCGACCGTTGCGCCGATAAACAGATTGTCCTGCCCCATATGCAGGAATCGCGCCGGCCAACTGGAAAAATTGCCGGCATCTGTCGTTACCACCGCATCTTTCGTCAGGTGCTTGTTGATTGCCCCGATGACATGGCCGAACACGACCCCGTCATTCGCCGAAACGGGGTTCCATACCATGACCGATTTGTGCGCGTCGTTGAGCCGCTTTACCCAATCCTTGCGCGCTGTGGGCACCGAACCCGGACCAGCAGCCAGCATCGCCTTCAGGAACTCATGCGGCTCGCAGCCAAGGCCCAGGGTCGGTTGGAAGACGCGCCCGACCTCGACAGGATCGGGCCAGACATGGATCATGTCCTGCTCCGGGATCGGCGCCCGCGGGAAGCTGTAGCCCTGGCTCATCGACGGCCCAATCCGCTCACCGACCACGACCAGCAAGTCGGACTCCTTCATCACGCTCAAGAGCTCCGCCGGCGCGCGGTTGGCGAGCCGCCCGGCACTGTTCGGGTGCTGGCTGTCGAAGACGTGGAAGCGGCGCTGCGAGACTGCGACTGGCAAATCGAAAACCTCCGCGAACTCGGTCAGCGCGCCGAGCGCCGCCGGCCCATGCACGCGACCGCCTGCGATGACTAGCGGCTTCTCCGCCCCGCGCAACAGTTCCAACGCCCGTTCCGTGTCCTCGGGCGACGGCGCCGGCCGGTTTAACGGACGCGGCCCCAGCGGCTCGGCCTCCGTCTCGCCGTAGAGGATATCCTCCGGCAGCACGACCACGACCGGCCCAGGCGTTCCTGCTTGCGCCACATGGAAGGCGCGCGCCACAGCCTCGCTGACCTGACTGGAATGCACCACTTCGATCACCATCTTCGCGGTGTCGGAGAAGGTCTTGGAATAGTTCATTTCCTGCAAGGTCATGCGGCCCAGCTCGTCGAGATCTGCCTGCCCGACCAGAAACACGACCGGCTCCGCGTCGTGATAGGCGACATGCAGCGCGATCGCCGTGTTCATCGCGCCGGGCCCGCGGCTGATGACGCAGACCCCGGGCTCGTTGCGCAACCGCGCGTGGGCGCAGGCCATCAAGCCCGCTCCAGCCTCGTGCCGGCAGACCACGAGCTGCATCTTCGGAAAATCGAGAAACGCATCGGTCAGCGGCAGATAGCTTTCGCCCGGCACGCAATAGGCGACATCCACGCCGTGTGCGTCCAGGGTTGCGGCCAGAACATGGGCGGCGGGTTTGGTCATCGGTATTTCCTTTCCTCGGTCTCTGCTTTCAGCCCATCTCGGCTTCGAGAACAGACAGATTGTCCCAGCTCTGCGGCCGGCGGCCTTCTTCGATATCGTAGACCAGCTCGATCATCCGCTTGTTGAGAGGTACGGGCACGCCTTGCGCGTCGGCCTCTTCCACCATGGGAACCAAAAGCTGATTCACCTCGGTCTTGCGCTTGCGCACGGCGATGTCGCGCCACATGCCGCTGTGCCGCTTCTCCGACCGGTTGCGGTAGTCGACCATCGTCTCGAACGCCGCGCGCGTCGCCGCCGCATCGGCGTCCTTCGTGAAGCCGGACGGCTCGTACGGATCGAACCCTTCCAAGGTCAGGCCCTTGGCTTCCGCGACAGACATCACTTCACGCGCGAGGGCCTCGAGCAAGGGCCGGTGCGGCTCCGATGCCATCACCTCGTCGATGGTCGCATCCACCATGGCGGTGGCGAACAACAGCGAGATATACCCCATCTTGCTCCACAGATAGCCCGAGATATTGTCGGTCAGGATCGCGTTTTCTTCGAAAATCTTGAGCAGCCTGTGCAAGCGCTCGGTTCGCGGCCGGATCGAATTGTCGACTTCGCCAACGACAACGGCACTGCGGCCGCCATAGAAGATGTGGCCGGCCCCGTGATAGTCCGCACCGAAATTGATGAAAGCGCCGACCGTGCGCTCGACGCCGATCAAATCGGCGATCACCGGCTCATTCAGCCCGTTCTGCAGGGAGACCACGCAGCCATCTTCCGCCAAATGCGGTTTCAGCGCCTCCA
>CAJWOT010000506.1 GCA_913044215.1 uncultured Rhodospirillaceae bacterium | reverse complement strand
TCCAGCCGTTAACCGCTTTCCGTGCAGGCGCATGGCCATACGGTGCTTCATCCAAGGCCATGTTCGGTTGCCGTATCCTCGTCTCTTCGGCTGGCGCGTTGTGATTGCCTTGGGCTAAGCTTTCGATGCAAGCGGGAGCACAACGCGCGGGCGCCCACCAAAGGGAGAGCTGTGATGGCGACAACTCTGACCGTAACACCGTTGAGCGACGCGATGGGCGGCGAGATTGCCGGGATCGATCTTCGCGACCCGCTGGACGATGCGACCTTCGGCGCGATCGAAGACGCGTTGGACAAACACATGGTCATCGTCTTTCGCGACCAGGATCTGAATCCCGCCGCCCTGGCGACATTCGGGCAGCGCTTCGGCACGTTGCGGCCGCACGCCCTGGAAAACTACCGGCACCCGGAACACCGGGATGTTTCCTACATCCGAAATGTCGACGACGACGGTAATTTCGATCCGTTCGGAAAGGTCCGGGCATCGACTTGGCACGCCGACGCCACCTACGAAGCCGACCTGCCGCGTGCGGCCATCCTGCACGCTAAGGAGATTCCCGCCACCGGGGGCGGCACCATTTTCGCCAATATGTGCGCTGCCTTCGACGCGCTTCCAATGGAGATGCAAAAGAGACTATCCGGCCTGGTTGCGCTGCATGGCTACACGACCGGTCCCGCCGGCAGCTATTATCAAGGCAAGAATGACTACGCGGACTCCTATCCGGAGCAACGCCGACCCGGCGTGCTATCGCATCCCCGTACGGGCCGACCGATCCTGTTCGTCAATCCGATGCATGTACACGGCTTCGAAGGCCTTGAAGAGGCCGAAGCACTGGCACTTGTCGAAGATATGGCGTCCCACGCGGAACAGGACCGGTTCGTCTATCACCATCATTGGCGAGTCGGCGACGTGCTGGTCTGGGATGAGCAGGCGACCATGCATCGCGGTGCTGGCGACACGCCCGACGGTCAGCGGCGCGTTCTGCTACGCACGATCGTCTACCCGAACTGAGCCAGCATGATGCCATCCGACACCCAACGCCCCCTCGAATTCGGCTGGTTTCTGCCAACAGCCGGTGACAGCAGTGCCTATGGTTTGCCGGAAGCCAGCATCGACCCCAGCCCGGACCATTTCCACAAAGTTGTCGCGGCGGCCGAGAGTGCCGGTTTCGAGTATTTGCTGATCCCGGTGGGCGCCAGCTGCTGGGAAGCCTATATGGCGGGTGCCTTCATGGCGGCGCAAAGCAGCCGGATCGCACCGCTCATCGCGGCACGGCCGGGCTACGTCAACCCGGTGTTGCTGGCCAAGATGATTGCGACCTTCGACCAGTTGTCCGGCGGCAGAATTTGCGTCAACTTGATTGCCGGTCAGGCCGAAGCCGAGGTTTTGGGCGAGGGTATTCGCTACGCCAAGGAAGACCGTTATGCGTTAATGGATGAAGAGGTTTCGATCCTGAAGGCCCTGTGGACGGCGAAAGAGCCGGTCGACTTCAACGGTCAATTCCATACATTAAAGGGGGCGAGCATCAACCCGCAGCCGTTGCAGCAGCCCCATCCGCGCTTCTATCTCGGCGGCGGTTCGGAGGAAGCCTGGAATCTGTCGGCGAAACATTCCGACGTCCATCTGTTTTGGGGCGATACTCCGGAACGTATCGCCGCCAATATCGCCGACATCCAAGACCGCGCCGCCCAGTACGGCCGGGCCGACGCGATCGGCTTCGGCATGCGGTTGCAGATCGTCTGCCGGGAGACGGAAAGCGAAGCCATGGAGGCTGCCGATCAGCTGATTCGCCACATACCGGAGGCCGCCCGCGACCTATTGAAACAGCGCGTCGCCAATTCCAAAGCGAATCAGCGGGTGCAGGAACTGGCGGCGGAAAAAGGGTTATGGATCGCGCCGCATCTGTGGACGGGGCTCACTCGGTTCCGGCCCGGCGCCGGGATCGCCGTGGTCGGCGACCCGGACCAATGCGCCGCGACCCTGCAGCAGTTCGTCGATGCGGGTTGTCATTCATTCTGCCTGTCCGGCTACCTGCACCACGAGGAGGCCGAACGGTTCGGCCGGTGGGTGCTACCGCGGCTGGCGGAGCGCAACCCGGGACGTATCCTGGAAGCGGCCTGACGATTTGCCGGAAATCGCCGGCCGGGTATGATTTCGGCTAAGGATTTCGACTTTATGAGGAGAGTGGCCATGTCTGTCGCTGAACAGGACAGCGGGTACACCATCACGCCCCTAACGGAGGTGATGGGAGCGGAGATCGTCGGGCTCGACGT
>CAJWOT010000505.1 GCA_913044215.1 uncultured Rhodospirillaceae bacterium | reverse complement strand
GCGCTTCCTACCTAGCAAACTACTCCTTTAGAGACGGCAATGTGGGTGTCCGGGAACTCGCCGACCACGCCCCCATCAACTACGTGTACGCACTGACACCACTCAATCAGGAGCCCTGAAAAATCGTTACCGGGCAACGCTTTTAGGATCAATCGGCGCCTTCGGTAGCGCCATCTCAGCTTCGAACGCCGCCGCGACCCGCAGCAACGCCGCTTCGCCGCGCGACCTGCCAACAAGCTGCATGCCGACCGGCAATCCCGCTTCCGTGAACCCGCACGGCACCGAAATCGCGGGACAGCTTGTTAAGGTAATGGCGTAGGTAAGCGCCAGCCATTCGACGTAGCTTGTTAATTGCTTGCCGTTGATTTCCTCCAGATAACGAATTTCCACTGGAAAGGGCGGCACCGCAACGCACGGCGTCGCCAGCACGTCATGATCGCCGAAGAATACGGTCATTTCGGCGCACAGCGCGGCCCGCTGCCGCTCTGCCAAACCGATATCGGCCGCTTTTAGCGCCAGCCCCTGCTCGATATTGCCAATGACCTCGGGCTTCAGCTTGTCGCGGTGGGCGTCGAGGATCTCCTCCATGACCGTCACGAAAGAGGCCGCGCGCAGGGTCGCAAAGGCGTCATGCGCTGCCGAGAAATCGGGACAGCTATCCGTGACATCCGTACCGGCTGACTCGAACTTCCGTATAGCGGCGGCGCAGATCGCTGCCACTTCCGCATCGACCGGCGTGATCCCCAGGTCGGCGGAGAAACCGATGCGGGCAGGCGCCTTCGGACCGGACGCGGCGTTGAGGTAACTGTCTTCCGGTGCGTCATATGTCAGCGGGTCGCGCCGGTCGTAACCGCACATGGCATCGAGAAACAGCCCGACATCGGCGACGTCTCGGCCCATCGGCCCGTCGATCCAAAGCGGTGTGAAGGGTTCCAGCAGAGGTCCGTGCGGCACCCGGCCCGGCCCCGGACGAAATCCCACGACATTGCAGAACGCCGCCGGTATACGCAGCGACCCGCCCAAGTCGGACCCGGTGGCGAGCCAGGCCATGCCAGTCGCCAAAGCAACCGCCGATCCGCCCGACGAACCGCCGCAGGTCAGCGCCGTGTTGTAGGGATTAACCGTCCTGCCGAAGACCTCGTTGAACGTGTTCGCGCCAGCACCGAACTCCGGCGTGTTCGATTTGCCCATCACAACAGCGCCGTTGCCTTCCAGTTTGTCGATCAGGAAGTTCGACGCCTTCGGCACATGGTCGCTGAAGATCGGCGATCCGTAGGTCGTGCGAACGCCTTCGACATCGACAAGATCTTTAGCCAGGATCGGTAGGCCGGCCAGCAGGCTGTCGGCGGACACGGAAGCCGCCCGTTCCCGAGCCCGGTCCGCGCAAAGGGTCGGCACTGCGTTCACCGCGCCGTTCACCGCCTCGATCCGGGCGAGTGCCGCATCGATCAGCTCAAGCGGGGTAATTTCCTTGCGGCGCAAGCGCGCAACAACGTCGCGGGCGGTGGCGGCGATCAATTCGTTCATATTTTACGTCCTTCCGGCGAGCCCGAAGCGCGCACTATATCCGTTCAATCCCTGCGCTATAATCGAAGAAATCCGAAATTGGGAGGACTAATCATGAGCGTCACGGAACTGGATCGCCCGAGCGGCGCCACCGTTGAGCTGCTGCAGGCGATCGGCAACGCCTTCAACAATCACGATGTCGACGCGATTATCGATCACTTCGCTGATGACGGTGTGTTCGACAATGCGCTGGGCCCGGACATCCATGGTCAGCGCTATGTCGGCAAGGAGACCCTGCGCGGCTTTTTCTCAGAGCTGTTCGCGCACTGCCCGGATATCCAGTGGCACCCCATCGACGACCGGGTCAATGGTGACAAAGGATTTTCCGAATGGCACCGGAAGGCTACCTTGCCCGACGGCACCAAGCAAAGCTGGCTCGGCCTCGACATCTTCACGATCCGCGACGGCAAGATCGCCAAGAAGGACACCTATTTCAAGATCGTGACCTGACCGGCCCGCATGGACGCGAAGGCGCCCATTCGCCACACTGAAACCGCCGACCTTGAACGGGCGGTCCGCGCGCATGGCGGCGCGATGCTCGCCATCGCGCACCGCCTTCCTCGGCATCGGCGGGGACGAAATCGTCCATGCGGTCACCGACCTGATGTATGCGGGCGCACCCTACACGGTGATCCAACGAGCGATGCATATCCACCCCACCGTCTCGGAATTGATCCCAACCATGCTGGGCGATTTGAAACTGCTCGA
>CAJWOT010000504.1 GCA_913044215.1 uncultured Rhodospirillaceae bacterium | reverse complement strand
CGGCGTTTTAAATCTTGTTGCGCCTCCGCCAAATCTGTCTCGTCGCGCGGGAGCTGGATCCGGCGGTTTCCGATCTGGAAGCCGTCTTCGGGATCGCGACCTGCCATCACGACCCTGCGGTCGAGAAATACGGCCTGGTCAACGCGCTGCTGCCCGTTGGCAACAACTTTCTGGAAGTGGTCGCGCCCTTTCGCGAGAACACCGCTGCCGGGCGCTATCTCGACCGGCGCCAGGGCGATGGCGGCTACATGGTCATCCTGCAGTGCGACGACATCGCCGATCGAATGGGCCGTTGCGAAGCGCTGGGCGTTCGGGTGATCAATCACATGCAATACGGCAACTATGACGGACTCCAACTGCATCCGCGCGATACCGGCGGCGCCATTTTGGAGACGAGCTGCACGGCGGGAAACGGCGCGCCGGACGGGCCTTGGCATCCGGCGGGCACGGAATGGCAGGACGCCGTGCGCACCGACCGGATCACCGCGATCACCGGTGCAGAGCTCCAAAGCGACGACCCGGCCGGGCTTGCCGCGCGCTGGGGCGAGATCCTTGCCGTCAAACCGGTGACCGACGGCAAGGGCACGCCGCTGTTGCCGCTGGAGAATGCGATGCTGCGCTTCGTGCCGGCGACAGACGGACGGGGCGAAGGGCTCGGCGGCCTCGATATCGCCGTTGCCGACCGGCTGGCGCTGACAGCAGTCGCCGAGAAACGCGGCTATGTCATCAAGGACGATATCGTTACCGTGTGCGGCACGCGGTTCAAATTGATCGGCTAGAATGTTTCGCCCATTCGACGCGGCGAAGGCGACACGCTAATATTTCGGTGCGCCCGATGGCGCAGGAGGCTGAGCGAAGACATGGCAACAAGCGCATCACCGGTCGCCGTCGAACGGACCGACCGCGACACCTATCTCGATCGAGTCCGCGAACTGGCGCCGCTGATCGCCGAATCCGTCGAATCGATCGAACAAAACAGGCGCCTGGCGCCGGACCTTCTTTCCGCGCTGTATGACGCCGGCCTGTTCCGTCTGTTGCTGGAGAAGCGCTTCAACGGCGCCGAGGTGAAGCCGTCCGACTTCTCCGCCATCATCGAGGAAGTCGCCAAGCATGACGCCAGCACCGCCTGGTGCCTGTGTCAGGCCAATGGCTGCTCCATGACGGCCTCCTTCCTGAACGACGATGTCGCCAACAAGATCTGGGGCAACGATCCGAAGGGGGTTCTGGCCTGGGGGCCCGGCAAATCGCTCGCGGTCCCGGAAGGCGATGGGTTCCGGGTCAACGCCAACTGCGCCTTCGCCAGCGGCGGCCGGCATGCGACCTGGATCGGCACCCATTCCACCGTCGTAGACACGAAGGGCGAGCCGATCCTGAACGAAAAGGGCGGCAAGACCTTCCGCACCATGCTGATCCCCGTCGATCAGATCGACTGGGAGGATATCTGGCACGTCATCGGCCTGCGCGGCACGGCGAGCGATGGCTATGAAATCAAGGACCTCTACGTCCCGTACGAACACTCGGTGCATCGCGACGATCCCGATGAGCGGCGGACGGACAACCCGCTCTATCTGTTCCGTCAGACCAACCTTTATGCGAGCGGCTTCTCCGGCGTCGCGATGGGCATCGCGCAATCGATGATCGACGCCTTCGCCAAACTCACCCTGGAAAAGACACCGCGGATGCGCAAGACGACCTTGAGCCAGAATGCGGTGGTGCAGGCGGAGTTCGCGCGCGCCTCGATCCGGCTGGACGCGGCACGCAATTTCCTGCGCAGCGAGCTGGACGACATCTGGGCCGCGGTGCTGAGCACGGGCGAATTGACCGTCGAGCAGCGCATGCGCATCCGGCTGGCGACGACGCACGGCATTCACGAGGCCAAGGGCGCCGCGGATGCGATCTACGACGCGGCAGGCGCCACGGCGATCTTCGCCAGCGGCCCGTATGAGCGGCGCTTCCGCGATCTGCACACGGTCACGCAGCAAATGCAGGGCCGCAAGGCGCATTACGAAACCGTCGGCGCCTACCTGCTGGGCAACGAGCCGGACCTGTCCTCGACGTGACCACGTTCGACTACGTTACGGTCGACGTCTTCACCCAAACGCGTTTCGGCGGCAACCCGCTTGCCGTGATCCTGGACGCGCGCGGGATGAGCGATGCGCAAATGCTGCAGGTGGCGGCCGAGTTCAACTACGCCGAATCCACCTTCGTCCTGCCACCGGAAGACCCCGCCAGCACCGCCCAGGTCCGCATCTTCACCCGCGCCCAGGAGGTCCCCTTCGC
>CAJWOT010000503.1 GCA_913044215.1 uncultured Rhodospirillaceae bacterium | reverse complement strand
CGGGTCCCTGCCCCACCGAAAACAAGCCCGGCCAGGCCGGCTCCAAAAGCCAGCGTTCCACCGCCGCCGAAAGTCACTGCCCAGGCACCGCAAGTCGCCGCTGTCTCTGCGCCGACCCGGACCGCGATGGACGGCACCATCCAGATCGGTTTCGGCGACAACTCGTCGGATCTTCCATCTTCCGCGACCGGCGCTTTGGATAAGCTAATCACACAAATGAGCAGCAATACGGATCTGCGCGTCCAATTACACGGCTACGCGAACGGCGCCAGCGATTCACCCAGTCAGGCACGCCGCTTGTCGCTCTTCCGAGCACTATCGGTCCGCACATACCTGATGAAGAAAGGTGTCCGCAGCACGCGAATCGATGTCCGGGCGCTGGGTAAAGCGGGAGACGGCGAAGCGGCCAATCGCGTCGATGTAATTATCCAAAAATCGTGATCTTGTCCGGTTATGGCTCGAAGCGCGACTGAAGATCGCCGACGGAGGACGTGATGGAAGTGCAGCGCGTGACACAGCCCTCACGATTTCTCACGCGCATGGCGTTTTTCCTGGGTGTCGTTGCCGCAACGGTCGCCCTCTTGTTTCCCGAGTTGCGCGCGGCATTCGTCGCCAACACCGTTCTCAACGGCGTCATTCTTGGCGTTCTTCTAATCGGCATCATCCACGCCTTTCGGACCGTGACCATGCTTCGCGGCGAGATCGCATGGATCGAAAGCTTCCGACGCGACAACACAATCGTCAGCAGTACGGCAACACCCCGGTTATTGGCGCCGATGGCGACGATGCTCGGTGAGAGTTCCGATCGAATCAGCCTCTCGACCATCGCGATGCGCAGCTTGCTGGATGGTATCGCGTCGCGGCTTGATGAAAGCCGTGAAATCTCCCGGTATATGATCGGCCTCCTGGTCTTCCTTGGCCTGTTGGGGACGTTTTGGGGCTTGCTGGAGACGGTCCAAGCGGTCGGCAGTGTCGTCGGCGGTTTGAATATCGCCGGCGCTGACCTGAGTTCCGCGTTCAATGAAATGAAACAAGGGTTACAGGCGCCGATCTCGGGCATGGGGACGGCATTCAGTTCATCCTTGTTCGGCTTGGCTGGTTCGCTGGTACTCGGATTTCTCGAACTTCAGGCGGGCCAGGCGCAAAACCGCTTCTACAACGAATTGGAGGAGTGGCTCTCCAGTCTGACGCGTTTGGGCAGCGGTGCTATCGGCAGCATCGAAGGCGGCGATCAATCTGTGCCGGCCTACATCCAAGCGCTTCTCGAACAGACCGCGGATGGCCTGGAAGGGATGCAGCGGGCATTGGCCCGAAGCGAGGAGAACCGCACCGATTACAGCCGCAACATTTTCGAACTGACCGAGCGTATCGGCGCGCTGTCCAATCAGATGGCGACGGAACAAAAACTGATGCTGAAGCTGGCCGAGAGCCAGTCGGAGCTCACACCGATACTAGGCAAACTTGCAGACGGCGGCGGCAGTAGCGGTGGCGACGAAATCACACAGGCCTATCTGCGCAATATCGAAACCTATCTCAGCCGTATCCATGACGAGATGGGGCCAGGCCGCGCGGATGCCGTGCAGGAAATTCGCAACGAGATCAGGCTTCTGGCACGAACGATTGCAGCGCTGGCTGAGGAGCCGGAGCGCTAGTGGCGGCAAATTACAGCAAAGGACGGTAACCGATGTTGGCCCAGGCGCGTCGGGCACGCAGTACGATGAACATCTGGCCAGGCTTCGTCGACGCGCTGGCGACGCTCCTCATGGTCATCATCTTCCTACTGATGATCTTCGTCGTTGCTCAATTCTATCTCAATGACGCGCTGATCGGCCGCGACAAGGCCCTGGATAAGCTGAACCAGCAGGTGTCGGAACTCGCCGAACTGCTCTCACTCGAACGCCGCGCAAGCCGCGACTTGCGTAACAATGTCGCCCAGATTTCGGCTGAGCTGCAAAGTTCCCTGGCGGAGCGGGATAACTTGTCCTCGCAACTGAACGCGCTATTGGGGATCCGTGACAATCTAGAGACCGCCCAGGCGGAACTCGCCAAGATCGAAAAAGAGCGCGAAAGACTGGCTGGTGAGCGCGCAGCACTAACCGGCGAGTTGGAGGAGACCTATAAACGTCTCGAAGAAGCGAACAAGACTATTTCCGTCGACAAGGAAACAATCGAAGTTCAATTGGCGAAACTGGCAGCGTTGCAGCAGGACATCGTTGCACTCCAAGCGTTGCGCGACGAGTTGAGCGAGCGGGTCGCGGCAGCAACCCGCAAGGCTGAGTCGAA
>CAJWOT010000502.1 GCA_913044215.1 uncultured Rhodospirillaceae bacterium | reverse complement strand
GCCCGGCCCGGGTGCGGATTTCCAGGATACCGTGCGGCACCACCGCGTAGCCGCCATTCGCGAACGGTGCGTATGCCGCCGTCAACTCCAACAGGGTGACCTCAGACGTGCCCAAGGCCAAGGCTGGATGCGACGCGATCGGCGACGTGATGCCCAGCCGCTGCGCCGTGGCGATGACCCGATCCCGGCCAACCCGCTCGGAGACCTTGACCGCGACCGTGTTGATCGACTGCGCCAGCGCGCGGGTCAGGGTGACGTTGCCGGCGTATTTGTTCTTGAAGTTACGCGGCTTCCACCCTTCGACGCTGACCGGCGAATCCTTGACCTTGTCGTCCGGGTCGAGACCGGCTTCGAGCGCCGCCAGATAGACGAAGGGCTTGAAAGCGGAGCCCGGCTGCCGGTGTGCCTGGACGGCGCGGTTGAACTGGCTCTGCGCGTAGGACCGCCCGCCGACCATCGCGCGCACCGCCCCGTCCGGCGCGACGGCCACCAACGCTCCCTGCGCCACCTTCCGGGATTTACCGTAGCGCTTTAGCGTCGCTGCCAGAGCGGACTCCGCCGTTTTCTGCGCTTTCGGCGACAAGGTCGTCAGCACGATCAAATCGTCGTCGCGGTTCCCGATGAGCGCCGGCAGCCGTTCCTGAACCCAATCGGCGAAATAGCGTACCCCTTTGGTGCGCGAATGGCGGGCCAGCCGCGCCAGGCGTTTCTTGGCGGCCGCGGCCTGCGCATCGGTCAGGTACCCGGCGGCCACCATATTCGCCAGGACCTGGGCCGCCCGGTCGCGCGACCGCTTGATATTGTTCGTCGGGGCGTAGCGCGAGGGCGCCTTGAGCAGCCCCGCCAGCAACGCGGCTTCCTGCAAGTTGACGCGGCGGGCGGATTTGCCGAAATAGCGTTGCGACGCCGCCTCGACCCCATAGGCACCGGCGCCCAGATAAACCCGGTTCATGTACAAGGTCAGAATATCGTCCTTGCTGAGCCGCGCTTCCAGCCACAGCGCCAGCATCAGCTCGCGGGCCTTGCGCAATACCGTCCGTTCCGGCGTCAGAAATAGGTTTTTGGCCAATTGCTGCGTGATGGTGCTGCCGCCCTGCACGACACCGCCGGCTCTTACATTCGCCACCATCGCCCGGAGAAAGCCGACGACGTCCATACCGAAATGGCCGTAGAAACGGCGATCTTCCGTCGCGATGATCGCACGCGGTAGATGCGGCGGCATTTCCGCGATGCCGACCATCGTACTGTTGAACGCGCCGCGCTGGGCGACCACGCTGCCATCGTCGGCCAATACCGTGACGCCGGGACTTTTCTTGACCTGCCACAGGCTTGCGGTATCCGGCATTTCCGGCGCCAGGATCAGGAACGCCGCGGCCCAGAGGACGCCGAAGGTGACGATCAAGGTCGTAAACAGACTCCACAGGCGACGCCCGAAGGATCGGCGCTTCACCGGTGCCTTAGCCGATTTTTTCTTTTTCGCGGGGGTGGCCAACCGTCAATCACTTCAGTCGTTGCGGTCCAGCGACGACAGTTCGAAACCAGGCCGTTGATCGGCGATGGCGTCCGGCCCCTGTTTGCCGGCAAAGCGCTGATAGAGTCTCCACAGGCCGCGCCATATCTTGGGCAGTAGCCAAAGCGCAGCGAGGAAAAAGACCAGCAGGAAAATCAGGAACACTACCGGTTTGAACAGCGCCAGCAGCAGGCCGACGACGACCAGCACGTCTTCGAAGAACGAGGCCGCCCAATTGGTCACCGGCTCGGGCGACGTATTGATAACAGCGCGGCTGCCGGCCTTCGTCGCATGGCTCCCCGCTGCGACGGCAGCACCGCCTAGCAACGCCAGCGCAACCATATAATCCTCGCCCAGCCCCGCAGTCGCGCCCGCCGCCATCGCGGCGCCGGCCGGGATCCGGATGAAGGTGTGAATGCCGTCCCAGATCGAGTCGAGGCCCGGGATCTTGTCGGCAAAAAATTCGATGATATAAGCGACGCCGGCTACGCCCAGCACGATTGGGCTAGTCAGCGTTGACAGCCCGTCCGGCAGTGGCACCAGCCCGAACGTTCCCAGCAAACCGACCAGCAGGACGGTCGCATAGAGATTGATACCGCTGGCCCAGGCGGCGCCCATCGCCAAAGTAATGATCGACAGCGCGTCCATTCACGTCCCCCGACGCCCGTAAAGTAAGGCGTCTTGTGAATAAATAGGGATGAGTCGGGCGCACAGCAATAGAAGCGCGTCTTGGTACCAATCGCCGAACCCGGCGCAACAAACGCCGGATTGCGCAGGAATCGGGTGGGTCGGGCCCCAA
>CAJWOT010000501.1 GCA_913044215.1 uncultured Rhodospirillaceae bacterium | reverse complement strand
CGACTATCGGTCCATGGTCGCCGGCGATCGCGAGAAGACGCTCCGGTTCAACCAGCTAATCCGGCAACGCGGCGTCTTCAAAGGCGATAGCAAGTTCTATGTCTCATGGGCGCATACCGACGACGACATAAAGCTGACACTGGACGTCGTCGCTGATGCGCTGGAGGAACTGTCCGCCGCGGCTTGATCACTATTGGGCGCGGCGCTGCAGCTGTACCCGTTTTTAGACGCCCTTGATATTTAGCGGCCGCTATTCCTTGTAGCGGCCGCAATCCTTGTATGCGTCCAGGGTCAGGTTGGCTTTGAGGCTTTCCTAAGTTTCGCCTTTGCGCAGGTCGCTCAATACACCGTTATAGAAGACTCAAATATAGCCGTGGTTTGCTATGACATCTGCCGTGACGACAAGCGGGCGGTGCCCGGGCGCTAGGATATCGAGATTAATTGCCTCGATTTTGCGTAGACCATTGTTCTGCAGGGAAAATAAGAATCTCTGAGCAATTTGTAGGCTTCGATGTCATTTTGCACTGCAGCGAAAATTTATATAGGGTCGCGACGCGCCGGGCGTTTGCCCGGCCCAATCGCCATATCGGCCGGCCCGGACGCTCCCGCAGCGTAAATTGTCGACTATGAGGACCACGCTTGCGGATCATTAACAAATCGGCGCAAGGGACTTTTACGACCGCTGAACTGATCATCATCACGGTGCCCGTGTTGATGGCGTCTCTGCTACACGCCTTGAATATGAGCACGGCCTACGTCGCGTTGCCGAACATGCAGGGCAATTTGTCGGCGAGCCCGGATCAAATCGGTTGGATCATCACGACTTTTGTCGTCGCCAGCGCGGTGGGAACGGTGCTCACTGGCTGGATGGCTAACCGCATCGGGCGGCGGCAGTTATTCCTGGCATCGATCGTCGGGTTCACGGTGACGTCGTTGCTTTGCGGAACGGCGACCGGCTTTAACGAGCTGGTGATTATGCGGGCGCTGCAGGGTTTTGTGAGCGCGCCGTTGCTACCTATATCGCAGGCGATCATGCTCGACACCTATCCGCGCCGGCGGCATGGGTTCGCGATGAGTATTTGGTCGATGGGGATGATTTTGGGCCCGGTGATCGGCCCCACCGTTGGCGCGTTGCTGACCGAGTGGTACGACTGGCGCTATCTTTTCTTCCTGAATGTGCCGATGGGTCTCCTGGCCTTCGTTGGCGTGCTCCTCACCTTGCCCGACGCGGACCGGGAAAGGCAGAACCTCGACTGGATCGGTGTAATCTCGTTGATCATTGGCGTCGTTTGTATTCAGTTGATGCTAGATCGCGGTGAGCGCCAGGACTGGTTCGAATCGCCGGAGATCGTGTTGGAAGCGATTCTGGCCGTTCTCGCCTTCTACATTTTCGTGGTTCATTGCCTCACATACGACAAGCCTTACGTGAATCTTGCAATTTTCAGGGATCGGAACTTCGTTGTCGGCTCTTGCTTGATTTTCGTCTTCGGGATCGCGGTCTTCTCTAGCTTGTTTATCCTGCCGTTGTTCCTTCAGAATGTTCAGGACTATCCGGTCTTGGCCGCCGGCTGGATCGTCTCGGTGCGCGGAATCGGAACGATGATCGCGATGATGATGAGCGGTTTCCTGGCCGACCGTGTTCCACCTAAATTCCTCATCCTGCTCGGCCTTGTCTGTGTCGGCGTGGCGAGTTTCTACATGACTGACTGGACGGCGGAGGTGTCGCCCTTCGATATCATCTGGGTGACCTTGGTCAGTGGTTTCGGGATGGGCGTGATGTGGGTGACGCTGACGACCGTGACCTTTTCGACGTTGATGCCGGATCTGCGGACGGAGGGCGCAGCCTTGTTCGCGCTTATCCGGGCAATCGGCGCAAGTTGCGGGACGTCGGTGATCGTCGCGATCCTGGTGCGGTCTTCGCAGGTCAATTACGTCGAGCTGCGCGACTACATCCACCCCTTCAGCGAGGCGCTGCGTTTGTCCCGCTCGAGCGCTTTCTGGGGCTTGGACTCCGTGGCCGGCCTTGAGACCCTGCGCAAATTGGTGGTCGCGCAGGCGGAAACCATCGCCTATCTGAACGCGTTTACTTTCCTGGTCGCCGTCGCCGTGGCGGGCGTGCCCTTTGTTTTTTTGCTGAAGAAGGTGCGCTCTTAGTCAGCCGGCCATGCGCGTTCGTACGCCTGGACACTTTTCTCGTCCAACCAGGGCGTAACCGTTGCGTCGAAACTCTTGAAATGCGGCGCAGCCAGATGTTCTTCAAAGGCCGCCTTGTCGGTATAGAGTTCGTAGAGGAAGCAGGTCGTCGGGTCGTCCGGCGCAAACGCTACAT
>CAJWOT010000500.1 GCA_913044215.1 uncultured Rhodospirillaceae bacterium | reverse complement strand
CTCCTCGCGCGACTGCCGGCCCTCCGCGCCGGGCTTGTCGAAGCCGCCCCAAGTCGAGATCGTGTCGTATTCCGACATCTCGGTCTTGTCGCGCAGATCGTGGCCGGAGGAGAAGTGCGGCCCGTCGGCGGCCAGCACGATGACCTTGACGTCATTGTCCGCCGCGGCGCGGTCGAAGGCCTCGTTCAACTCATAGGTCATGCGCTTGCTCTGCGCGTTACGCTGCGCCTCGCGCGCCAGCACTATGCTCGCGACACCGTCCGCCGGTGTCTCGTAGCGGATCGTCTCGTAAGTCATCGTTTCTCCCTGGCTGCGGATCAGCCCTGCGTCAGCTCTGACGTCACATCGCGGAACGACAGGCCGTCGAAGGCGGTGACCACGTCGACCACGGTCGGCTCGCCCGAGGCCAGCGCCTGGCGGATCGCGGCGCCGATCTCGTCCGGCTGCTCGACCCTTATGCCCTTCACACCCATGGCATTCGCCACCTCGGCGTAGTTGGTGTCGGCGAAGGTGCTGGCGATGGTGCGGTTGCCCTGGCCGTGCTTGACCCAGCCGAGCGCGCCATTGTTCAGGATCACGGTAACGATCGGGATGTTCTCGTCCTTCGCCGTCAGGATGCCGTTGATCGCCATGCCGAAGCCGCCATCGCCGGTGACCGCGATGCATTGCCGGTCGGGATCGACCAGCTTGCCGGCGAGCGCCGCCGGGATCGCGTAGCCCATGGCACCGATGCCGGGCATAAGCAGGGTACCGGGCCCTTTGGTCTGGAAGAAATGGGTCATGAACAGCCGGTTCTCGCCCGCATCGCAGGTGATCAGCGCATCATCCTCGATCGCGTCGTGCAGTTCCTTGAACAGGCGCGGCGGCATGATCGGGGTGGCGTCGGAGGTGTAATGCGGGTTGTCGAAGAAGCCTTCCGCCTGGCGCACCGCCGACAGCGCCGCGGCCCTTTCGGCCAGCACTTCTTCGGAAGGCGCACCAGACCGCCGCACCGCGTCGCCGAGCTGCTCCAGTGCCAGTTTCGCGTCGCCGATCACCACCGTGTCGCAGGGGAAGGACCAGCTCGCATTCTTCGGCTCGATATCGATTTGCAGGATCGTCTGCCGCGTTGGGTCGATCAGCGCCGGGTTCTCGTTCGTCGTGTCCGCCGGGCCGAGGCGCGTGCCGACCGCCAGGATCAGATCGGCCTGGCCGATCGTCGTGTTGGCCGTCGACTGTCCGAAATTGCCGCACACGCCGAGCGCCATCGATCCGGTTTCGGGATAGACGCCCTTGCCGGACGCCGTCGTCGCGACCGGCGCGCCGAGCTGTTCCGCCAGCGCCGCCAGTTCCGCATATGCTTTACTGATCCGCACACCGTTGCCGGCGATGATGACCGGCCGCGCCGCCGCGCACAGGGCTTGCGCTGCCTGTTCAACGGAGGCCGGATCGGCCGGCAGGCGCGACGGTAGATAGTGCTGAGTCGGGTACAGGGTGGGCCGGCCTTCCGGATCAACCGTGCCGCCGAAACACGCGCTGTGGAAGATCAGCCCCACCGGACCGCCCTCGCCGCTCAGCGCATGCTTGATGCCCAGTTGCGTCGCGTGCACCGCTTCGCGCGGCGTGTTGGCAACGAGCGTCTGTTTGGTGACAGCGGCAAGCGCGTTGCGCGTATCGGCCGCACCGTAATCGCCGGTGCCGCTCTGATAGGGCGCGTGCTGGGTGTAGGGCGCCACGTCAGAGAAATCGGTCAGGAACAGCATCGGCGAGCTGCCGAGATGCGCTTCCAGGGTACCGAGGAAGCCGTTCGCCAGCATGAACAGCCCCTGCCCCATGCAGATGCCGGGCTTGCCGGTCAGCCGGCCATAGACTTCCGCCATAACGCTGGCGAGTTGTTCGTGCCGGACCAGCACGCACCGGACCGTATCCTGGTGATCGTAGAGCGCATCGTAGACGCGGCCCATATTGCCGCCCTGGATGCCGAACACCATGTCGATGCCGGCCTCTTCCAGCACCCGCGCGATGCCTTCACCCGCGCGCACTTCTTCGCTCAGCATTTTCTCTGTGGTCGCCATGATGTCCTCCCGGCCGTAACGCGAACTCGGCCCGGACCCAGTGCCGCGACCAATGACGCGTAACGTAAAATGCCGGTGGGGTTGCCGCAACCGGGCGCGGCTGCGGCCGTAACGGAAGCGCTCGCTTAAGCGGCCATCGCCCCGATTGCCGCGGCAACGCGGGCCCGGGCAACGGCCTGCGGGACACGCGGGTTGCGCTGCAGATAGACGATGGTTGCGAGAACGAGCGCCGATTGCGACGAATTTCCGGATTCGAGCTGACTGCGATAGACGCGGTTGGCCGCGCTGA
>CAJWOT010000499.1 GCA_913044215.1 uncultured Rhodospirillaceae bacterium | reverse complement strand
ATCTGCTTTTCCAGAACGGACAAAGACGTTTGCAGCTCACGCTTCCAGGCCTCGTAGGACTGCCATTCGGTCCGCAGCAGTCCCGGCCGGCGTTCCGACGGTTCCTTGGGAAAGACCGGCTCTTTGTTGGCGATCTGCGCACTAAGCCGCGCCTTGCGCAGCAATAGCCCATCCAACTGCACGATCAGCTCTTCCCGGTTGGTGCCGGCACTGGCGAGATCAAGCTGCGCCAGCACTTGCCCGGCCTTGACCCGCGTCCCTTCCGCGACCTCCAGCCGCTCAATGATGCCGCCCTCGAAATGCTGCACAACCTTCATCTGGCCTTGCGGCACGACCTCGCCCATCGCGACCGAGACCTCATCCAGCTTGGCGAACACGGCCCAGCCCAGCAGGCTGCCAAGCAACAGACAGATCAGCAGCGCCGAAACCCGATAGGTCGGGGCACGGCGCCTGGCGACAAGATCGTCGAGGCGGCTCATGCGGGCTTGCCTTCCGAAACGGGGACCGGCTTGGGACCGGGCTGCAGTTTGGCGAGGACCTGTTCAGCCGGCCCGGCCATGACTACACGACCCTTTTCGAGCACAAGGATCGAGTCGCAAACCGCTAGCAGGCTCGGGCTATGCGTGACGACCATCGCTGTGTTCTCACGGGAATATTCGCGCAAGGTCTCGGCAAGGCCTTGCTCGGCTTCCTTATCCAGGTTGCTCGACGGCTCGTCCAGCAACAGGACCGGCGGGCGGCTCACGAAGGCGCGTGCCACAGCGATGCGCTGCCGTTGCCCCGTGGACAGCCCCTGCCCGCCCTCGGTCAGCGGCGTGTCGTAGCCGTCCGGCAAATCGACAACGTATTGATGCGCCTTGGCGAGTTCGGCCGCCGCCACAACCGTTTCATCATCGGCATCGGGGTGGGCAATTGCGATATTGTCGCGGATCGATCCGGCAAACAGCGTGCATTCCTGAGGCAGATAGCCAATCCAGTCCGCAAGCTGACGCTGGGTGAATTGCGCCAAATCCGCCTCGTCCAGCAAGACCCTGCCGCTTGCCGGCGTGTAGATGCCGCGGATCAGTTTCAACAGGGTCGTTTTGCCCGAACCGTTGGCGCCGATGATACCGTGCAACCCACCCGGACCGATCGAACCGTCGATCCCGTCGATCACCGGCTGGCCGTCGGCCTTGTAGTTGAAGAACAGTTTCTCCAGCTTCACGGCGCCCTTCGGCCGCGACAGTTCGATGCCGGATTCGGTGCGTTCCGATGCCATCGCGAAGACTTCGTCGAGACGCTTCGCCGACTCGCGAAACTGCATGAACATGCGCCATTGCGAGACCAATTGGCTCATCGGCCCGACCAGCCGCGCGCCCAGCATATTGGCGGCGATCAACGAACCGATCGTCATCTGCTGTTCGAGAATCGCCAGCGCACCCACCGTCGTCACGACGACCGTCGTGCTCATGGTCATGATATAGCCGAGATTGTGATATCCGTCGCCCGCCTCGCCACGCTGCTGCGCCACGTCGATCGCCTGCGCGTGCCGGTCTTCCCAACGCGGTGCCACCGCCTCGCCGAGCGCCAGAGATTTCACCGTCGCCCGGCCGGCGATCAGTTCGTTCAGCAAGCCCTCGCGGCTCATCGCCGTCTCGCGTTCTTCCGAGGCGGCGCTGCGCATGACCTTGCCCGACCGCCAGGCGAGAATCATGAAGAGCGGCACGAATACCAGCAGAACCCAGGCGACGGGCGGCGCGATAATCAGCACGACGATGAAAAACAGCACCGCGAAGGGCAAATCGAGCATCAGCGCGGCGGAGGGGCCGGACACCGCGTTGCGGATCGCATCCACATCTCGGAAGACAGCCTGCCAGAACGTCGTCGGCCGCGATTCGAGGATCCGCAGCGGCAGCGAAACGACCTTGTTGTAAAGCGCCCGGCCGACCGCCGCATCGACCCGCAAGGCCACACCCTGAAAGACCCGACTGCGCGCCTGGCGCAGGATGAAATCAAAGCCGATAACCAGCCCCATGCCGATGACCAAACCCTGCAGGGTCGTCATGCCGGAATGGAACACCACCCGGTCATACACCTGGAGCACGAAAACCGGGATCGATAGAACCAATAGATTGACAAATAAAGAGATCAGGACAAGTTCACGGAACGCGCCGCGGCTTTCGCTCAGCGCAAATCGCAGCCAACCTTGTCCTTCTTCGCTCTGCAAAATCTTCCTCCGTTGCCGGAATTCACCGCTGGGAAGATGTATTTTTGGTTAACTTCATTACACCCGCGAATTTTATTTGTCATCCCTACTTCATTTAGGGGATGGTCTTGGATCGAATATTAGTTTTGTGTTAGGATGT
>CAJWOT010000498.1 GCA_913044215.1 uncultured Rhodospirillaceae bacterium | reverse complement strand
AGATGCCGAGCTCGGCGATCTGCCGCGACAGCACCGTCGTCGCGTCCAAGTGAGAGAAGGTCGTCGCCGGTGCCGGGTCGGTCAGATCGTCCGCAGGGACGTAGACGGCCTGCACACTGGTGATGGAACCGGTCTTCGTGGTCGTGATGCGTTCTTGCAGGTTACCCATATCGGTGCCCAGGGTCGGCTGATATCCAACCGCGGAGGGGATACGGCCGAGCAGGGCGGACACTTCCGAGCCCGCTTGGGTAAACCGGAAAATGTTATCGACGAAGAACAGCACGTCCTGGCCTTCCTCGTCGCGGAAATATTCAGCCAGGGTCAGACCGGACAGGGCGACACGCGCCCGCGCGCCCGGCGGCTCGTTCATTTGGCCGTAAACCAGGGCCGCCTTGGACTCGCCGTCCGGCACGATAACGCCGGATTCGATCATTTCATGATACAGGTCGTTGCCTTCGCGGGTCCGTTCGCCAACACCGGCGAAAACGGAGTAGCCGCCATGCGCCTTCGCGATGTTGTTGATCAGCTCCATGATGATAACGGTCTTGCCGACACCGGCACCGCCGAACAGGCCGATCTTGCCGCCTTTCGGGTAGGGGGTCAGCAGATCGACGACCTTGATGCCGGTCACGAGCTGCTCGGTTTCCGTTGCTTGGTCGACGAAGTCGGGCGCTTCTCGGTGAATCGGTGACTGCGACGACGTACCAACCGGACCGCGCTCATCAACCGGATCGCCGATAACGTTCATGATGCGGCCAAGCGTTTCCGGGCCGACAGGCATCAAGATAGGCGCGCCGGTGTCCGCGGCTTCCTGCCCGCGGACCAAGCCTTCGGTGGTGTCCATCGCAATGCAGCGAACGGTGTTTTCACCAAGATGCTGCGCCACCTCCAGCACCAGGTTGGTACCGTTGTTGTCCACTGTCAGGGCGTTCAGGATCGGCGGCAAATCGCCGTCGAAATGGACGTCGATGACCGCGCCCAGAACCTGCGATACCTTGCCAACTAAGTTTTGCGCCATGGGTTTTGCTCCCGCTTCAAACCTGTACTTAAAGCGCTTCCGCGCCAGAAATGATTTCGATGAGTTCGCTGGTGATCGCAGCCTGCCTCGTTCGGTTGTAGACCAAGGAGAGGCTTTCGATCATATCGCCTGCGTTGCGTGTCGCGTTGTCCATTGCGGTCATCCGCGCGCCTTGCTCGGAGGCGAAAGATTCCAGCATCGAGCGATAGACCTGCACTGCGAGATTTCGCGGCAGCAGGGCCGAGAGGATCTCTTCCTCGTCGGGCTCGAATTCGTAGGCAGCACCGTCGCCGGCACCATCGTCGTCCGTGGCTTCGCTTGCGAACGGGATCAGTTGCAACGGCGTGACCACCTGTTCAAGCGCCGAAACGAATTTGTTGTAGAGGATCGTGCAGACGTCGAACTCGCCAGCCTCGAACATGTCCGTGATCTTGCCTGCAACCAGTTCAGCTTGATCGAAGGCCGGCATCGGCTTGGCCAACTCTTCATATTCCTCAATGAGCCGGCTGCCTGCCTCTCGGCGCATGGCGGACACGCCCTTGCGGCCGACGGCGATCAGCTTGACGGTTTTCCCAGCCGCTTCCAATTCGGCGATCATCTTGTTCGCCTGGCGTACCAGATTGCTGTTAAAGCCGCCGCACAATCCACGGTCCGATGAGATCATGACGATCAGATGGGTATCGTCCTTGCCGGTGCCGCCCAGCATTGGCGGTGCGCTTTCCGGGTTGGCCGCGACGGTGGCGGCCAGCGAGCCCAGCATCCGTTCCATGCGTTCCGCATAGGGCCGCGCCGCTTCCGCCGCTTCCTGCGCGCGCCGCAGTTTCGCCGCGGCGACCATCTTCATGGCCGACGTGATCCGTCGTGTCGATGTGACACTCGAAATCCGATTTCGAAGTTCTTTGAGGCTTGCCATCGCTGCAGCCCGTCTCCCCTACGGCGTCGCCGTTAGCCTATAAAATCCGCCGCTAGACGAAGCTGCTGGTGAACGCTTCGATCGCGTCCTTCAGCTTCTGCTCGTTCTCGTCAGAAATCTCGCCTTCTTCGCGGATTGCCTTCAGCAGATCGCCCTGATTGGCGCGGAAATTCTCCAACAACGCCGACTCATAGCGGTTGACCGCATCGGTATCGAGGCCGTCGAGATACCCGTTCACGCCGCTGAAAATCGACACGACCTGTTCCTCCACCGCAAGCGGTGCGAACTGATCCTGCTTCAACAGCTCAGTCAGCCGGGCGCCGCGCGCCAGCAGACGCTGGGTAACCGGATCCAGGTCAGAGGCAAACTGCGAGAAGGCTTCCATTTCGCGATATTGGGCCAGTTCCAGCTTGATCGATC
>CAJWOT010000497.1 GCA_913044215.1 uncultured Rhodospirillaceae bacterium | reverse complement strand
AGGCAGCGACCAAGCGGCTTGGTGTGTCGGCGAATAACGTCGCCAACGCGCTGACTAGCCGCCCGACTACGGGCCCGAACGCCCGGCCGGCCGGTGTCTTTGCGGCGCTGGAGGCAGTGGATCGTGCTTCGGGCGCTGGTGGCGTAAGAACGGAGGTGCGTGAGCGCGATCCCGCAACCGTTATCGGCCCCGATCCCGCGAGCCCGACGGGCCTTTCCGCTTTCCCGAACGTCGACCTGGTGGAAGAGGCGGTGAACCAGAAAGTCGCGCTGGCGAGTTACAAGGCGAATGCGGCCGTCATTCGCACGCAACAGGAAATCGACGACGCGCTGCTCGATATCGAGACCTAAGGCCTTAAGATTCATTGAAGAAACGGTGCGGCGGTTCGCCGCATGTGGAGGGGTTGTATCTTTGTTGCGACGCAACATATAACACCCGACCTCATTCTTTATGATCTTTGAGTTGGAGTAGAGCGATGTCTGAGAAGCACGTCGGTGGCGGATGCCTGTGGCCCATGTGGGGGCATTCCGAAACCCCGAACCATGAATATTGCGGTGCGAAGCGGCAGGAAGGCCAATCCTACTGTGCGGAGCACTATGCCCGGTCGATCCGCAACCCCGAAGAAGAGACCCAGACCTTCGTCCCGCGCAAGATCGCGGCTTAAGGCCAGCGGTGTTTCAGGGCCGTTGCGGCCCTTACCCAACCGCATTACTTTTCCGAGTTGATACCGCGTCCGCCTAAATGGCGCGGATCACACGGGAGGAATGTGGGATGCGGGATCATACCGTAAACATCGACCGTTCGGTCTCACCGGCGCGCATTGATTTCGCGCCGGTTTTTAATGTTGCTGTGCCGTTCATCGACCGGCATCTCGAAGAAGGTCGCGCCAAGAAAATCGCGATCCGCGCCGATGCGGGGGACGTGACCTATGGCGAACTCGCGGAAAATGTGAACCGCTGCGGCAATGCGCTGACGGCTCTAGGCCTTTCAAAAGGCGACCGCGTTTTGATGGTCGTCAAGGATTGCGCCGAGTTCTTTTACGCGTTCTGGGGGGCAATCAAGGCGGGTTTTGTTCCGGCGCCCTTGAACACGTTGCTGCGCGCCCGCGATTACGCCTACATGATTGAAAATTCCGGCGCAGCAGCCGTCCTTTACTCGGCTGAGTTTACCGCTGAAGTGGCGCCGGCACTCGAACAGGCGGACCACAAGCCGGCCCACGTTCACCTCGTTTCTGGTGAGGGCGATACGTTGGATGCCCGCATCGCTAGCGCTACGACTGATCTTGACCCCGCCCCTGCGGCGGCGAGCGACGATTGTTTTTGGTTGTTCTCCTCCGGTTCGACCGGCTTGCCCAAGGCGGCCGTCCATGCCCATCAGGACATGGTGGTGACCAGCCAGCTTTATGGCGAGGACGTGTTGGGTGTCGGCGAGGACGATATCTGTTTTTCCGCCGCCAAACTGTTTTTCGCCTACGGCCTCGGCAATGCGATGACCTTCCCGCTTTGGTCGGGCGGTCAGGCGGTGCTGTTTCCGGGACGGCCGACTCCGAACGACATGTTCGACATGATCCAGCGCTACAAATCGACGGTCTATTACGGTGTGCCGACTTTGTACGCCGCGCAGTTGCAGGCGCTGGAGGCCAATGCGGATTGGGACCTGTCGTCGGTGAAGGCTTGCGTCTCAGCCGGCGAGCCGCTGCCCGCCGATATCTTGCGGCGCTGGAAGGAAAGGACCGGCCTCGACATCTATGACGGTATCGGCACGACGGAGATCCTGCATATTTTCATCGCCAACCGGCCGGGCGACGTGAAACCCGGCACCAGCGGCCGGATCGTGCCGGGCTATGAGGCGGAAATTTTGGACGAGGATGGCAACAAGGTTCCCGACGGCGAGACCGGCAATCTGCGCATCAAGGGTGGTTCTACCCTGAAATACTATTGGAACAATCCGGAGAAGACGGCGGAAACCATCGCCGACGGTTGGGTCAATACGGGCGACACCTACAGCCGCGACGCGGATGGCTATTTCGTCTGTCACGGTCGCAGCGACGACATGATGAAGGTCGGCGGTATCTGGTGCTCTCCTGTCGAAATCGAAGCGGAACTTGTAGCTCACCCCAAGGTTCTGGAGGCAGCTATCGTCGGCCGTCCCGATGCCGACGATCTGATCAAGCCGGAAGCGCATATTATCCTGAACGATCCGGCGGATGCGGGTGACGCGTTGGAAGAGGAATTGCTAGCCCACGTGAAGGCGAATCTCGCGCCGTACAAATACCCGCGCTGGTTCAATTTCGTTGAGGAATTGCCGAAGACGGCAACGGGGAAGATACAGCGGTATAAGCTGCGGTCGGGATAGCACCAGT
>CAJWOT010000496.1 GCA_913044215.1 uncultured Rhodospirillaceae bacterium | reverse complement strand
CAGGCCCGTAAACTCGGCGAACTGGCGGCCAGCATACTGCATAGAGTGGTCAGGCGCGGCGAGATTTGCGCGCCGGAAGCGATCGAGGCCGGCACTAAGTAGGCATAAAGCCTGGCAGGTGCCGTCTATTCTCAGCGACCGCAGTCGGCTCAATCTCCGCCCAATCGGCAAACTCCAAAAGCAACGGCTCATCCGTCAGAAGATGATCGAGGATGCCCCCCTGAAACGCGGGATCTTGCGCCCGTTCACGGATATCTGCGGGGCCTATGCCACTCAGTGCCAGGAAGCGGCCAATCCGATCCGGATCCTGTGCGATAAAAATCAATGCTTTCGCCGCGAGGTCCCTCGCCGCCGCCTCGTCCGCCATGTAATTCTCCCATCAAACGGCAATTGGCGCTTTGCCGACGTCGAGCCATCGACGGCACCTAGGCCCGTTGCCTATGCTAGTCATCGCAAATTTGGTGAGAGACAAACATGGTTTGGGATCCGCAACAATACTTGGCCTTCAAAGCACCGCGGCTGCAGCCCGCGATCGATCTCTTGGCCCGCATCCCGCTGGAGACACCGCAAACCGTCGTCGATCTCGGCTGCGGTCCGGGAAACGTTACCCCCCTGTTGCGACAGCGATGGCCAGATGCGGAAATATTTGGCCTCGATAATTCAGACGAAATGCTTGCCAAGGCGCGAGACGCCGTTCCCGACATACAGTTTGAAAAGGTCGACGTCACGGATTGGAACCCAGCGCGGAAGTACGACGTCATATTCTCCAACGCGGCACTGCAATGGGTTACCGGGCACGAAACGCTGTTCCCGAATATCGCCGCCCAACTCGCGCCTGGCGGCGTGCTGGCGGTCCAAATGCCACGCAACTTCGATGCGCCGTCGCATAGCACCATGCTGGACGTTATTCGCGAAGGCCCATGGCGCGACCTGCTGGAGTCCGTCTGGGTCGCGGTGCCCACCCAGGCGCCGACCTTCTACTACAATTTGCTCGACCCTCTCGCACGCGACTTACAGATCTGGGAAACCGAATACGTCCAGGTGCTGGAGGGCGACAACCCGGTCGCCGAATACACCAAGGGCACCTGGCTGACCCGCTTCCTGAATCCGTTAGACGAGCCGTGGCGCAGCGAGTTCGAAGCCGACTACCGGGCGCGTATCGCCGCCGCCTATCCGCCGCAACCCAACGGGAAGACCCTCTTTCCCTTCCGCCGCCAGTTCATCTTGGCGACGTTTTGACGCTCAAAGGAATACCAGCATGAAAATTCTTGTCCTCGACGGTGACGGCATCGGTCCGGAAATCGCCAATGCGACGGTTCGTGCCGTCGATGCGCTGAACCATAGGCTGAACCTCGGTCTCGAGATCACCCGTGCCGACTCAGGATTGAGCAGTCTGGAAAAACATGGTGTCACCTTGACCGACGAGGTACAGGCACAGGCGGCGGAGGCCGACGGCGTCATCCTGGGGCCGACTCATTCCCTGATCTACCCGTCGCCGGAAGAGGGCGGCATCAACCTGTCGCCATGGTTCCGCAAGACGTTCGATCTCTACGCCAATGTCCGGCCAGCCCGGGCGCGCCCGGGGATCCGCGCGATGGCGCAGGATATCGACCTGGTGATGGTGCGCGAAAACACGGAAGGCTTTTACGCCGACCGCGCCATGTTCCAGGGGTCGGGCGAATTCCTCGCCACGGAAGACGTCGCGCTCGCCGTGCGCAAGATCACCAAACAGGCGTCGGCACGGATTACCGAGTCCGCCTGCCGGCTTGCAATGGCCCGGCGTCGCAAACTCACCATCGTGCACAAGCGAAACGTCCTGAAGCTGTCCGATGGGCTGTTCACCGACACCGCCCACGAGGTTGCATCGAAATATGACGGGCTGGAAGTGGACGAGGTGATTGTCGATGCGATGGCGGCGTTGCTGGTGCGCCAACCCGCCGCCTTCGACGTGGTTGTCACGACGAACATGTTCGGCGACATCCTGTCCGATCTCAGCGCGGAGCTGTCCGGCGGGCTCGGCTTGGGACCGTCGATCAATGCCGGCGCGGACCACGCGATCGCGCAGGCGGCGCACGGTTCCGCGCCCGATATCGCCGGACAGAACATTGCCAATCCAACGGCGCTGATGCTGTCCGCCGGCATGCTGTTGGACTGGCTCGGCGACCGGAACGGACGGGAAGACCTCACCGACGCGGCACAACGTTTAAGCGAAGCCGTCGATGCCCAACTTTCTGACGAATCGGGCCGCACCACCGACCTGGGCGGGCCACTGGGAACGGATGCCTTCGGTGACACCGTGGCGGCACGCATCAGCGGCTAAACGACCGCAATTCTACCCTTTAAATTCGCTCGATTCCGCGCCA
>CAJWOT010000495.1 GCA_913044215.1 uncultured Rhodospirillaceae bacterium | reverse complement strand
CGGCGGCATCGACCCGGCCGGGATCGATGGTGATGTGGCGGGACAGCTCGATTTGCTCTTCGCATTCGCCGAGCGCAAGGGGGTCGAAATCGATATTCATCTGCATGATGGCGGCGAACGCGGCGCGGCAGAGGTGGACGCCATCGTCGAGCGGACCCGCGCGCATGGCATGCAGGGCCGTGTCGCGATCAGCCATGGGTTCTGCCTGGGCGATATCGATGAAAGCGACGCCTCCCGGCGCATTGAGGCGATGGCGGATGCTGGTGTCGCCAATGTGACGCACGCGCCGGGCGGCTCGTCGATCCCGCCGGTCAAAAGCATGCACGAGGCGGGGGTCCGTATCGCTTCCGGCAATGACGGCATTCGCGACAGCTGGTGTCCCTATGGCGACGGCGACATGTTGGAGCGCGCCATGCTGATCGGCTGGCGCTCCAACTTCCGCACCGATCCGGACCTGGAACTGGCGTTTCATTTTGCCGCTCGAAGCGGCGCCGACCTTCTCGGCATCGCCGATTACGGGCTCGCCGCCGGCCAGCCGGCGAATTTCTTCACGTTACCCGTCGAGACCGTAGCGGAGGCCGTCGTCCGCCATCCGCCGCGATCGCTGGTGGTGCATGACGGGCGTATCGTCGCCCGCGGCGGCATCTTTGAAGGGGCCGCCTGAGCGCCTATCTTTGGCCAAACGGCACAGGAGAGTTTCATGCGAATCGGGGTTAGCCTCAACATTCACGGGTCGCAGACGGCGACCGGGCCAGGCTATACGCAGGCCATGCGCACGGCGGAGCAGGTCGGCTTCGACGGGATCTGGTTTTTCGACGCGCTCGGCCGCGGTACGTTCCGGGTCGATCCGGTGAGCGGCATGGCCGCCGCCGCCGCGGTCACGGAGAAAATAGAATTAGGGACGTGCATTCTGCAGGTGCCCCTGCGCGGCACGGTGGAGCTGGCGCACCGTATCCTGGGTATTCACTACCTGTCCGGCGGGCGCATTCGCCTCGGTGTCGGCACCGGGTCAACGGAAGGCGATTTCAAGGCGACGGGTAATGATTTCAGCGCCCGCTTCCGCACTCTCGCCGAGGCCCTGCCGGTCATGCAGGCTTTGTGGCGCGGTGAGACGGTTGGCGACGCCAACCTCACACCGCTGGACGATGCCGCCGGCGGGCCGCCGATCCTCATCGGCAGCTGGGCCGGCAGCCGCTGGATTCCGATCGCGGCGAACGACTATGACGGCTGGATCTCCTCCTGCCACTTCACCACCATTGCGACCCTGAAAGAGGGGATAAAGCGGTTCAAGGGCGAAGACGGCGGGCGCACGGTGGCCTCGAATATCCCGGTCGACTTTTCTGCCACCGGCGGCGCCCTCGGCGACGAAGACAATCTCGATCTGCGTTGCGGCGTGGAAGAAGCCAAGGCCCGGTTGAACATTCTGGCGGACATCGGCTTCGATGACGCCATCGTCACCGTGAATGAATTTTCCGAGGCGCATATGGCTGCGGTGCGGGCGCTGCATGGCTGAACTGCGCCGCGAGGCCGGCCTCTCGATCCACTATCAGATCGACGATTTTACCGATCCCTGGGCGCATGCCCCCACGCTAATATTGCAGCATGGCAATGGCCGGTCGGGCCGCTTCTGGTATCGCTGGATCCCGTTGCTGGCGCGGCATTTCAAGATCGTGCGACCGGACATGCGCGGTCTCGGCGGCTCGACACGGCCGTCGGATCTGGAACGCAGCCTGAGTTTGGACAATCTTGTCGGCGATCTGTTGGCATTGTGCGATCACCTGGCGCTCGAGTGCGTGCATTATTGCGGGGAATCGATGGGCGGCATACTCGGGCTCGCCCTTGCAGCGCTGCATCCCGAGCGGGTCCGCACCCTGACCCTGGTCGGCACGCCGGTGTTCATCGAACAGCAGATGAAGGACCGCTATTCCCTGGGGCATGGCTCGCGCACCGATGCCATGGTGCGCATGGGCATTCGCGACTGGGTCGCGGCGACGACGCGCAAGACCCGTCTGCCCGCTGACAAAGAGCCGGAGCTATTCGACTGGTATGTCGATGAGTTCGCCAAGGGCGACCCGGACGTCCAGGTCGCGATGTCGAAGCTGGTCAACGCCGCCGATGCGTCGTCATTCCTGCCGGAGGTGCGCGCGCCGGTGCTTGGCCTCTATCCCACTTCGGGCCAGATCACGAGCGCGGCACAGGAAGCGAAGCTTCGTGATGGCCTGGCGGATTTCACTCTGGTCCATCTGCCGACGCCGTACCATATGGTCCAGCTGCTCTATCCGGAAGCGTGCACGCGCGAGGTGCTGCAGTTCTGCGCGCGGCATGACGGCGCAGCCGGATAAAGCGTAACCCGGCGTTCAGTCGGCGCCGTGCAGC
>CAJWOT010000494.1 GCA_913044215.1 uncultured Rhodospirillaceae bacterium | reverse complement strand
ATGGTTTAAATCGCACCATGGTTTGGAGGCATCGGAAACCCCTCGCGATATCGCGTTCTGCGCTCATGCCATCCTCGATGACGGTGTATTCATCGTCGAGGACGCCTCGAAAGATCCGAGGTTCCGGAATAATCCACTCGTCACGACCGACCCGGCCATTCGGTTTTACGCTGGTGCGCCGCTCACGACGGCGGAAGGGCTCAAGCTCGGTACCCTTTGTGCGATCGATACCGTCCCCCACCAGCTTTCCGCCAGCCATAGACAACTGCTGACCGATCTGGCCACACTGGTAATAGACGAGATGGAACTGCGGATCGCGCTGCAGGACGCGATGCAATCGGTCAGCGATGCCGCACATAGGGAAACGTTACAAGATGAGTTCATCTCGCGCGTGACCCATGAGCTTCGCACGCCGTTGACGTCCATCAGAGGGGCGCTCGGCCTGCTCGCGGATAGCCGCATCGTGACCGACCCAGACAAGTCCGAGGAAGCGATTTCAATTGCAAACCGGAACACGGCCTTGCTCCTCGACTTGATCAACGATCTGCTGGATTTTCAGAAATACCGCCTCGGCGAGATGAGCTTCGATTTCGGCGTGGTCGATGCCGACATGCTGGTGCAGGAAACCTGCCAAACAATGATCGGCAGCGCGCTGGAGCGAAACATCACGATCGATGTCGATGCAAAGACCGGCACAACACTGGTAGGCGACCAAGCGCGTCTTGGCCAATTACTGCGAAACCTGATCTCCAACGCCATAAAATTCTCACCCGATGGCGCGCACATTGAGGTTTCCACGACCATCGAAGGGCAAGATTTGGCGTTGAGTGTCTCCGACAATGGAATTGGTATTCCCAAAGCGTTTCATCAACGGGTGTTCGAACAGTTCGCCCAGGCACCGGGACCGAACCAGACAAAGGGCACCGGGCTCGGCCTCGCGATCTGTAAATTGATCGCGGAGGCACATCGCGGTTCCATCGATTTCGATAGCACCGAGGGTCAGGGGACGATATTCCGTATCAGGATACCCCGAATGCAAAGCGTCGCCGTTGCGTCCTGATCGCGACCCGAAACTCGTTTCCTAAGGCTTCGGATCTTCCGCATGTTCCGTGCCCTCGCCCGGCGTGAAGAACAGCATCGTGGTGGGTTTGCGCGGTGAAGCGGTGTGCCACGCGCTTTTCGGCACGGTGATGTAAGTGCCAGGTGCATTCACACGGATTGTTGTTTCCTTTCCTTCGTGACGCAGCAAAAAATCGGTATCGCCTTCCAGCAGGTAAACCAGCTCATCCCCTTTCGGGTGTCGCTCCCAGCTTTCCCACGGCGTATCGAAGGAATGTCTTGAGACGAGGGTGTGACCGGCGAAGCCGTCGAATTCCCGGTCGAGTTCCGCATAGAAATCCGGCGAGAGGGATTTCGTCGTCGCGTCGCCTTGCGGCCCCATGACCGTGCGTACGGTGGCGAGATCGAAGGGCCCCATCCCAGATGTCATTTCCTTGTCTCCTTGCGCAACATTCGATCGATTATACCGGCTAATCCAGGTGGCGCAGCCGGGCGCAGATGTTAGACTTTGCGCTTCAACGAGAGTCGTCAAACGAAGAGGACATCATGGCTTTACCTGCAGTCGGCAGCACGGCGCCGGCCTTTACCTTGCCCAATCAGGACGGGCAGGATGTCAGCCTCGCGGATTACGCGGGCAAGAACGTCTTGCTCTGGTTCTATCCCCGCGCCTTCGGGAACAATTGAACCAAGCAAGCCAACGGGTTCCGTGATCGAACCCAAGACTATGCTGACAAGAACGCCGTCGTTTTGGGCATTACCTTCAGTCCGACGGATGATCTGAAACAGTGGCGCAGCGACGTCGGCCTGACAGCCGACCTGTTGTGCGATGCCGACCGGTCCGTCGCCATGGCCTATGGCGCGGCGGAAAGCGCGGACCAGGAACGCGCAACGCGGATCTCCGTGCTCGTCGGGACGGACGGTAAGATCGTCAAGACTTACGAAGTTTCCGAAGCAGAAGCGCATCCAGGCGCCGCCCTGGCGGATATTCCGTAAGACACGAACGGTCGCCGGCTGAGCTTGTCTCGGCCGGCGGTCAGTTCAAGCAGGCCGACCGCAGGGCGCCGAGCGCCGCGTCGTCGAGCCCGATATGCTCTTCGAGATAGGTATCGACCGTGCCGTAGCGGGTTTCGATCGCGCCGAACGCCGCCTCAAGATATTCCGGGCGCGCGGCGAAAATACTGGCGACGGTCTCCGCATCCATGCCCGGTTTCTCGCGGCCGCCACGGTCCCAATATTGATTGGTCAGCAGGTAATCCTCGAACACCGTTTCCCGGGGCACGCCCAGCGCCATCAGAACCATCGCCGCCGCCGTGCCCGCGCGATCCTT
>CAJWOT010000493.1 GCA_913044215.1 uncultured Rhodospirillaceae bacterium | reverse complement strand
CCGGTCGCCGGGGCAGCGGTGGATGGTGGCTTCGGCGACGCAATCCTGGCGCAGGCGGTAATTCTCTTCAGCACCAGGCTGCTGCGGCATGTCGAGGAAGGCCTGGTGGCTCGGATACCAGACGGCGAGGATTTCATCGATTTCCTGGGTGCCGGCGGCCTGCCCCCAGGCCGGGGCGTGCCAAAGGATCTTGCCGCCGACCTCGGGCAGCAGCGCGTCCAGCGCCTCCCTGTAGCGGCGGTAGAGCGCGCCGTCGGGAAAACCGGCCGCGTCCTTGTAGCGGTTGAGGTTGAGCATGACGATCGGGCCGTCATCCGACGTCCCGGCTACCGCCGTGATCTTTTCCAGTTCCGCCGGATTCCGGAAAGGGGCATCCGCCATCGCTACGGCCGCACCGGGAAGCTGACCGGCCCGACTAGGCTCGGCAGGATCGGCTGAATCCATTCGATCCACTGGCACAGCCGGGCGCGGGTTTCGCGCGGGTCGATCAGTTCATGCATCGAGAAGGACTCCGCGCGGGCGTTCGGCCGGGTGCGTTCGGCGAGCTGTTCCTCCAGTTCCAGGCGGCGTGCTTCCGGGTCTTCCGCCTCGGCCAGTTCGCGGCGGAATGCGACCGCGACACCGCCCTCGATTGGCAACGCCCCCATCTCGGCTGAGGGCCAAGCCAGCACATAGGCATCCGGGCCGTAATGTGCACCCTGCGCCACGCCGTAGGATTTTCGCACGACCACCGATGCCCAGGGCACGACGCAGCTGGCGACCGTCATCACCGTGGCGGTGCCGTAGCGGATTGCGCCCAGCTTCTCCGACTCGCTGCCGATCATGAAGCCGGGCTCGTCGACCAGGGCGATGACCGGCAGGTGGAAGGTCTGGCACATTTCCACGAAGCGACGGACTTTCTGCGCGCCCGCGGCCGTCATGGCGCCGGCATAGAACCGCCCGTCGTTGGCGAGCACGCCGACGGCCTGGCCGTTCATGCGGGCGAGGCCGATGATCTGGCCGCGGCCGAAATCGCGTGCCATTTCGAAAAAGCTGCCGGTGTCGAAGACCAGCCCGATCAGCTTACGGGCGTCGAAGATCTGCCGCCGGTCGCGCGGAATCAGCGACAGCAGCTCTTCGTCGGTGCGGTTCGGATCGTCGTCGCTCGCCAGCCTCTCCGGCAGCTCGTGGACGCTTTGCGGCATGTAGGAGAGGAAGCGGCGGATTTGCGCGAAGGCGTCTTCCTCGTCCTTGGCGATATTGTCGACAACGCCGTTGCGCGTGTGCACCTTGGCGCCGCCCAACTCCTCCTTAGTCTTCTTCTCGTGCAGGGCGCGCTCGACGACGGCGGGGCCGGCGATCAGCACCTGGGCGGTTTTGCGGCTCATGACGGAGAAATGCGAGGCGACGAGGCGCGAGGCGGGCAGGCCCGCGACCGGGCCCAGCGCCGCCGTGGCGACGGGTACGGTTGCCATGGCACGGGCGACGGACTGGAAGCGTGGCGGCGAATAGGGCGGCGTGCCGACGGTCTTGCCGCCGGCCCCGGTGACGCTGCCGCCACCGCCTTCATGCAGGCGGATCAGCGGGACGCGGTACTGGCAGGCCAATTCCTCGGCATACATGCTCTTGCGCAGGCCGGCCTCGTTCGGCGAGCCGCCGCGCAGGGTGAAATCCTCGCCGCCGACGACCGAGCGGCGGCCATTGATGTCGCCAAAGCCCAACACGAAGTTGGCCGGCGAGAAGGCGGCGATGGAGCCGTCCGGATTGCGCTCGGTGGCGCCGGCGCCGGCGCCCATCTCGTGAAAGCTGTCCTTATCGATGAGCGTGTCGATCCGCTCCCGGATCGTCATCCGGCCGGCATTGTGCTGCCGGTCGACGCCCGCGGGCCCGCCCTGTTCCAGCGCCAGCTTCCGCTTTTCCTCGATATCCCGGACTTCCCGTTCCCAACTCATGCCCTGTGCCTCGTTTGTGAAGAAAACGCGGGGAGTATAGACATGCCGGGCCGGTCGGTTCCCGCGCTATTTGCAAACGTGGCGACCAAAAACGAAAAGCGGCGGAAAACCGCCGCTTTCGACAGGGCTCAATGGCCCCGACCGTTATACCGCCGAATTCCTTCGGTTAGCTCCAGTAAAGCGCCATGAAAAGGGCGGAAGTCCCGAAAAAGCCGGTGAAGAGCCCCAAAGTAACCGACCGCATCGCAGAATGTTTCATGATCTATCCCCGTAACTGTTTTCAGCCGTTTTCAAATCCTGTCCTATTGATATGGGGAAACCCGCAATCCGAAGTCACCCATTTCGGGTACGTTGCGCAGTATTTTATTATAGTGTCTGTTAAACCTTGCCGTTTTCGGTCGACGGGCTGGTGACAGGAAGGAAGGCATTGGATTTCAAGACATCTTTGGCGGCTCGGGCCGCGGACATCCTGGTC
>CAJWOT010000492.1 GCA_913044215.1 uncultured Rhodospirillaceae bacterium | reverse complement strand
GCCGCTTCGCAGCGCTCGCGCGCTTTGTCCAGCATCGCAGAAGTCGCATCGAATGCGGTCACGCTTTCAGCTTTGAGTGCAAGCGCGGCGGATACAGCACCGGGACCGCAGGCAACGTCCAACAACGTACCGGTCGCCGCTTCGCCGATATTTTCCTGGAACCTTTCGATGACATCGCCTCCGGCGATGCTGGCATAGGCACTGAACGTCTCCGCCTGTCGCGTAAATTCATCTTCGACCCGTTTCAGATGGTCCATAGCTTTTCCTGCGGCGGACAAATTCAACATTCTGGTGCAATGGCGAAGATACCATTACGTTCACGCGGTATTGTTTACTGCAAAACGATGGATTTTGCGATGCGACGAAACCTCTCGATGGACGAGGCCCTGGCCGATGCGCGCGCCGTCTATACCAAACGGCGGCCCAAGACGCGAGAGGCGCACGAAGCGGCGCAGCGCCACTTGCCCGGCGGGAACACGCGGACGGTGCTTTACCATGGTCCCTTTCCCGTCCGCGCAGCGCGCGGCGAAGGCGCCTTCCTGCATGATGTAGACGACAATCGCTATCTCAACCTGCTTGGTGAGTATACGGCCGGCGTGTTCGGCCATTCTCATCCGGCCATCCGCAAGGCGATCGACGAAGCGCTCGAGGTCGGGCTCAATTTGGGCGCGCACAATCTGGCGGAGTTCCGCCTGGCGGACCTGGTTGCCGAACGGTTCCGCGCTGTCGAGCAGGTGCGATTCACGAATTCCGGCACAGAAGCCAATCTGATGGCGATCTCCACCGCCCGGCACCTTACCGGACGCGAAAGGGTCATGGTGTTCCACGGCGGCTATCACGGCGGGTTGCTGTATTTCGGTGGCGGCGGCATCCCGATTAATGCCCCCTTCCCCTTCGTGCTCGGCCATTTCAACGATATCGACCGCACCCGCGCGCTGATACGCGAACATGCGGATTCCCTCGCCTGCATCACGGTGGAACCCATGCTCGGCTCCAGCGGCTGTATCCCGGGCGATCCGGCTTTCCTGGCGATGCTGCGCGAAGAAGCGACAGCATGCGATGCGCTGCTGATCTTTGACGAGGTCATGACCTCGCGCTTTGGCCGTGGTGGCGCGCATGGCGAGTACGGGATCACGCCAGACCTGATTGCGCTAGGCAAATGGATCGGCGGCGGCATGTCCTTCGGCGCCTTTGGCGGTCGTGCCGACCTGATGGGTATCTACGACCCGGCGGCCCCGAACGCGATGCCTCATGCCGGCACTTTCAACAACAATGTACTGTCGATGCATGCCGGAATCGCGGCGATGACCGAAGCCTTCACGCCAGATATCGCCGCGCAACTGCATGCGACCGGAGACAAAATACGGGTACGCATCAACGGCGTTTTCGAGAAACACGGCGTCGCTTTGCACGCTTCCGGCACCGGTTCGCTGATGAACCTGCACGGGCTGGCCGGCCCCATCCGAACGATCGACGATGTGGCCGATAGCGATGACGGCGCGAAGGAACTGCTTTTCCTCGATCTCCTCGAGCGCGGCTACTATGTGGCCCGCCGCGGCTTCATCGCGCTTTCCAGTATCTTGACCGATGAACAGTTGGACGGTTTCCTCGACGCGCTCGACGATGTCGTCGCGCAACGCAAACCGCTTCTCAAGGAACGCAGCTGATGCCGGCAACCGCACTGAAGGGAAAGGCCCAAACCGTACTCGGACCGATCGATCCGGCTGAATTGGGCAACACGTTGATGCACGAGCATCTGGTCTGGGATATCCGGACACCGCAGATGGCGAAGGAGACGGATCAAGGACCGGAGATCAACCTCTGCAATTGCTGGCAATTCAATTACGGCCGAGTGAAGGTGCCGCGCAACTACATTTCACGCTCCGCCGAACTCGCAACGTTCGAAGTGAAGGAGATGGTTGCTGCGGGCGGCAACACCATCGTCGAGCTGAGCTCCGGCGGGCTTGCCCCAGCCCCGGACGCTCTTGCACAGATTTCACGCGACTCCGGCGCGCATGTGGTGATGGGATGCGGCCATTACGTGGACGAGTACCAGGATGAGGAAAACCGCAGCCGCGACATCGACAGCTTTGCCTCCGAAATGATCGAGCAGGTCACGGTCGGCGCCTGGGGTACCGACATCCGCGCCGGAATGATCGGCGAGATTGGCTGCCAATCCCCTTGGACCGATCTGGAAAAGCGGGTCATGGCGGGGGCCATCATCGCGCAGCGGGAGACCGGGGCATCCCTGAACGTCCATCCCGGGCGCGACGCGGACCAGCCGCAGGAAGTGATGGACTTCATCCAGGCGCATGACGGCGCACCCGAGCGCACGGTGATCAGCCATATCGACCGCACCATCTTCGACCATGAGCGTCTGTTCCGACTCGCCGATACCGGCTGCGTCATCGA
>CAJWOT010000491.1 GCA_913044215.1 uncultured Rhodospirillaceae bacterium | reverse complement strand
GTGGCGATTTGTCCGACCGGATTGCGGCCACGTTAAATAAACCGCTAAAAGGTCCGAACGGTTTTGTTTGTAAACCTCGACCTCGCGGTCGGGGTTTTTTCATTGCCCCGTCTCCAGCGAGGTCGCCTATGGGAGGGAGGGAGCGATGACGCAAACGGTGTGCTGTGATCCGCGCTGGCGGACGGCGACAAAGTTAGTGCGGGGTGGATTGACCCGCAGCGAATTCAACGAAACCAGCGAAGCGCTCTACATGTCGTCCGGCTACGTCTACGAGTCGGCCGAGGAAGCGGAAGCGGCCTTCGCCGGCGACAAAGACCGTTACATCTATTCCCGCTACGCCAACCCGACCCTCTCGATGCTGGAAGAACGGCTCGCCCTGCTCGAAGGCGCAGAAGCCTGCGCCACGACGGCCAGCGGTATGGCTGCCGTATTCGCAGCTCTGGCCTGCCAGGTCGAGGCGGGCGACTACGTCGTCGCCTCCCGTGCCCTCTTCGGGTCCTGCCTTTATATCGTGACCGACATCTTGCCGCGGCTTGGCGTCGAAACGCGTGTCGTCGACGGCACTAATCTAGCGGAATGGGAAGAGGCGCTCAGCCGCAAGACCAAATGCGTCTTCCTGGAAACGCCGACCAATCCGACCTTGGAGATTATCGACCTCGCGGCGGTTTCCGCGTTGGCACACAAGGCCGGCGCCCGCGTAATCGTCGACAATGTCTTCTCCACCCCGATGCTGCAGCGGCCGCTGCAACTGGGCGCCGACATCGTCGTGTACTCCACGACCAAGCATATCGACGGTCAGGGACGCGCGCTCGGGGGGGCGATCCTGTGCGACAAAGAATTCCATAAGGAATTCGTCACGCCCTTCATGCGCCATACCGGCCCGGCAATGAGCCCGTTCAACGCCTGGATCTGCTTGAAGGGGTTGGAGACGCTCGATTTGCGCGTCCGCCAGCACTGTCAGAATGCTTTGCAGATCGCACGGTTCCTCGAAGCGCAAGCGACGCTCGACCGGGTGATCTATCCCGGTCTCGAGTCGCACCCCCAGCATGAATTGTGCAAGCGGCAGATGAGCGGCGCCAGTACGGTGGTCAGCTTCGAATTGACCGGCGGCAAGGAGACCGCGTTCAAGTTCCTCAACGCGCTGGAGATCATCGACCTATCAAACAATCTTGGCGACGCAAAAAGTCTGATCACCCATCCGCAGACCACCACGCACCAGCGGCTCAGCGAAGATGAGCGCGAACAGCTCGGTATCGGCGGCGGCCTCGTGCGCCTGTCAGTCGGTCTGGAAGATCCGCTGGACCTGCAAGATGATTTGGGACGCGCGCTCGACTTCGCCCAGCTCTAATCGAGGTCGAGCCGCACCTCTATCGCGGCGCTGGCCATCACCAGGGTATCGCCGGTGTCAGGATCGGGCAGGTCAAGACCACCCTTAACCGCTTTGACCGTCACCTGACCGACGGGCAGCTTCGCTTTGACGGCCTCAGTATCGACCTCTTCGGGCTTAGCCACGCCAATCGTGACGTCAACCAGCACGTCGTCCTTGTTGACGCCCAGGGTGCGGATCATCACGAGCGAGCTGTGGTGCAGCGCGTCGTCGACGGCGCGGCACGCGGCCTTGGTGTAGTCCTTGCCATGCAGATCGTTGCCGGCGCCCATTTCGAGGATGACTCGTTTCGCAGTCATGTCGCGGCCCTCCTCAATCCAGATCCAGCCGCACGACGGCGGCGGCATGCGCGATCAAGGTCGAATCGGTCCCCGCATCGTTGGGGATTTGCAGCCCGCCTTCGACCACATTCACCGTCCCGGTTCCATGCGGGAGCACGGCAGCGACCTGCGCGGCATCGACCTTGTCCGGCATCGGGACGCCGATGGTCACCTCGACCTGCATCGAATCCGTATCCAGTCCCAGCGCCGGGGCAACCGTGAGCGAGTTGTGCCATAGCGCGTCGCGCAAGGCGCGGACGGCCGCCTTGGTCGGATCCGCCCCGCGGATATCCGTCCCCATGCCTATTTCAGTGACCACGTGCTTTAAGGCCATGCTGCCTTCTCCTGTCTCGCTGCCTTTGCGATCCAACATGCTTTGCGATGCCCAATGATGCAACCGCGCGGGCGCCTTGCAGCGCCCTGCGAATTCCGATACGCCCGGTCGATGGTCAAACGACCTGGAACATTCACCCTTTTTCAACCCGAACGCCCTTACCGTCGCGCCACCCCGCCCCAGGCCCATCGCCGCATGCTTAAAATCCTCACCTTCTCGACCCTCTTCCCCAACGCTGCGCAGCCGTCGCACGGTGTCTTTGTCGAGAACCGTCTGCGGCATCTTATCGATGGCGGCAAGGTGGAAGCACATGTGGTGGCGCCCGTCCCCTGGTTTCCGTTCGGCGCGAAAATGTTCGGCGCCTATGCGGATTTCGC
>CAJWOT010000490.1 GCA_913044215.1 uncultured Rhodospirillaceae bacterium | reverse complement strand
GAAAGGTCTCAACCCTTTGTTTTTGTGGGCGATAAGGAACCGAGCTACGCTTGGATTCGGTACAATGTTCGCCACAACATCGGATCGGGAATATGCCTATCCTCCCCGCCCCCAAAGAAGACTTTGTCGGTCTTGACGATATCGTGCATCTGGCAACCGGGGGACAGCCCCCCCTGCTGCAGGCACACCGCGCCGCGTTCGAGCATTTCGCACGGGACAAAGCGCGTGGGATGGAAGGGTACCGGGTGCATTGGGCCGTCGTCGACGAAGTTCGGACACAGCTCGCATCGCTGGTGAATCTCGCGCCTCAGAATATCGCGCTGACCGGCAACGCCTCAGAGGCCATTGCGAAAGTCGTGTCCAGTATCGACTGGCAGCCGGGCGATAACGCCGTGGTCGCGGCCTTGGACTACGCGTCCGGCCGCTACGCGTTGGCCCGGCTCGCGGATATCGGTGTGACCGTGCGAACCGTGCCTTGCGACGGATGGACGATCGGTATCGACGGCCTGTTGTCGGCCTGCGATTCGAAGACGCGATTGGTCTATGTCAGTCAGGTCAACGCCTTGACCGGCCAGCATTTAGACATCGCAAAGGTTTCCAACGCCTTGTCCGGCACGCCGACAGCCCTACTTGTCGATGCGAGCCACGCGTTGGGCGTCGTGCCCGTACCCGGCGACCTCTGCGATTTTGTGGTCAGCAGTTGCTACAAATTCCTGCTCGGGGTGCATGACGGCGTGCTGGGCTGGAACCGGGCACGGTGGCCCGACTTTGTACCCTCCGGGGTCGGTTGGCATTCCGCCACTTCCACCGTCGCAGGATTCGCAATCAAGGACGACGCGCAGCGCGCGGAGTACGGCAATGTCGGGCATCTCGGCGCGTATCTTTTGAAGGCATCGATCGACTATTTGAACAGCTTTGGGATCGAGGCGATTACGGATCATGTCAGGCCCTTGGCAAGCTGTCTTGTCGACGGCATGGCACAGGCAGGCCTTCCGGTGATGACACCGTCTGACCCGGTACAGCAGGCCGCCAACGCGGCATTTGAATGGGCGGATACCGAGTCATTTGTAACGCGGGCGCAGAAAGACGGGTTCCTGGTCTGGGGCGATAACGGGCGCATCAGGGTGTCCGCGCACCTCTTTACGGCAGAGGCGGACATCGACGCGTTCCTCGACCGGCTACCGCGCTTTCTTGGGTAAGCAAGCCGATCAGGAAGCCGTTTTCGCGGCGTCGGCCGCCTCATCCTCGGCATCTTGCTCGAAAATCTCCTCCAATTCCCGCTGCCAGGCGCGCGATTGTTCGGCGATCAAATCATGATCGTGATGCGCGCCATGCTGCGACAGCAACCGGTCCTCGTCATGTTCCCGGAATGTGGAGCGCGCCCGGGCAGCTTCCCGCGAAGGCAAACCGAGAAAGTTCAGCAAATCTTCCGCCGTCTCCAGGCTCGAGCCATAGGTTTCGCGGTAAATATCGGTCACACCGAGATCCATCAGCTTGTAGACATGCTCCCTGTTCCGCGCCCGGGCCAGGATTCGGACTTGGGGAAAGTGACGCATGACCGTTTCCGCCGTCCGCACCGAAGTATCGACATCGTCGATCGCCAGCACGAAGAAGGCGGCTTCGTCGACCCGCACCGCACGCAGGAACTCGAGCCGCGACGCATCCCCGTAGTAGATCTTGTTGCCATATCGGCGGACGAAGTCGACCTGTTCCGAACTCGACTCCAAAGCGGTGAACCCGATCTTCTTGGCTTGCAATAGGCGTCCGACAATCTGTCCGAACCGGCCAAACCCAGCGATGACGACCCGGTTTTCCTCGACGACCGGCATCTCGGACACTTCGATGTCGGCCGTTTCGCGAGTGGGTAGCCGCTCCAGTATCAGAAACAGGAAGGTCGTCACCGCCATCGAGAGGGTGACGACGAGGATCAACAGGTCGGACAGCTCCCTCTCCATGACACCGGAGGTGACCGCGATTCCGAAAATGACGAACGCGAATTCGCCGCCCTGAGCGATCGAAACCGCCAGATACAGTCGCGAGCGCCAATTCAGCCCGACGGCGGCGCCGACTCCCAGCAGCACGCAAAATTTGCAAGCCATCAGCGCGGCGACCAAGGCCAGCACCATTCCGATCTCGGTCGCAAGCAAGCCGAAATTGACCGTCATGCCAACCGCCATGAAGAACAGGCCAAGCAGCAACCCTTTGAAGGGTTCGATCGTAGCTTCCAGGGCGTGACGAAACTCAGAATCCGCCAGCAGGACGCCGGCGAGGAAGGCGCCCAACGCCATCGACAGCCCGATACTTTCCATCAGCAGCGCAACGCCGATCACCGTGAGCAGCGCCGTCGCCGTGAAGATTTCGTCGATACCCGTCCGCGCCACCAGGCGGAACACATGCAGCAACGCAAAATGCCCGACGAAGAT
>CAJWOT010000489.1 GCA_913044215.1 uncultured Rhodospirillaceae bacterium | reverse complement strand
AGCCTTCTGCCAGGTTCTCATAACGGGAGGGCAGTATGGCGGGTCAAGTCCGGGTTTCGCATATTCTTCTGATGTATCAAGGGTCCGAACGGTCGACCGCAACGCGGTCGAAGGAAGAGGCTTTGTCGGAAATCGGCAGCATCAAGGAGAAAATCGCCAACGGAGAGGATTTTGCGGCGCTTGCTGCGGCGCATTCCGATTGCCCTTCCGGCAGGGATGGCGGGGATCTCGGGTCTTTCTCACCGGGTGCGATGGTGCCGGAATTTGATGAAGTGGCCTTCCAGCTTGAGGTGGGCGCCGACAGCGACGTGGTAACAACAGCATTCGGTTACCACCTGCTCCGGCGTACGGGCTAACGGGGCATCATTCGAAACACGGACTTAACTTAGGGAGTTGATGGGAAGGAACCTGTCGTAACGGCAGGAAGTTCCCAGAGGAAAAATATGAGCGAGGCACTACCGACCAAAGACGAAGAGCGCCACATCCACACTCAGACACAGAAGATTCGCAAGTGCCTGTTGTGCAGCACCGACTTCGAAAGCGAGTGGGCCGGCGAGCGGGTTTGCAAAAAGTGCAAGGCAACGGCCGCATGGCGGCAGGGCTAAGCGCCGCATCCTTTCACAACCCGTATAGAGTAACGCTTCGGAGCCATTTGGCTCCGAAGTGCTTTTGGGGTCCTGATTTCAGACCTGATCCGATCTAACGTTTGCCGAAGCTGAACGTGTTGCCGGGCTCTTCACCATAATCCCGGTCGCGTCGCAGCCGGCCGACCATGTCGTAGACATGCGGCGCCGCCGCAAGAACTTGTGCGAAATCGCCGTCGGACAATGTTAGGCCCGCTTGTGTGACCGCGGCCGATACTTTGTCGCGATAGGACTCGTCGAGAGATGGCGGCGGCGGTGGCGTTTCCACCAGCGGGTCGGCGCTCGTCGGAACGTCGGGGCGCTTGTCCCGCCAGGGCGTTGCCGCTTCATAGGCGTGCGCCGCGCGGAACACTGTCGTCTCGTCGAACGGCCGCCCGATAATCTGCATGGAGAGCGGCAGACCGTCTTCGGTGAAACCGATGCATTGCGCCAACGCCGGGCCGCCGGTCACATTGAACGGGGTTGCGATCGACGGTTTCTGATAGAACGAGACGGTTTGATGGGTGCCGAGCCGGCCGGCCGGCGCGACACCCGCCGTGACCAGCAGGTCGTATTTTTCATAGAGCGGGGCCATTTCCGCCAGCATGGTGCGGCGCTCGCGCTGGGCTGAAACGTAATCGGCACCGCTCATCAGGCAGGCCGGCAATACCCGTCCGCGGAAATCTGCGCCGAAGTCCTGAGGCCGCACGCGTAGTTGATCAGCGTGAATGGCGAATAGTTCGGATTCGGCGATCGTCACTTTGACGTCGTAGTAATTCTGCATGGGGCGCATGCGCGCATCTTCGGTCGTGGCGCCGAGCCCGCGCAGTACATCCAGTGCCGAATCCATCGCATCGCGCACCGCGTCGCTGGCGTTCTGTTCTTCCTCCCAGAAATGGCGGATCACGCCGATACGCAGTCCCCGGATGTCACCGGTCAGGGCGGCGCGATAGTCCGGAATCTCAACATCGGCGCTCGCCGGGTCGGCCGGGTCGTGACCCGCCAGCGCCTGCAGCATGATGGCGCAGTCTTCGACCGTCCATGTCATCGGACCGCAATGGTCGAAGGTGTATGAATTGGCAATCACGCCGGCACGGCTGACAAGCCCATAGGTGGGCTTGATACCGACGATACCGCACAGGCAGGAAGGATTGCGGATAGAACCGCCCGTATCCGACCCCATCGCGCCCTTGACCAAACCGGCGGCAACTGCGGCCCCGGAGCCGCTGGAAGAACCGCCCGTCGCATGGTCCGGGCTCCAGGGGTTACGGGCGAGAGGCCAGGGCAGGTCGAAGGACGGGCCGCCATGGGCGAATTCATGAGTCGCCAACTTACCCAGAAGGACCGCGCCCGCTTCGTAGAGTTTCGCCGTCGTTGTCGCGTCCTTGTCGGGCAAATTGTCGATCAATATCCGGGAATGCGCCGAAGTGAGAATTCCCGCCGTGTTGTAGATATCCTTCAACCCGAAGGGGATACCGTGCATCGGGCCGCGATACATTCCAGCGGCGATCTCCGCCTCCGCTTGTCGCGCCTGCTCCAGCGCCACATCCGCGGTCAGTGTGATGAACGCATCAAGGCTGGCGCCGACCAATTCAACGCGCTGCAGGCAGGCTTCAACAACGGTGACGGGGGACAGTTCGCCCTTTTCGATCAGCGCGGCCGTATCCGCAATGGAGAGGTTCCAAATGTCTTCGCTCATGATCGATCGCTCCTGTCGGATTCAGTTCCGGTAACTTTAGCCTCGCGCGACCGTTAACGGGATAGGAGCCGAGAAAAAAACGAGCGTATAATTGTCTTGTAACTTCACAAAAGCTTA
>CAJWOT010000488.1 GCA_913044215.1 uncultured Rhodospirillaceae bacterium | reverse complement strand
GCCCGGGTCATGCCCTTGAAAACAATCGTCGTTCAACCGCGCGCCGACGAGAGGCCTTCCAGCTGGGGCACCAGGCTTTCGGTCGGCATCACGTCCGCATATTTGCTTGCGATGTCGAACAGGTTGATGGCATGGCAATGCCGCGAGCGGTCAAAGACCGCGTCCTCGGCGACGATGGTTCTGAAGTTGTAAGAGTTCGCATCCACCGCCGCACAGCGTACGCACCCGCTGGTCGTGCAGCCGGTGAGAACGACGGTATCAATCGCCATACCGATAAGATGCCTGACCAAGGGTGTGCCGCTAAAGGCACTGGCATGAATTTTCGGGATCAGGATATCGCCGTCCATCGGTTTGACGGCGTCGTGGAATGCGTAGCCTTCCTCGGGGATAGACATCAGGCCCGGTATCTTTGCCTCAAATTGGCCCGCGCTGTGCTGTGATTTCGGCGCGACATAGGGATACAGAACCGGAAATCCCAGTTTCCGAAATAGCGCAATGAGGCGGGCGATATGCGGCAGCGCGTGCCATGCCGCCTCTCCGCAACTCGACGGGTATTCCGTCAGGGCATCCGGCAGCGGTGCGGGCGTCCGTCCGGTCGAGCGATATTGGACGTCGATCACAAGCAAGGCCGGTCGTTCGCCGATCCCGACCTCTTGACCAAAGCCCGCTGTTCGGTAGACCGCCAATTCATCCTCGGGAATGTATCCGTCCCAGGGGCGCGGCGCGCGCGGTTCGTCTTCTCGTTTCAAGGCGGTGCTCATGTCAAATCTCCATAGGGGCCGCATCGTAACTGACGATCCGATCATATCTTTTCCGGATCATCTTAGGCGGCCCCTATTCCTTATTATAGGGATTCGTGGTCTCCGGCGTTCTCAGCACTTCGATTTAAAAGAGCCTCGCCGCATCTATTTCCAAGCGGCAGCGCGGGCAGCGCCCGAAACGCTGCGGGACGCGCCTACGCAAGCATCGCTTCCACCTGTCGCTGAACCGCCAGGGCGTCAGCGAAACTTGCCGTGGCCGTTTCGTCCCCCGCAAGCATGCGTTTGACATTGTCCAGCTGTCTCAGATGGGTTTCGCGCTCTGGCTTTTCCGGCGCCGGATAGGCCGGCACCCATCCGCCTGCGCCGGCGACATCTAACCAGTGGAAGTCCCGGATACGATAAGTCGCTCTCTCCCCATGCACGATGCATAGGTTGGTGTCCGGTGTCCCGCTCGAGGTCGAGCCGGTCATCGTGACGGGGCAGTCGCCCCCGTGCAGCAATATATGCGCGAACCGTTCGGCTGAGACGTCGTCGCGACCTTCGACATGCGCACTGTGTAAGATCAGATCTCCCAGCAAGCGCCGCGCGAAATAGACATAGTGCGAACACACTTCGCGCAAGAACCCACCGGCTCTCGAATTCCCCAACCACGGGGCTTCGCGGTAGCGGCGCTCGCGCCATGTCCGCAGGTGCATTCGGACTTCTACCTGGTGTATGCGGCCGAGCTCTCCGCGTTCCGCGAGCGCGTACAGTGTGTTGGCCGGCCGCGACGCGGCCAGCAGAAAGTTGACGCCATGTGCCGGTCCAGTCGCCATAGCGTTTACCAAGGCCTCGCTATCGGCCACGTCGATGCCGAGCGGCTTCTCGCATAGAACCGCTTTGTCTGCGGATCGCGCCGCCAGCGCGTAGGCCGCATGGTGTTCGGGCGGGCACGCCACGTAGACTAGATCCAAGCCTGGCGTCCCGGTGACCTCGCCCGCGCAATCGGCAATTCGCAGATCTGGAAAGGCCGCGCGCGCCGCCTCGACAGCTTCGAGCCTGGGATCCCATGCGCGTGTCGCGACGAAATCCGGGTGTTCTTCGAATGCGGCAAGCATGCGCAAGCCGATACTGCCAAGCCCGATCGCGCCCACACGAATTTCGTTCACCTGTCAGCCCTCCGTTACGTCCTGCCCCAAAACCCGCAATCCGCGCCATAAATGGACGCGGCGTCGTCACCTACCAGGCGAAGATCGCGCTCGGTACGTCCGCAAACCCCAGATCTTTCGGAATGCGGGCAATCATCGCTTCGAGGTGCGGCATCGCTTCCGTCAGATCGGCGAGTTGCGATTCGTCGAGTTGCATACCCTGAGACTCAATGCGCCCTCGATAGTGCTCGAGCGCACTCGAATCGACGGCTTCCACCGTTGCGCCGGGTGCGACGGGTTCGACATAGGTCTCAGGATGCTTGAATGCCGGACGCCGGTCGCGCCAATTCGTTGCGCGCTCATAAGCGTGACCGATGTGCAGCACGGTCGCTTCATCGAAGGGGTGTCCAACGATTTGCATCGCCAGGGGTAGCCCTTCCGGCGCATAGCCGTTGCATACGCTCAAAGCCGGCAGCTGCGCCGCGTTGAACGGGTTGGTGAGCGGCGGCTTCGAAAAATTGGCTTCCGCACGCATCTGCGACTGCACCGGAGCCGG
>CAJWOT010000487.1 GCA_913044215.1 uncultured Rhodospirillaceae bacterium | reverse complement strand
GCGGCGCCATTTCCGGCCGCGACCGGACGATCCTGACCTCGCTGCCACAGGACCAGCTTCAGTCCGCCCTGTTCGACAACGGCGCGGCCGAGCCGACCAATCTGGTGGCCGATTTCCAGGGGCGCCTCGCCGTCGATCTGGCGAACTCAAACATCCGCGCCGTTGAGGAGGACACCCGCGCCCTGGCGATCCTCGGGCGGCTTGCCGGAATCCGCGAGGAGCTGGGTGCATAAAAGAAAAGAGCCGCGCCCGGGGGCGCGGCTCCAATCCTGAGTAGGGTATGTGTGGGCTACATCATGCCGCCCATACCACCCATGCCACCCATGCCACCCATACCGCCCATGTCAGGCATGGCCGGTGCGGCGGCTTTGTCTTCAGGCTTGTCCGCGACCATCGCTTCGGTCGTGATCAGCAGGCCGGCCACCGATGCCGCGTCTTGCAGCGCCGCCCGGACCACCTTGGCCGGGTCGATGATGCCAGCTTTCACCAGGTCGGTGTATTTGTCGGCCTGGGCGTCGTAGCCGAAGGTCGAGCTCTTCGACTCCAGTACCTTGCCGACGACCACCGCACCTTCTTCGCCGGCGTTGTTGGCGATCTGGCGGGTCGGTGCGCTAAGCGCCCGGCGGACGATGTCGACACCGACTTGCTGGTCGTCATTGCCGCCGGTCACGCCCTTGAGCGCCCGAGAGGCATGCAGCAGGGCGACACCGCCACCCGGCACGACGCCTTCCTCAACCGCGGCGCGGGTCGCATGCATCGCGTCCTCGACGCGGTCCTTGCGCTCCTTCACCTCAACCTCGGTGGCTCCGCCGACCTTGATGACGGCCACGCCGCCGGCCAGCTTGGCAAGCCGCTCCTGCAGCTTCTCGCGGTCGTACTCCGAAGAGGTTTCCTCGACCTGGGCGCGGATCTGAGCGCACCGGGCCTCGATGTCCTTCTTCTTGCCGGAGCCATCGATGATGGTCGTGTCATCCTTGTTGATGACGACGCGCTTGGCGCTGCCCAGCATATCCAAGGTGACGTTCTCGAGCTTGATGCCGAGATCCTCGGAGATGACCTGGGCGTTGGTCAGGATCGCGATGTCTTCGAGCATCGCCTTGCGGCGGTCGCCGAAGCCCGGCGCCTTGACGGCCGCGACCTTGAGGCCGCCGCGCAGGCGGTTGACGACCAGGGTCGCCAGCGCTTCGCCTTCGACATCCTCGGCCAGGATCAGCAGCGGGCGGCTCGACTGTACCACCGCTTCGAGCACCGGCAGCATCGCCTGCAGGCCGGAAAGTTTTTGCTCATGCACGAGAATGTAGGGATTCTCGAGCTCCGCCATCATCTTGTCCGGGTTGGTGACGAAGTAGGGCGACAGGTAGCCGCGGTCGAACTGCATGCCCTCGACGACGTCGAGTTCGGTCTCGAGACCCTTGGCTTCCTCGACCGTGATGACGCCTTCATTGCCGACCGTGTCCATGGCCCGGGCGATCATCGCGCCGACTTCCGCCTCGCCATTGGCCGAGATCGTGCCGACCTGCGAGATTTCCTCGTTCGTCTTCACCTTCTTCGAGCGCTTGCCGATCTCACCGACGACGGCTTCCACCGCCAGGTCGATGCCGCGCTTCAGGTCCATCGGGTTCATGCCCGCGGCGACAGCCTTCGCGCCTTCGCGCACGATCGCCTGGGTGAGCACCGTCGCGGTCGTCGTGCCGTCGCCGGCGATGTCGGCCGTCTTCGCGGCGACTTCCTTGACCATTTGGGCGCCCATATTCTCGAACTTGTCCTCAAGCTCGATTTCCTTGGCGACGGTCACGCCGTCCTTGGAAATGCGCGGGGCGCCGAACGCCTTGTCGAGCACCACGTTGCGGCCTTTCGGGCCGAGCGTAACCTTAACGGCTTCGGCGAGCACATCGACGCCATGCAGCATCCTGTCCCGCGCGTCGCCTGAGAATTTTACGTCTTTCGCAGCCATTGCCTTGCTACTCCTCTATCCGGCTTTGAATTACTTGCGTCGCTATCGTGTGCTATTCCATCACGCACATGATGTCGGACTCCTTCATGATGAGGAGCTCTTCGCCATCGACTTTGACCTCGGTTCCCGACCATTTCCCGAACAGAACGCGGTCGCCTGCCTTGACGTCCAGCGGCGTGACGGTGCCGTTTTCGGACCGGGCGCCGCTGCCCGTGGCGATGATCTCGCCTTCCATCGGTTTTTCCTGCGCCGTATCGGGGATGATGATCCCGCCTGCGCTCTTCTCTTCGCTTTCCACCCGCCGCACCAGCACGCGGTCATGCAGTGGTCTGAATTTCATCCCTGTCCTCCGGTTCGCTATTAAGCCTTTGAAATCGGTCTCGAAACGCGCTCAAAAAAGCGTTGTTAGCACTCTCAGGCGTTGAGTGCCACGGCATCTACGGGTTTGCCACGTGGGAGTCAAGGGGTGGTTGCCGGCCAATTCTAAACCGCCGCTGCGCC
>CAJWOT010000486.1 GCA_913044215.1 uncultured Rhodospirillaceae bacterium | reverse complement strand
GTGACCGAGAATTTTCCGGGTTAGCGGATCGTTCGGGTCGACCATCTTCTCAATGACCGTGAAATGGTTCGCGCCCTCCGATTCCAGATAGTCGATCGATCCCAGCTTGTCGCCCCACTTTTCGCACAGATACTGCGATTGCCGCCGGAATTCCTCGGTCTCTGCGCCGCCGACGGCGACGGTCATCGGCATGTCGTGACCGGGGTCGGAATTCGCCGGGCTGCAGCGCACGGCGCTGTCCGCATCGAGATGGACATCGTCGTTCACGGAAATCAGCAATATCGGCTGGAGATCGAACAGCCCACTGATCGGTGTTGCGCTCTTCAACAGATCCTTTGGCAGGTCTGCCTCGAATTCCGGCCAGTCCGTTGTCGCCACGGCAGCGGTCAGGTGTCCACCGGCAGAGTGGCCGAACACGTGGACACGATCGGGATCGCCGCCATAGGACGCCGCATTGCGCCACACCCAGGCGCAGGCTGCGCGTGCCTGGCGGGTAATTTCTTCTATGGTGACTTCCGGGCATAGCGTGTAGTTGATCGAGACGACCAGTACCCCGGCGTCGACGAAGGGCTTCGGCAGAAAAGCATGGTCCTTCTTGTCGAGCGCCCGCCAATAGCCGCCGTGAATGAAGATCAGGACCGGCGCCTTGTCCGTGCCCGCCGGCTTGAAGATATCCAATGTCTCTTCAGACCGCGGGCCATAAGCGATATCGCGGACGCAGTCGCTCTCCGCGTAATAGGCGTCACTGTCGGCTGCCCAGCGGGCGAGAATTTCCTCGGTGTTCGAGACGGCAAGCCGCGGCCCGTATTGAAATTCCAGCGTCTCTTGGTCGTAGTTGCGATAGACGGCTTTGCTCATCGGGTTCCCCTCGGTACTGTGCGGCTCGAACGGCGCGCATTATGGCAAAAGTAAAAGGGGTTTGCATGCGGACGATTACCGAACCGGCGCGGCAGGTGCCGGTAGTCGCGGAGACGGAAGTTCTGGTGCTGGGCGGTGGCCCGGCCGGTATCGCGGCCGCCACGGCGGCGGCGCGTAGCGGCGCCCGCACCATGCTGCTGGAACGCTACGGCTTCCTCGGCGGCATGGGCACGGCCGCGATGGTGACCAATTTCTGCGGCCTGCACGCCAGTATTAACGGGTCCGTGCAGCAGATCGTGCACGGTGTCGCGGACGATATTCTCGACCGTCTGGCGAAGCTTGGCGGGTTGCGGGAACCGCATGTGGTGACCAGCGCGGACGGCCTGAAGACCGGTGCGCAGGCGTACGATAATGCCGCCTACAAGGTCGCGACCGATGATCTTCTGGTGTCCGCCGGCGTCGATGTACGCTTTCATACCTTTGCGGTCGATGCCGTTACCGACAATGGTCACATCGAAGCGGTGCTGATCGAGACAAAGTCGGGCCGCGCGGCGATTACAGCGGACATGTTCATAGATTGCTCGGGTGATGCCGATTTGGCCGCCTGGGCCGGTGCACCGTTCGAGAAGGGTGGTTCGGACGGTTTTATGGCCTACCCGACCATGATGTTCCGGATTGCTGACGTCGATCACGATGTGGCGATGGGAGAGGGGGCGCCGCAGCTGAAATCACTGATCGCGGAAGCCAATGCGAGTGGAGAATACACGCTGCCCCGCAAGGCCGGCATCATCCGTCCGCAGACCCATGACAGCGAGTGGCGCGCGAATTTGACCCAGATTAGCCGCGACGGGGCGCCGGTGGACGGTTCCGACTGGGATGATTTGGGTTACGCGGAGATCGAGGGCCGCAAACAGGCGATCGAGTATTTCCGCTTCCTGAAGGACAGGGTCCCGGGATTTGCCGATGCCTACATGCTGGAATTAGCGCCGCAGATCGGTATCCGCGAAACGCGGCGAATCGTCGGACCATACCAATTGACGGGCAAAGATGTTCTGGATTGTCGCGACTTCGAGGACAGTATCGGCTGCAGTGGCTGGCCGCTGGAAACCCACGTGCTGGGCGATGTGGAATGGAAGTTTCTGGCCGGGCGTGGTTACCATCAGATTCCCTTTTCTACGACGCTTCCCACCGGGGTCGACAACTTGCTGGTGGCCGGGCGATGCGCCTCGACGACGCAGGACGGACAGGCTTCCCTGAGGGTCAGCGGACCGTGTTTTGCGATGGGGCAGGCGGCGGGTACGGCTGCTGCCATGGCCCGTACGGCAGGAACGGCGCCGGCGGAACTGGACGTTGCCGCGTTGCAACGGCAGTTGGCGGCCGACGGCGCCTTCATTGGCGATACGGGAGTTTGAAACGCATGACATCATTCAAGGAATTACGGCCCTCCGCGCGCGTCGGCGTGCTGGTCCCCACCTCCAACCCGACCGTCGAGCCGGAACTGCAGTATCTGGTCGGCGACGACGTTGCGTTGTACGCCGCGCGGTTTCCCTACACGCCGGATCTTGATCTCGCGCAACGGATCGAAGGCTATCCGCAAGT
>CAJWOT010000485.1 GCA_913044215.1 uncultured Rhodospirillaceae bacterium | reverse complement strand
CGAGAATGTCGACAAGGCCGATCATCCGGTCGCGTCCGGTCCGGGCAACCCGTCGCCGCGCGTGCTGGCTATCGCCAACCAGAAGGGCGGTGTCGGCAAGACGACGACGACGGTCAATCTGGCCACCGCGATGGCGGCAACCCACAAAAAGGCGCTGATCATCGATCTCGACCCGCAGGGCAACGCCAGCACCGGGCTGGGGATCGAGCGTTCGGCACGGCATTTGACCACCTATGACCTGTTGCTTGGCGAGGCCACGCTGGAGGATGCGATCCAGCCGACCATCGTCCCGGGCCTGTCCGTCGTCCCCTCCTCCGTCGATCTTTCTGGCGCAGAGCTTGAATTAATCGATTTGGAGGAGCGCGAATTCAGGCTCGCCGCTGCAGTCCGCCGCGCGCAACTTCATTTCGACTACGTATTGATCGACTGTCCGCCGGCGCTCGGCCTGCTGACCCTGAACGCGCTGTGCGCCGCCGACGCGGTGCTGGTCCCCCTGCAATGCGAGTATTACGCGCTGGAAGGCCTCAGCCATCTGGTCCGCACCATCGACCGGGTCAAACGCGCCTTCAACCCGTCGCTCGAGATCCAGGGCGTGGTGCTGACCATGTATGACCGCCGCAACAATCTGTCCGACATGGTCGCCGCCGATGTGCGCGAGCATTTCGGCGACAAGGTGTATCGCACCGTCATCCCGCGCAATGTCCGGGTGTCGGAAGCGCCCTCGCATGGCAAACCGGTTTTGGTCTACGATTGGCGCTGCGCCGGCAGCCAGGCCTATATCCATCTGGCGCGTGAAATGCTGCGGCGGGAAAGGAAGGCGGTGGCGTGACCCCGGCGGACGAAACCCGGAAACGCGGATTGGGGCGTGGCCTCTCGGCGCTGTTGGGCGATGAGACGGAGGATTACGCCACGCTCGACCGCGTCCGCCTGTCGAAGACGGTGCCGATCGAGCTGCTGCATCCCGGCGATGCCCAACCGCGCCGCCATTTCGACGATGATGCGATCGCGGCGCTGATTACGTCGATCCGTGAGAAAGGCGTGCTCCAGCCCTTGCTCGTCCGCCGCCATCCGGCCCAGACGAACGAATATGAAATCGTCGCCGGCGAACGCCGGTGGCGCGCGGCGCAGGGTGCCGGCCTCACCGAGGTCCCGGTCGTCATCAAGGAGCTGGACGACAGCGAAGCGCTGGAACTGGCCCTTATCGAAAATGTTCAGCGCGAGGATCTGACCGCGGTCGAGGAAGCCGAAGGCTATCAGCGCCTGATGGAGGAGTTCGGCCACACCCAAGAGGCGCTCTCCCGGGTGATCGGCAAGAGCCGCAGCCATATCGCCAACCTGCTGCGCCTGCTTACCTTGCCGGACCTCGTGCAGGAGATGGTCAATGACGGCCGCCTGTCGGCCGGCCACGCCCGGGCGCTGATCAATACGGAGGCACCCTCGGTCTGGGCCGAGCTGATCGTCGCGCGCGGTCTCAGCGTGCGCCAGACCGAACAGATGGTGAAGAAAAGCGCGGCCGCCGGCCCGAAAGCGGCGCTGGCGCCCGCGGCGCGCGACCCCAATATCGTCGCGCTGGAAAACGATCTCAGCCAATTGCTCGGCCTCAAGGTCTTGATCAAGACAAAAGGCGAGGGCGGCACGCTCGATATCGCGTATGAGACCCTGGAACAGCTCGACGATGTGCTGCACCGGCTGACTCACGGCAAGCCGCCGACCGTGTAAGCCGTTACCGGGCCGTTTGTGCCTGTATTGATATATTATTTTGAAACAATGGGTTAGGATAAACGCGTAGGCGGAACGTCCGGTTTGCGGGGCAGACCGGCCCTTCTACGATCACCTTCACGACGCGCAAAAGTAGCCGTTTCCGGAAGTCGAACCCATCGAAGCGAGCGCTTTGCCATTTTGGCTTAACCGCGATCAATCTTGGCTCCGCCTTAGCCTGCTACCATGGTCCGGACCCCTCCGATGTTGCCGCTATGCCAACGGCTTTTCCGCTGTAACCACCAACAGGACGCCGGCGACCGCGACGGCCATGCCGATCAGGGCCAACGGGCCGACCGGCTCATCGAGGATCAAGTAACCAAGCACTGTCGCCATCGGCGGGACGAGGAAGAACATGCTGGTCATGCGGGATACGGCGCCGCGCCGGATCATCACGGTCAGCAGGATCATGGAGACCAAAGAAAGGAATACCGCCATATAGGCCAGCGCGGCGATGAACGCAGGTTTCCAGTGGATGACCCCGTCTTCGAAGATCAGCGAAAGCGGACTGACCAGAAGGGCGGCCACGAAAAACTGCACGGTGGACCCAGTCCGCTAATCCATCTCGGCACAGTATTTCTTTTGATAGATCGTGCCGAAGGTGATGCCGATCAGCCCCACAAAGGCCCACACCATTCCCTCGACTGTCCGCAAACCCAAAGCCAGCTTTCGCGCAACGACCAGCGCGACACCGGCAAAACCC
>CAJWOT010000484.1 GCA_913044215.1 uncultured Rhodospirillaceae bacterium | reverse complement strand
GGGGATGACGCGGTGGGGGTGGTTTTGGGCGTTACGTGTGTCCTGGTTTAACCCTTCGCCCCGCCGATCAGTGCCACGTTGCCGTGCAAATGCAACACCTGCGGGGTCAGGCCGGCGGCAGGGAACCAGTCGAGGTAATCCGCCAGGCGGGCCGGGCGGTTGTCGGTGCCGAGGTCTTCGACATAGGCGTTGAAACTGTCCGCTGTCCGCATGCCGCGGCCATGCACCCGCTCGATGCGTGACCAGATGCTTTGCTGCAAGGGGAACAGGGACGGCGCGTCCAGGCGCAGCCGGTCGTACAGCAGGAAACAGCCGCCCGGCGCCAGGCGCGCTGCGGCGGCGGCGATGACCGCCTGTTTTGCGGGGTCCGGCAGGTCGTGGAAGGTGAGGGCGGTGAAGATTGCGCCGTAGGCTTTGTCCGGGATCGCGATGTCGCCGATCGCTTCCAGGTCGCCCTCGATCGCGGTGAACCGGCCCGCCGGCAGCGTGTCTTGCGCCTGCTGCAGCGCATCCCCCTTGCGGTCGACGCCGACGATGTCGAGGTCGGGTCGTTTTTCGAGGATGAGGTGCGCCACGTAACCGACGCCGCAGCCGAACTCCAGCACGGCCTGGCCCCGATCCACGGTGTCCGCGATCAGCGTCGCCAGAATGTCGAGCTGCTCCCCGCGGGTGGGGTGTCGTTGAACCGGATCTTCCACGGAATTCTCCCAGTGATGCGTTGCTCAGCTTTGGTGCGGAGACAGGGTGCCGACGAACGGCGTTAAGGTGTTGCAGGCTTAATTACTTTAGTTGCGCCATCTACCGCAATCACAGGACGCCGCTGGAGAAATGAAAACGAAATTTTAACCTTATGCTATAGTATTAATGGGAATTAAGTATCACGCGTTTGCGTGCCGAAGGGGCTGTAGGCAGAACGCTCGACCTTGAAAGGCAAGTAATGACCGAATTGCGGGGGGACGCGCTATTCGCGTTGGCGCGGGACAAATCGCCGGACGGGCGGAAAGCGCTGGTCGAAGCGATCGGTGCCCTGTCCGATGGCGAAGGGTCGACGCTGTCTGATCGCGAGCGCGGCCTGATGTTCGACATTCTGGGCCATTTGGTTCACGAGACGGAAATGTCGGTGCGCCGCACGGTCAGCGCCTGCCTGGCGGAACTGCCCGACGCACCGCGCGACCTGATCCGTCTGCTGGCGAATGACGATATCGAGATCGCCTATCCGGTGCTGACCAACAGCGGCGTCCTGCAGGATGAGGATCTGATCGAGGTCGTGCGGCACCGCACGCAGGAGCATCAGCTCGCCATCACCATCCGCAGCACGATCAACGAGTCGGTCTCGGACGCGTTGGTGGAAACCGGCAACGAGAACGTCATCCGGTCGCTGCTGAAGAACACGGACGCCAAGATCTCCCGCAGCACGATGGAGCATCTGGTCGAACAGTCGAAGCGCATCGATTCGTTTCAGGAACCGATCCTGCACCGCCGCGAGCTCGACCCGGAACTCGTCACGAAAATGTTCGCCTGGGTCTCCTCGGCCCTGCGGCAATACATTGCCGATGATTGGGATCTCGATTCCGGCACGGTCGACAGTCTGCTGGAGCGGGCGACCGCGCGCGAGGTCCAGGCGGCGGCATATGACGCGCGCGAATTGTCCAAGACGCAGCAACTCGCCGAGAACCTCGAATCGATCGGCAAGATGACGCCGGAGATGATGCTCGGCGTCCTGCGGGAAGGCGAGGTTGCGCTGTTCATCGCCCTGTTCACGAATTTCACCGGGCTCGACGAAACATTCGTCCGGCGCATGCTGTTCGAACATGGCGGCAATGCCCTGGCCATCACCTGCAAGGCGGCCGGGATCGGCAAGGCGATCTTTGCGTCGATCTTCGCCCTGACACGGAGCAAGAAGGGCGCGGACGAGGAAGTGCTGCGCAAGGAAACACGGGCCTGTATCGCGATCTACAACAAGACGTCGCGCGACAAGGCGATGGAAACGGTTCGACGCTGGCAGGCGAACAACGCTGCGATGAGCGCGCTGAAGCGCTGAGGGCGGGCTGAATGGCGGAAGCGAAGCGGCGCACAAGCGAGTTGAAATCGGTGACTGACGATAAAGCGCTCGCGGCAACGGCGATAGGCAAGGCCGCGGCGGCCGAACATCGCCTGTATAATTTGGGACGGCTGGTTTCCGCCTGGATCTGGGAAACGGATGCCGAGTTCCGGCTGACCGACGTGTCGTACCGGGTGTTCGACATGCTGGGCCTACATCCGCAGGAACTGATCGGCCGGCGGCTGCGGGATATCGGTTCCTTCGTGACCCTGGAGGATTTTCCGGCCGGCGGCGAAAGCCAATCTACCTTCCGCGACGTCTTCTTCGAGGTTCCCGACCGCGAGGGGCAGAAACGGCTGTTCCTGGTCAGCGGCCTGCCGGTCTACGACCAGGATACGGGCGCGTTCCGGGGCATGCAGGGTATCGCCGA
>CAJWOT010000483.1 GCA_913044215.1 uncultured Rhodospirillaceae bacterium | reverse complement strand
TGTGTTACCGGCCGTTGCCGCAGCGCTGCTGTTGGCAGCGGCCGGGCCCGCCAACGCGGCGGTGAAGGTCTTCGCTTGCGAGCCGGAATGGGCGGCGTTGGCGCGGGAAATCGGCGGTGACCGGGTGACGGCTTATAGCGCCACTCACGCTCGCCAAGACCCCCACCACATTCGCGCCCGGCCCAGTCTCGTCGCTAAGATTCGGCGCGCCAATTTGGTCGTCTGTTCCGGCGCCGGACTGGAAGTCGGCTGGCTGCCGCTGCTGCTGCAGCGTGGCGGTGGCGGAATCCAATCGGGTAAGCCCGGTCATTTGATGACGTCCGACCATGTGGAGGTTATCGAAAAACCCGTTTCGATCGACCGGAGCCTTGGCGATTTGCACCCGGAAGGCAATCCGCATGTCCATCTCGACCCGCGGAATATTTTGAGCCTCGCCGAAACGATTTCGAAGCGGCTTTCGGCGATCGACCCTTCGGGTGCCAGTCATTACACCGACCGTCTTGACGGTTTCACCGCGTCCTGGAAAGCGGCGATGGCACGCTGGGCGCCGCGGGCTGCCGCTTTGCGCGATGTGCCCGTTGTTGTCCACCACAAATTCTGGTCCTATTTCATCCGCTGGACGGGCATGCGCCAAACGGGAACGCTAGAGGCGAAGCCAGGCATTCCTCCCAGCGTAAGTCATCTAGAGGCCCTGTTGGCCTCGACGCGAGAGAGTAATGTCCGCGCCATTCTGCGTACGCCTTACGATGACACCGATCCGGCAGAGTGGTTGTCGAGCCGGGCCGGCGTGCCTGTCGTCGAACTACCGGCGACGGTGGACCGCGAGGCGCCGCCCGGGGCACTTGCGGCCTATTTCGACGACGTGCTGAGCCGGCTGGAAAAGGCTATTGAACAGCGTTGACGCCCTGGAAATCGTCGCACCCGCACTTGTCGCCGGTATTCTGATTGCCTCTATCCACGGGCCGCTTGGGATCGAAGTGCTGCGGCGCGGGATCATTTTTATCGATCTCGCTATCGCCCAGATTGCCGGTCTTTGCGTCGTGCTCGTGGATCTTTTTACGCATGAGGAATCATGGATACTACGCCAGATCGTGGCGCTGGGCGGCGCGCTTCTGGCCGCGTGGTTTTTCCGAATCGTCGAGAAAGCGCTTCCAAAAGAGCAGGAGGCGATCATCGGCGCCTGTTTCGTTCTTGCGGCATCCGGCGTGTTGTTGGCGCTTGCCAACCACCCGCATGGCGGCGAAGCGATGCAGGATATCCTTTCTGGCCAACTCCTCTTCGTTGCCTGGGCGGACATTCTGGCCTTCGCGCCGCTCTACGCCGTCGCGATCCTGTTGTGGTTCGGCTGGCCAAAGGTGCGGGAGGGCGCCTGGTTTTTTGCAATTTTCGCGCTGGTCGTGACCGCATCCGTCCAGCTTATCGGCCTTTACGTCGTCTTCGCGAGCCTCATCCTGCCGGCCCTCGCGGTGAACGCGATGCCTTCCACGCGTATTCGCTGGGCTCTGATATGCGGTTGGGTGGCGGTGCTGACAGGCGTTGGGCTCTCGGTGTTGAGTGACCTTCCCACCGGGCCGCTGCTCGTATTCGTCTATGCGGTGACCGCTGTACTCTTTCGGGGATTTGGCCGCATGGCCGGTCAGCGTGTACCCTAGCGCCGCACAACCGATCGAGGATGCTAGACCGTGCAGATAGACCCGTTGACCGTGCATTTCGGCGCCCGGGTGACCGGCGTTGATATCGCCAGACCGCTTGATTTCGAGACCTTTAAGCAGATACGTCAGGCGTTCGATGACTATTCGATACTGATCTTTCCGGACCAGGCGCTTGACGACCAAACTCAGATTGCGTTCAGCGAACGGTTTGGCCCGTGCGAACCGACAGTGACCGCCAATCCCGCGAAAGGAACAGTTTTCGCGCGTCAGTCGAACCTCGACATTAAGACCGGCGAGCCGATCCCGCTGGACGATCGGCGCATGGCCTATCAGAAGGCCAACTATCTTTGGCATTCCGACAGCAGTTTCAAAGCGATCCCGTCCTTGTGTTCGATCTTGTCGGCGCGTGAGGTTCCGCCGGAGGGCGGGGCGACCGAGTTCGCGTCGACCCGTGCTGCCTATGCCAGCTTGTCCGACGAACAGAAAGCGGAGTTAGACGCGCTCGTTGTCGAGCATGATTTCGTGCGCGGCCGGGCGCTGGTCGGTTACGAGTATACGGCGGAAGAACGCTCCCCCTATCCGCCGGTCCGGCATAAGTTGGTGCGGACAAATGCCGGAAACGGCAAGAAGTCCGTCCTGGTTGGGGCGCATGCCAGCAGCATCGTCGGCTGGCCGGAAGAGAAGAGTCGCGCCCTGCTGGACGATCTGCTGGAACGGGCGACTATCCCCGAGAATTGCCTGCGCCACGAATGGCGTACCGGCGACGTTATCGTCTGGGACAATCAGGCCGCTGTGCACCGTGCCACTGCCTATGACGCGG
>CAJWOT010000482.1 GCA_913044215.1 uncultured Rhodospirillaceae bacterium | reverse complement strand
CCGGACACAGAGGAGGCGAAAAGATGCGGATCGGTCTATTTACGGCAATGCAATGGTCACCGGAGGAAGATCCAGCGGCGGTGCTGGCGGCGCAACGCGAACAGGTACGCGCGGCCCGCGATAACGGTTTCGACGCGCTGATCATGGGTCAGCACGTACTCACCGGACCGATGGGCATGTTTCAGCTAACGCCGCTGATGGGACACCTGATCGAAGATGCCAAGGGCATGCAAATCGGTCCCGGCGTTCTTCTGCTTTCCATGATGAACCCCACACTGGTCGCCGAAGAGGCCGCCACCATCGACTGGATGAGCGACGGCAACTACGTCCTGTGCGCCGGTCTTGGCTACCGGCCGGAGGAATTTCAGGCGATGGGGGTCGAAATGCGGCAGCGGGTGAGCCGGCTGACTGAGGGGCTCGAGATCGTCAAACGCTTGTGGACGGAAGAGTCCGTCACGCATCACGGCAAGCATTTCCAGCTCGACGACGCCAAGGCCAGTGTCCAGCCGAAGCAGAAACCGCGCCCGCCGATCTGGCTCGGCGGCGATGTCGAGGCGGCGGTACGCCGCGCTGCCCGCATTGCCGACGCCTGGTGCGTAGCGCCGACCCTGTCCACGGAGTCGATGTTAAAATATCTCGACGTCTTCCGTGAAGAGCGGCAGCGAACGGGGCAATCCGTTGACGTCAGCCACCCCATCATCCGGGAAGTGTTCGTCGGCCGCGACGCGGCGCACGCCCGTGCGGTCAGCCGCGGCCCCCTCCTCTACAAGTACAGCGCCTACGCTTCCTGGGGTCAGGGGGAGACGACGCAGGGCGATTTCGATAACGCGTTCGACGATTTCGCAAAGGGCCGTTTCCTGATCGGCGACGCGGAACAGGTGAAAGACGAAATCCTGCACTACGGCGAAATTACCGGCAGCGATCAATTGATCTTCCGCATTCAATGGCCGGGCCTTGAGCATGCTGAGGCGATGGGCAACATCGAGCGCATCGGAAAGATAATAGCGGATCTCGCTTGACCGAATGGATCGTTGACGCCCCGGCAAGGACGTGCGACCCAAACCCATCGCAACAAGCCGAGGGCCTGACATGAGCAAGATCGAGACTGTCGAACAGCTAAGAAAGGTTTACAAGCCTGCGCTGGGCCGACCCCTGGAGAAGGAACTCACTTACCTCGATCCCCATTGCAAGAAGTTCATCACCCTCGCGCCATTCGTCGCCGTCGCCACGCAAGGCCTCGACGGCTTGGGCGACGTCGCGCCCCGTGGCGAGTATCCCGCGGTCGCCAAAGCGCTCGACGATTATACGGTTCTCATTCCGGACCGTCCGGGCAACAACCGGCTCGACAACTACTCGAACATTCTGGAGAACCCGAAGGTTTCGCTTCTCTTCCTGATCCCCGGCGTCAACGAAACGCTACGCATCAACGGGGTCGGCGAGATCCGCACCGACGCGGTACTGCTGGAACTGTTCCCCGTAGACGGCAAGCTACCGATCACGGTTCTGCAAGTGACGGTTCACGAGGCATATTTGCACTGCGCCAAGGCGTTGATGCGGTCGAAATTGTGGTCCCCCGACGCGATCAAGGAGCGGTCGGTTCTGCCATCCATGGGGCAGATGATTAAAGACCAAACCAATTCAAAGGACCCTGTCGAAAGCCAGGAGGCCATGGAAGCCCGGTACGAGAAAGTTCTGTACTGACCCTCGCCCGCTGCCCCTGGACAGACCGGCGCAAAAAGCGAGAATTCCGCGCAATGGTCACCAAGAGGAGCAGCGCCAGCTATGAGTTTCGAAAAACCCTATGAAGGTCTCCGTGTCGTCGATTTGAGCCAAGGCGTTGCGGGACCTTATTGCGCGATGCTGCTCGGTCGGCACGGCGCCGACGTCATCAAGGTCGAGCCGATCGACGGCGACTGGTCGCGCATGCTGGCCCCAGTCTATGGCGACCACACGGCCTACTCGATCCCCGCCAATGTCGGCAAGCGCAGTCTCGCGGTCGATCTCAAGTCGGATACCGGCAAGGCGATCGTCGAACGTTTGCTGCCCGATGCGGACGTCTTCCTGGAAGGCTTTCGGCCCGGTGTCATCGACCGGCTGGGTTTCTCCTACGACCGTCTATCGGCATTCAACGAAAAGCTGATCTATGTCTCGATCTCCGGCTTCGGCCAGGAGGGCCCGCTGCGAAGCAAACCGGCAATGGATCCAGTGCTGCAGGCCTTCACCGGCTTCATGGACGAGAACAAGGGACAGGACGGTATTCCGCACCGGACGCCGACAATCATCAACGACATGTCGACGGCCCTCTACGCACAGCAGGCTGTCGCCGCCGCCCTCTATGCCCGGCGCGACGCAGGCCGCGGTCGTCGTATCAATGTCAGCCTGATGGAGGCATCCGCCAACCTGCAGTCGATCCGGCTGATGGGGTATCATCGCGACGGCCCCTTCAAGCCCGGCATGGCGCCCAACGGCGTCCTCGAAACCGCGG
>CAJWOT010000481.1 GCA_913044215.1 uncultured Rhodospirillaceae bacterium | reverse complement strand
CGGGGTGAGGGGAGAACTGTCTCCCTCGGTCAGTGTCCTAATAACTCGTCGGCCAGGTGCGCATCAGGTGCTTGCCGACGCCGTTGGTCATGCGCAGCCGGTGCACGTCGAGCATGCGGATCAGGAATTCCCGGGTTTCGGACGGCTTGATCACGTCATGCACGCTGTAAATCGAGGCCATGTCCCAGATTTCCGTGTCCTTTTGCACATCGGCAAAGGCTTCCTCGAACCCTTCGTCGCCTTCCTCCAGCCCATGCACGATCATGGTTGCGAAGCGCGGATCCATGAAGCTGACCTCACCGGTCGGCCAGGCGGCCAAGGTATCGGAGTGCCGCCCGCCGCCCATACAGACATAGGCGCGACCGTAACTCTTGCGCAGGATGATCGCCACGCGCGGCACAGTCACCAGGGTCATGGCGTTCATGAAGTTCATGATCCGGCCGGGCGCCCGCATGCGCTCCGCATCGGTGCCGATGGCGAAGCCCGGTGTGTCGACGAGTTGGACGATCGGAATGTTGAACGAGTCGCACATCACGAGGAAGTCGACGATCTTTTCGCAGGCCTGGGTATCGAGCGCGCCGCCGCGGTGCTGCGGGTTGTTGGCGATTACGCCGACTGACTTGCCGTCGAGGCGCGCCAGGGCGGTGATCGCCGGCCGCCCGAAGCGCGGCTTGAGTTCGAAAAGGCTGTCCTTGTCGAAGACCGCCTCCAGGACCTTTTTCATGTTGTAGACCTGAGTCCGCTTCTCCGGCAGGACTTTATGGATATCCGCCATGCCGTCGCCGGAGCCGGGTGTCACATCGCGCACCGGCGGCGCTTCCATATTGTGGCTCGGCAGGTAGCTGAGGAAGGTGCGGATGGCGTCGAGAGCTTCCTCATCCGTGTCGACCACCATGTCGATCTGGCCGGTGGTCTCCGCGTGCAGCTTCCACCCGCCCAGCTCTTCCAGATCGACGGCCTGGCCGATTGCGCGGCTCACCAGCCGCGGGCTGGAAACGGCCATGGTCGAACCGCGCCGCATCACGGCGAAGTCGGAACAGCAGGCGAGCCAGGCGGACGAGCCGAAGGAGAAGCCGAGCGCGGCGGCGGCCCACGGCGTGTCGCGCATGCGCTGGAACTGGGTGATGTCGTTGCCGAGCAGCGCCCCCATGCCACGCGAGCCCATCGCGTCCGGCAGCCTTGCGCCCGTCGACTCGCCAACGAAGACGATCGGCATGCCGCGTTCCGTTCCAGTCCGTTTGACCTGACCGACCTTCTTACTGTTGGTGGCGCTGGTCGACGAGCCTTTGACGGTGAAATCGTTGACGACGAGGGAGATGTCGCGGCCGTCGAGCCGGGCATAGCCGGTGATCTTGCCGTCGGTCGGCGTTGCGTCGTGATCCTGTGGGTAGACGCCAGAGGTGCCGAGAAGGCCGGTTTCGAAAAAACTGTCCTTGTCGACGAGATGCTCGATCCGCTCGCGCGCGTTCAACTCTCCGGTGTTGCGGCGCTTGGCGAGTTTCTTCTCGCCGCCCATGGCCAAGGCCTTGCGGCGGCGCTCTTCGAGTTCCGCGATCTTGGCATCGATATCGGTCAGGTCGTCACTCATGTCGTTTTGCGGGGACGACGCCCCGCACCCCCAAATCAAATTTACGCGTCTGTGCCGTTTAAACGACGTTGCGGCTGCGGAAGGCCGCGATCTCGTCCGCGCTGTAGCCGAAGCGTTCGAGGATCTCGTCGCTATGCTCACCGCGTTCCGGTGCCGCTGCGGCAATTTCGCTCGGCGTGCGGGACAGGACGACGGGCTGGGTGTTGATCTCCAACGGGCCGAGCTTCGCCGACTGCGCCCTACCCGTGACGCCCAGCTGCTGCACATGCGGATCGCCATAGACCTGATCGATGCTGTAGATCGGGCCGCAGGGGACGCTCGCATCGGCCAGCAGCTCGATCCAATGGGCGCTGCTCTTCTGCTTTGTGTGCTTGGCGATCTCTTCGTTCAACGCCTTGCGGTTCTCGGAGCGGGCTTCGCCGGTGGCGTAATCCGGATTCTCCAGCCACTCTTCCGTCCCCAGCGCCTTGCACAGCCGGCCGAAAATAACCTGACCCGCGGCGGCGATATTGATATGGCCGTCGCTGGTCTCGAACACTCCTTGCGGGATGGTCGTCGGGTGATCGTTGCCGGCCTGCGGCGGGACTTCCTTGTCGATCAGCCAGCGTGAACCCTGGAAATCGAGCATGAAGATCTGTGCCTGCAGCAGGGAGGAATGCACCCACTGGCCCTTACCGGACTTCTCCCGCTCAAACAGCGCGACCATGATGCCGTGCGCCAGGAACATGCCGGCGCACAGATCGTCGATCGGGATCCCAACGCGCATCGGGCCCGCGCCCGGCTCGCCGGTGATCGACATCAGCCCGCCCATGCCCTGGGCGATCTGGTCGAAGCCCGGCCGATCGCGATAGGGTCCCTGCTGGCCGAAGCCGGAAATGCTGCCATAGATCAGCCGCGGGTTGAGGGCGCTCAG
>CAJWOT010000480.1 GCA_913044215.1 uncultured Rhodospirillaceae bacterium | reverse complement strand
TGGGCCATGCCGGCGCGCTGGTCTGGCATCCGGACGGCCTGATGGAAGGGGCCGCCGATCCCCGCAGCGATGGGCAGGTGGCCGCGTTTTAGGAGAGATGCGCGAGCATGAAGGGCGCGCTGCTGACTTCAAACGGGTCGCCGGGATCCTCCGTGTCCTCGACGAAAATCGACTCGATGACGCCGTTTCTGACAATCATCGCGTAACGCCAAGAACGTAGACCGAATCCGAGTTCTCTCTTATCGACCAGCATGCCCATCTGTGTGGTGAAGTCCGTATTCCCGTCTGGCAGCATGGTCACCGAGTCGTCGATACCGAGGGTGTCGCGCCACGCATCCATCACGAACCAATCATTGACGGACAGGCAGTAGATACCGTCTATGCCATGCGCCCTAATCGCATCGGCTTGCATCGCGTATCCCGGGAGATGCGTGGAGGTACAAGTCGGTGTGAAAGCGCCCGGCAGTGCGAACAGGACAACCGTACGTCCAGCGAATACTTCATCGTAAGTCAGGTCGCGCCACGCATCGTTCTCGCGGATACGGAACGCCGTTTCCGGCACGTGGTCGCCTTGAGTTCTATGGTTGAGGTTCATGTTGCGGCTTTCTTGTCGTACGAAAATTGCGGATTTGAAACGCCTTCAATGCACCGTGACGGTGCGACCTTCTTCGATATCTTCCGGCTGGTTGCGGACCGTTTCAGGCCTGCCAGGTTTGCGGGATCTGATCATCATCCCCGCGTGAGACAGAGCATATGCGAGCTGCGAGGCTGGTGTCCTGGCGACACGGAGTGCCGATGCGGGCAACCAGGCGGAGAAGAAGGAGTCGGCGTAAGCGGGGGGCAGGCCGTGTTGCCAAGCAGCGACCGCGCCCAATAGCCGTTCTTCATCGGGACTTATCGACGGACATTTGGGGCAACGAATGTCGATACTTCGTTGTGCCGATATCGAGATGATTGTCATCAGGTCGTCGAGGGCCGGATGGGCATCCGGCGCGCGGGCGCACTCGAAACCGGCGCGCAATACCGTTTGGGCGTTTGCTTCCGTCTGGAGCGCCTTTACCCAGAACCGGATGGCCCAAAGGATTAGCTGTTCGCCGAAGGGGAGTGCGGCGAACTCGGCCGGCACTGGAATACGATCGGGACGTGTCATCGGGGTCACCATGTTGCTGGAGGGACGGTGGATTGCATCGGTGCTTCTAAGCCGCTGCGCAAGCCGGCGATGAAAGACGCGATTCCGGAACTGCGGAGCGGAACGAACGGCTTCATTGTTTGGCAACACAACCGCTTGACCTTCAGGGCGGCGCTGTGACTGACGCAATCGGTCGGGAACACGACGGCGTCGGCCTTCGACACTTCGCGTGCCAATCCGGCCAGCGACCGCTCGATGCCGCCGTCATGATGCAAGAGCTGGCCATTCCATTCTTCCACCAGGGCGCGGAGGTGATGAACCGTCTGCTGCCGGCCGCCGACATAAAGCAGGCATCGTCCGTCGAGATCGAACGAGCTTGAGGTTTCGGACGCGGCGTTTTCGCGAAGCAAGGCACATTCGAGCGACTTGTTTTCGTGGCGCATTGCATCGCCTTGCTCGGACAGTCTTTCGATTTCTTCGTTTTGTTTCTGAATGACGGTGCGATACCGCGTGACTGTCGCTTCTAGCTCACTCAATTCATCTGTGAGATCCCGCGGGACGGGAGATGGCGCTTGACGGGGCTCCGTGTCACCGTCGTTTTTTTCGATAAGGTGTGACTGCGCCTGCAATTTGGCGCGGAGACAGTCGATCTCCTGGTTCTTTTCGTCGAGGCGCTGATGATGTCGCCGATGCTGTTTCGCCAGTTTCTCTTCCAGTGCGGCCACCTGTTCCTCAAGGGCGCTGAGGCGGCGGATATCCGCGCGGTTCGAGGCGCCGACCAAATGCGACAGCATGTGGACTTCGGCGAACATGCGGTCGCATAAGGCGCGGGCTTCTAGGGGATGGCTGAGTATCGCCCAATAGATGCCGGGAATATTTCCGGCCTCCACGGCGTCCTGCCAAAGTTCTTCCAACTCTTCTACGGACTTGGTGTCTTTTGCCTTTCGGATCGCGGCGGCGTGACGCTTATCCAGTAGTTTGTTCAGCAACTTGGCGGGCCGTTCGTGCTTGCAGGCCTCCTGCACGAAGAACCCATGATATTGATAATCCTTCGGATGGTTGGCACGGACCTGTAAGGACAGTTTCCGGCCGAGGGCCCGCAGATCGGAAAGGGTCAAGCAGGTGCCCAGGATCGAGCAATGCCAACCGCTGTTGATTTCCCAGAGGCGCCGTCTCCGCCCCGTCGCCAATACCGTTTCCAACTTTTTTTCGTCACACGCAATGCACATGCGAGACAATCCTTTGGTCGATTTCGCGTCGTCAGTTGTCGTTTTGGGGGACAGGACGCGGGGGCGGTTTTGGCGCGCGCTTCGTCTTCCTGGCGATCGCCTCGGCCAGCAATATGCGGACGAGCGTTTGCGACCCGATGATTCTGACGGTCACCG
>CAJWOT010000479.1 GCA_913044215.1 uncultured Rhodospirillaceae bacterium | reverse complement strand
CGCGATCACCACCCGTTTTCTCGTCTTCTTCGCCGTCATGCTTTCGGTGCAGACGGCGCAGGCGGAAGTGCCCAAACAGATAGATTGGCAGAGCCTGGTCCCCGCCGCCAAGCCGCTAGAGAACCCTCTGCGGCATCTTGAATGGGAGCAACAGGCAGAGATCGAGTTCCTGTCCACGATCCGTGAGCTTTATGCGCAGGGGGCCATCACCAAGGTCGATTATCGTTATGAAGAAGGTCTCGAGATCACCTACAAGCTGGAAAAGATGGGGCTCGATGTCGACGGTTTGGTCGCCAAGTTCCAGGACGTCCAGCGTGAGGTCCGTCGACGCAACAATGCCGTTGTCGGCGCACTCGACGGCCAACTGATCCGGATGCCAGGATACGCCTTGCCACTGGAATTCGACGGCACCGCGGTCAGCGAGTTTCTTCTCGTTCCCTATGTCGGCGCCTGCATCCACGTTCCCGCCCCGCCGGCGAACCAGATTGTGTTCGTGACCCTAAATCAATCCTACACGGCCAATAACCTCTACGATCCGGTCTGGATCACCGGCCGGCTGAAGGTGCAAACGTCGAACAAATCGCTGTCCTACGTCGATGGCAGCGCCAACGTCGAAGCCGGATACTCGCTGGAAGGCGTCAAGGTCGAACCCTACAAACAGTAGCGGGAACGCCGTCGTCGACGGGCGATGGATCCAGAACGATCGTTGTCATTGTATTGCTATGTTATAACGTTCTATGTTTTCGGGTACCTCATGTTGCTGAAAGCGGACTAAGGATTCGCCCCATGAAAAATCAGCTCTTGCCGATTTCGCGCGCCTCTCGTCCTGTGGCGGCCATTTTTGGATTAGCTGCCGCATTTTCAGTCGCATTTCCTGCCAGCGGCGCCGATCCTCATCAGCATGGCGTCGGCCAGCTGAATGTCGCTGTTGAAGGCAATGATGTAGAAATCGAGCTGGAGACGCCAGGCGCCGACATCGTCGGTTTTGAGCATGCACCCCGGACCAAGGCGCAAAAAAAGGCCGTGCAAGATGCCGCTAAGGCATTGCGCGACGGCGCCGCGTTGTTCGTCTTCCCCGCCGCCGCCGGATGCACCCTCAAAGAGGCCGAAGTTGAGTCCGGCCTCCTCGCGGACGCGCACGAAAAGCATGGTGACAAGCATCACGATGAGAAACACCATGACGAAAAACACCATGGCAAAAAACATAGCCATGAAAAACATCACGACGAAAAGCACCATGGCAAAAAGCATGACCATGAAAAGCATCATGGTGAGACCCACGCCGAATTCCACGCGCATTATCATTTCACCTGTAAGAACCCGGTAACGCATGCTGAATTGCGCTATTTCGAGACCTTCCCGCGGGCCGAAGCGCTATCGGCACGTCTCCTCACCGCCAGCGGCCAAAGTAAGCAAAAACTGACGCGAAAGGCGGCGCGCCTGAAATTCTAGGGTTCCTGCCTCAAACGCGGTAAAGCTCTTATCATCTGATTTTTCGCTTTTACCGGGCTTGATGACCGACACCGCGATCAAACTGACCGATGTCTCCTTCCGCTGGAAACCGGGTGCTGAGGCTGTCCTCGATATCCCGCACCTCGCGATTGGAGCAGGTGAGCGGCTGCTGATCCAGGGGCCAAGCGGCAGTGGCAAGACGACACTTCTGAGCCTGCTGGGTGGGGTCGCGATTCCCCAATCCGGCGCAGTTGATGTGCTTGGCACGACGCTTAATCAATTGAGCGCCGCGCAGCGGGACACATTCCGCGCCGACCGTATCGGCTTCGTCTTCCAAATGTTCAACCTGGTTCCCTACCTCACCATCGTCGAAAACGTCACGCTGCCTTGCCGGTTTTCCGCATCGCGGAACAGCGCCGCTATGCGGACCTCTTCGAGCCTCGAGAAGGAAGCGACCCGGCTGCTCGCTCAACTCGAACTCGACGTCGAAGCCCTGATCGGCCGCCCGGTGACCGAGCTCAGCACCGGACAGCAACAACGGGTCGCGGTCGCCCGCGCGCTCATCGGCGCCCCTCCTTTGGTCATCGCCGACGAACCCACATCCGCCCTCGACACGGATGCACGGCATGCCTTCCTCGACCTGTTGTTTCGAGAGGTCGATGCGGCCGGCGCCACACTCATCTTTGTCAGCCACGACCGCGACCTCGCAGGCCGTTTCCATCGCACGGTGTTGCTGGGCGACATCAACAGGGCCGCGTGATGGCAGTCTTCGGCCTCGCTCTTAAGAGTCTTTTGAACCGCCGCGTGACGGTGGGCCTTACGGTTTTCGCGATTGGCGTCAGCGTCATGCTGGTGCTCGGCGTCGAACGGCTGCGCCATGACGCCAAGGCGAGTTTTGCCAACACGATTTCCGGTACCGATCTGATCGTCGGTGCCCGCAGCGGCTCGATCCAGCTGCTGCTCTATTCCGTCTTCCGCATTGGCAATGCGACCAACAATATCAGTTGGCGCAGCTACCGGGACATCGCGGGCCGCAAGGAGGTCGCCTGGACCATCCCGCTGTCGCTCGGCGAT
>CAJWOT010000478.1 GCA_913044215.1 uncultured Rhodospirillaceae bacterium | reverse complement strand
GGTCGCCATCACCGACATCAACGACGCGGCGGGCCAGGGCGTCGCGGCGGAGATCAGCGAGGCAGCCATCTACGCTTCGCTCGACACGCGCTCGGAGGCGGCGTGGCACGCCACGGTCGGACAGGCCGTGGAGATGTTTGGCCGCCTCGACATCCTGGTTAATGCCGCCGGCGTGCCGGGCCGCGGTCCCGACGGCAGCCTCAAGATCGATGAGCAAAGTCTCGAGGATTGGAACCGGGTGATGGATGTGAATTCCACCGGCATCTTCCTGGGCATGAAAGCGGCGATCCCGGCGATGCGGAAGGCCGGCGGCGGCTCGATCATTAACATCTCGTCCATTTACGGGCTGGTCGGATCGGTGCATAGCGCGGCCTATCACGCCTCCAAGGGTTCGGTTCGTCTCGCCACCAAATCGGCGGCCCTGCAATACGCGACGGAGAACATCCGGGTGAATTCCGTCCATCCGGGCATGGTGACCACGGGCATGAACCACGACGTCAATGAAGACCCGGTGCTCTCCGTGCCCCGTCTCGCCAAGACCCCGATGGGCCGGTTCGGTCAGCCCATCGACATTGCTAATGGCTGCCTGTTCCTGGCGAGCGATGAATCCGGCTGGATGACCGGCGCGGAACTGGTGATCGACGGCGGCTACACGGTGGGGTAGGCGGTGGTCGCGCCTGCCGTTTGAAACGGCGCGCGCCAGCCGCTCTACTCGATTGGAGACGCAATTCGCGTTTTGCCGATAATTAATGGCACAGACCGCAAGGAGCATTCGGATGCGTCCCACATTGTACGGCAGCAAACATGCGGTTTCCGCCGGGCACTACCTCGCAAGCGCCGCCGCATTCTCGATCCTCGAAGCCGGCGGGAATGCGATCGATGCGGGCTGTTGCGCCGGTATCGCGCTCGCGGTTCTGCATCCCGACGAGGTAAATTTCGCCGGCGTCGCGCCGATCATGATCCGCACCGGCGCGGGCAAGGTCGTCACCATCGCGGGGCTGGGCTACTGGCCTAAGGCCTTTCCCCAGGACCTGTTCATGCGCGAATACAACGGCACGCAGCCCTATGGCGTCTTGCGCACGGTGGTGCCCGCGGCGCCGGACGCCTGGATCACCGCGTTGCGCGATTTCGGTACCATGTCCTTCGGCGATGTGGCCGCCGCGGCGATCCGGTTCGCGAAGGAGGGGTTCGGCGTCGGCGAATTCCTGGCGAACGAATTCGCGAAGCATGAAGAGGATTACCGGCGCTGGCCGTCGAACGCGAAGCTGTTCCAGCCCGAGGGCCGCGCGGTCCGGCTCAACGAGCGCTTCGTGCAGACCGATCTCGCGGCGACGATGCAATACATGGTCGATGCGGAACGCGCGGCGGCCTCGAAAGGCCGCGATGCCGGGCTCGCTGCGGCGCGGGACGCGTTCTACACTGGCGATATCGCCGCGCGGATCGCGGAACATCAGAAGGAAGAGGGCGGGTATCTCACCTTCGAAGACCTGGCCAATTATCACGCCCGCTACGAAGAGCCCGTCGTCACCCGCTGGCGCGACTTTCAGGTGATCACCTGCGGCCCCTGGTGTCAGGGGCCGTTGCTGGCGCAGGCCCTGCTGATGGTCGAACGCGCCGGGCTCGGTGATCTGAAGCATAACGAGCCGGCCTACATTCATCTCATCACGGAAATTCTGAAGGGCGCTTTCGCCGACCGCGAATATCACTATGGCGATCCGCTGTTCGTCGATGTCGGCCTCGAGAGGCTGCTGTCGGCGGCGCATATCGAAAAGCGGGTCGGGTCGATCGACCGAAATGCCGCGATGCCCGACATGCCGCCCAACCTCTATCACAACAGCGAACCGCCGACGCCCGCGACGGTGCCGTCGGAGCGCGACCCCGACACCTCCTATCTTTGCGTCGTCGACCGGTGGGGCAATGCGTTCTCCGCGACGCCCTCCGACGCCTCCTGGCGCGCGCCGGTCGTGCCGGGGCTCGGGATCGTCCCGTCCGGCCGCGGCACGCAATCGCGCCCCGACCCCAACCACCCGTCCGGCGTCGCCCCGGGCAAGCGGCCGCGGCTGACGCCGAACCCGGCGATCCTGCTGCGCGACGACGGATCGGTCATGCCGTTCGGCGCGCCGGGCGGCGACAGCCAGGTACAAGCGATGCTGCAGGTGGTGCTCAACGCCTTCCATTTCGGCATGGACATCCAGGAAGCGATCGACGCGCCGCGCGTCATCAGCATGAGCTTTCCCAATTCCTTCGCGCCCTACAATCACTATCCGGGCCAGCTGGGCATAGAGGGCCGCTTCCCCGCGCGCACCCATGACGCGTTGATTGGACTGGGCCACAAGCTTGAGGAATTCCCGGCATATTCGCGCCGGCTGGCGTCGGTCGAAGCGGTGCTGTACGAGCCGTCGACCGGTTTTTTCCGGTCCGGCGCCGACCCGCGGCAGCCGGCCTACGCCATCGCGATTTAAGGCGAAATCGCCAGGGCCCGCCGCAAGCCTGTTTTTGCTGCAATTTGTCCTACGTCAATTGGGAAG
>CAJWOT010000477.1 GCA_913044215.1 uncultured Rhodospirillaceae bacterium | reverse complement strand
TGGCCTATGTGCGGGAACGGTTCCATGTGGAGTGCGTCGCCGCCGGAAGCGTCTCATTGGATTGCCCCTATACCTGGACGGATCTGGAAGGCGTGACGGCGGAAATGCAGCATGCGCGCCGGCTCGGTTATACGGGGAAGCTTGCCGTGCATCATGCGCATCCACCCGTCATAAATCGGCTTCTGACGCCGAGTGACACCGAAGTGGCGGAGGCGGGCCGAATTGTCGCCGCATTCGAAGCGGCAAGAGCAGCGGGCAAGGCCCGGGCAGAGCTCGACGGATCTCTGATCGAGGTCCCGATCTATCTCACCGCGAAACGCCTGTTGGACCGCGCGGCGTTGTTCAGCATCCCCCATAATGGACGCCGCACCCGGTCAAAGCCCTAACCGGTTAAAGGTTTTCTGCGCGAATCGGAAAGTTTTTCGCCGAAACCTCTTGAACTCTCTGGGTTTGTGGCTTAAATGCCCCGCTGGCACTCACTGGACCTGAGTGCTAACAAACGAAAATTTCGAATTTGAGTTCGTTGGAGGAACAGCAATGAAATTCAGGCCGTTGCACGATCGAGTCGTGGTGCGTCGGATCGACGAAGAGGAAAAATCCGCCGGGGGGATCATCATTCCCGATACCGCTAAGGAAAAGCCGAGCCAGGGCGAAATCGTCGCCGTGGGATCGGGCGCCCGGAACGAGAATGGTGAGATCACGCCGATGGATGTTCAGGTCGGCGACACCGTCCTGTTCGGCAAGTGGTCGGGCACCGAAATCAAGATCGATGGCGAAGACCTTCTGATCATGAAGGAATCGGACGTCATGGGTGTTTTGGACGCGCCGAAAGCGTCGAAGAAGAAAGCTGCATAGCTCAGAGATTTGGGAAAGAGGAACGAATAAATGGCTGCGAAAGAAGTCAAATTTTCAACGGACGCCCGTGACCGGATGTTGAACGGCGTCGACATCTTGGCCGATGCGGTCAAGGTGACGCTCGGCCCGAAAGGCCGCAATGTTGTGATCGACAAGGCCTTTGGAGCACCGCGTATCACCAAGGACGGTGTGACGGTCGCCAAGGAGATCGAACTCAGCGACAAGTTCGAGAACATGGGCGCCCAGATGGTGCGTGAAGTGGCCTCGAAGACCAACGACATCGCCGGTGACGGCACCACGACCGCAACGATCTTGGCGCAAGCGATCGTCCGCGAAGGCTCCCGCGCCGTTGCCGCCGGGATGAACCCGATGGACCTGCGCCGTGGCATCGACGCGGCCGTCGAGGCGGTGGTTGCGGACCTGTCCAAGCGTTCGAAGAAGATCACCACGAACAGCGAAATCGCTCAGGTCGGCTCGATCTCGGCGAACGGCGACACCGAAGTCGGCGATATGCTTGCGAAGGCCATGGATACGGTCGGCAATGCCGGTGTCATCACCGTCGAGGAAGCCAAGTCGCTCGACACCGATCTGCAGGTCGTCGAAGGCATGCAGTTCGACCGCGGCTACCTGTCGCCCTATTTCGTGACCAACGCCGAGAAGATGAAGGTCGAGCTCGAGGATCCGTACATTCTGATCCACGAGACCAAGCTTTCCGGCCTGCAGGCCATGCTGCCGCTGCTCGAGGCGGTCGTTCAGTCCGGCAAGCCGCTGCTGATCATCGCTGAGGATGTCGAGGGCGAGGCTCTGGCCACGCTCGTCGTCAACCGCCTGCGTGGCGGCCTGAAGGTCGCGGCCGTCAAGGCCCCGGGCTTCGGCGATCGCCGTAAGGCCATGCTGGCCGACATCGCCGTCCTGACCGGCGGTCAGGTCGTTTCCGAGGATCTCGGCATCAAGCTCGAGAATGTGACCCTCGACATGCTGGGCAGCGCCAAGCGGGTCGACATCGACAAGGACAACACCACGGTCGTCGATGGCATCGGCAAGAAGAAGGACATCCAGGCGCGCTGTGAGCAGATCAAGGCGCAGATCGAGGAAACCTCCTCCGACTACGACCGCGAGAAGCTGCAGGAACGGCTGGCCAAGCTGTCCGGCGGTGTCGCCGTCATTCATGTCGGCGGTGCGACCGAGGTCGAGGTGAAAGAGCGCAAGGACCGTGTCGAGGACGCGATGAACGCGACCCGCGCCGCGGTGGAGGAAGGCGTCGTCCCGGGTGGCGGCGTTGCCCTGCTGCGTTCGATCAAGGCGCTCGACAAGGTCAAGCCGGGCAATGACGACCAGCGCGTTGGCGTCAACATCATCCGCAAGGCGCTGCAGGCGCCGTCCCGTCAGATCGCCGAGAACGCCGGCGAAGACGGTGCGGTGATCGCCGGTAAGCTCCTGGAGAACAAGGATGCGAACTGGGGCTTCGACGCCCAGTCCGAGAAGTATTGCGACATGGTCAAGAGCGGCATCATCGATCCCGCCAAGGTCGTGCGCGCGGCGCTTCAGGACGCGGCCTCCGTTGCCGGTCTTCTGATCACCACGGAAGCCATGGTCGCCGACAAGCCGGAGAAGAACCCGCCGGCCATGCCGGGCGGTGCCCCGGACATGGGTGGCATGGACTTCTAAGACCAGTTCATAC
>CAJWOT010000476.1 GCA_913044215.1 uncultured Rhodospirillaceae bacterium | reverse complement strand
CCGTCTACCCGCAAGTCTCGACACGGCCCGACGCCTATCTGCCGCTCTGGACGCCGCAAGACCCGCGCGTGTTCTATCGCGACGATACACCGCGCTACATCGGCCTATCCTTTATCGGCAGCACGGCGCGGTATGCCGACCGTGAAGGCGCGCTCGCCGGTCTGGCGCAGACCGGCATCGTAGTCACCAAGAGCGGCGGTCAGCGCGAACAACGGCTTTCCATTGAGGATTACGCCGCGATGCTGCGGCGCTCGAAGGTGACACTGAACTTCTCCAAGGTGTTCGCCCCGGAGGTGCCCTCGCACCAATTCAAGGGTCGGGTTCTGGAATCGATGCTGTGCGGCGCCTTGTTGCTGGAGCCGAACAATCTGCAGACGCAGCGCTGGTTCACCGCGGGGGTCGAGTACGACACGTTCGGGACGATGGAAGAGCTGGTCGAGAAAGCGACTTTCTATCTGGAGAATGAACAAGAACGCCTCGCGATGACACAGCGTGCCGCCGCGAAGGCCGAAACCGAGCTGTCGGCACATGCGTTCTGGACCGCCGTATTCGCGCGTGCGAATTTAGCTGGCTTTACCGACAGCACAGAGGCCTCCCCATGAGCGGACCCGACTTTTCGGATGAAGACGTCCAGGAGAACATCGCGACCGTCGTACAAGGTATCGAGCAATTCGTCGCGGCCGGACAGAACCCGGAAGCCTCCGCCCTGCTGGAACAGCTTATTCCGGTCATCGCGCATGGCATCGACTTCGTAGAGCAGGCCGGCGAAGTCGGTCTGTTCTCCGGTCTAGCACTTGCCTGCGCGCGGCTGTCTCGACTGGAAGATGCGAAGAATTACGCTGGCCGGGCGATCATCGAGAACCCGGACGATTTGCTGGCCCACGCGCTTCTGGCGCCGGAAGCCAGGATTTCGATCGCGCGCGCCCTGATCCACCATCAGCGGCACGATTTGGCGCGCGACCTGCTGAAGACGCTGGGCATGACCGGTCAATCGAGCGAGGGCGAGTTCTATCTCGAGCTACTCGATTTCTACGACACGCAAAAGGCCTTGGCGCGCAATCTGACACCGTCGCTGGTCGGCGGCGACAGCCGGCCAACCCTGATCAGCCTCGTTATCTGGGGCGAGGCATTCATTGAGAAATGCCTGGCCTTCGACCTTTCCAGCCTGCTCGCGCCGGGCAACATCCCGGCCATGGCATCGGAAGGCGGCGTCATTCTGGACGTCTTCACCGCGGAGGCGGATCAGGAATTGCTGCTGAACCACGCTGTCTTCAAGACGGTCGCGCGTTTTGCCGATGTCCGCGTCACCTGCATTCCCGATACCTTACTGGAGCATCCAAAAAACGAGTCCACGCCGGATCCGGATCGTTGGTGCGTCGCTGGGGCGCAATACTGCTCCGCCATCGCCGCGCGCCAGCTCGATGCTGACCTGGTCTTCGTCGGGGCCGGTAACATCTACAGCGAAAGCTATCTGTCGGGCGCCAAGCAGCACATCGAGGACGGTATCGGCTGCGTCGTCACCACCGCGATCCGCGCCGAAGAAGATGCGATGGTCGAGAATCTGGCGCTCTTCCGAGAGGCCGGGTCGAACCATATCGAAATCGACAGCGGAGACCTGCTCGCCTATTCGGTGGAGAATATGAGCAAGCAGTTCTTCGATTCGTTCATCCAATCGAACCCAACGACCGTGGGGCATGATCCGGTGGCCGTCTTCTTCCGCACCGATGAAGGATTCTGCTCGCACACCTTTCAGCTCAACCCGGCGATGATCTCCTCCGATCTGCTGCCCGACGATTTCGTCTTCGATTTCCATACCGCGGATGCCCGCTTCCTGGCCGAGATCGTCGACGGCCGGGACGCGGAGGCGTTGATCAAGGTCATCGAGGAGCCGATCGGCGACATCGCCGTGCTTAAACTGGAACCGGCCGGATCGGGCAAGAGTTACGGCGAGTTTCCGGTCACACCAGGAGAGTGCGCCAAGGCAGGATTGAAATTGTGCGACCGGGAAACCGACATTTCCTACTTCCTGTGGGCTTTTCGGCAACGCTTCAGCGTCGATTGCGGCGACCAGGTCGTCATCTTGCCGGAAAGCGACCTGTCGGAAGAACAGACCGTTGAAGAAATCATGGAACTGTTCGAGGCCGGCATTCAGGACACCGTGAACCGTATACGGTTTTACAGCGGCGCCTACCGCTAACACCTGCTGAATCAGTAGCGGTAAGTCGCGCTCCGGAACCACGGATCGAGCGGATGTCGGGCGTTGCTCCCGGCGAAGACGGGGCTTAGGTAGAAACGCGGCGACGGGATGATCGTCAGTTCCGCCACATATCGCATCGTCCCTTCACTCGGCCGGACGCCGCGGTGCATCAGTTCCGACGATTTGAACAGAGCCCAGGTCGGGCCGGCGCTCTCGATCGCCAAGGTCTGCCCGTCGGCGAACTGGAACTCCGTCGTGCCCTTCTCAGTCCCGACCGCATGCGGAAAGATCATCAGCTTCGCAATCGACTCCGGCAGGCCATCGACATGCCATTCGTTGGCGCC
>CAJWOT010000475.1 GCA_913044215.1 uncultured Rhodospirillaceae bacterium | reverse complement strand
ATCGTCTTCATGCGTGCCGTCGCCTTCACGCAGCATACGGTGCAGCGCACGCCGATCCCGGCCTGGGCGCAGCCGGCCTGCGGCGGTCTGCTGGTCGGGTTGATCGCGCTTGTGTTTCCCCATGTGCTGGGTGTCGGGTACGAAGCGACCAACGATGCGCTGCATGAACGCTTCGAACTGACCTTTCTGATCGCCCTGTTGGTCGCCAAGACGGCGGCGACGGTGATCAGTCTCGGCTTCAATTTCGGCTGCGGGGTCTTCTCCCCGTCGCTGTTCCTGGGCGCGATGCTGGGCGCGGCGTTCGGGATCGTCGCCACGCATGTGTTCCCCAACCTGTCCTTGGGCTATGACGCCTACACGATAGTCGGCATGGGGGCCGTGGCGGGCGCCGTGCTGAGCGCGCCCATATCGACCATCCTGATGGTGTTCGAGCTGACCGGCAATTACGAGATCACCATCGCCGTGATGATCGCCACCGTCGTGGCCACGCTGGTGACCCAGCAAGTGGACGGGCATTCCTTCTTCACATGGCAGCTGGCAGGACGCGGTCTAGACCTCAAAGGCGGCCGGTCGCAGAACCTGCTGCGCGCGATCCGAGTCGCTTCGGTCATGAAGCCGGAATATGACGCGGTCTCTCCGTCCGCCCTGATGATCGAGGTGCGCACCGCGTTGCAGAACTCGCACTATGGCGAAATTTTCGTGGTCGATGACGATGGGCGCCTGCACGGCACGATTACGCTGCACGATTTATATGACTCGGCCTTCGACACCGAACTGGACGCCGTGATCAACGCGGAGGATGTCGCCCGGCACCACCCGCCCGTACTGACGTCGAACGACACGTTGGACGAAGCGATCTCGGTCATGGACGAGGTCGACGAGGAACACATCGCCGTGGTGCACGACAGGGAAGGCATGAAAGTCGCCGGCTTCGTGCATCAGCTCGACGTCGTGACCACCTACAATCAGGCGGTCCTGGAAGCCCGCGCCGAGGAACAGGGCGGATAGCGCCAGGGGCGGCTCAGGTTTTCTTGTCGCCGTCCGGGCGCAGCATCTCGAAGGTGCTCTCGACCGCCGTGTAGTCCATGTATCCAAGCCGCGCCAACGGGTGATAGGCCGCCATGTCGATCATCCCGTCATCGATGATCGCGTCATCGATATGGATGCCGATAACCTCGCCGATGACCATGTTGTTCTCGATCTTCGGGTTGGTGCTGGGCAGGCGCATGCGGGTGATGAAGCGGCACTCCAGGCTGGCCGGCGCTTCCTTGACCCGGGGCGTCTTGACGTGGACGGAGGGCGCCGCGGTCAGTCCCGTCATCTCGAACTCGTCGACCTTCGGATCGACATGGGCGGAGCTTTCGTTCATCGCATCGCGCAGCTCCCAACTGCACAGATTGACGACGAACTCGTTGGTCTGCTCGATATTCCGCAATGTGTCCTTGGCGCCGCCGCCGGGGCGCGGGCCGTTCGGCGCGAAGACGATGGTCGGCGGTTGGTCGGCGACAGCATTGAAGAAGCTGAACGGGGCCAGGTTCGGGACCCCGTCGAGATCCATGCTGCTGACCCAGGCGATCGGGCGCGGCGCGACCAGGGCCTTGAACGGGTTGTGCCGCAGATTGTGTTTTTTGGGGTCGTCGTAAAACATGATCGTTCCTTCTGTTCAGTCCCAGGCCTCGCCGAGGGCGACCAGCGCGTTCAGGGCGCGGGGGAACCCGGTATAGGGCGCGGTTTGCATGATGGCTTCTTTCACCTGTTCGCGCGACAGGCCGGCATTCAGCCCCGCTTGCCCGAACTTGGCGACCTGTCCCAAATGGTCGATCGCGGTGAAGGACGCGACGGCGCAGATGCAGCGCTGCCGGTGGTCCAGATCGGGCCGGTCCCAGATATCGCCGTAACCGTAGGCGATGGCCGCCGGATACAGGGCGCCCGTCATCGGATGGCCCGGCGCGGCGTAACCGGATTCCGCCCGGTCGCCATGCAGCTTGATTTTGGTTTCCTGCCCAAGCGCCATCAGCGCGTCGGCGTCCAGATCCGGCATCTCGGTGTCGGGGACCTCGACCCCCTTCTCCGCGAACACCTCATTGGCCAAGGCGACGGAATTCAGGATCGTCGGAAACCCGCAATAGAGGCCGCAATGGATGAACACCTCCTGGATGGTGCGCGGCGGGATGCCGATATGCAGCGCCGCCCCGATATAGCGCCGCAGCTGCGGCATGCGCTGTTGCGAGGTCATGGCGGAGAGCGCCGCCAGCATGCGGTCCTCCAGCGCCAGGCCGGGCCGGGCCCAGATCGAGCCCCAGACCATCTCCTCGGCCAGCCGGTGCAGGCCGGGGGCGATATCGACATCGTCTCTGTTTGGGGGGAAGCCCAGCTTCTCTCGCATCGCCGCGCCCTTCCGGCGCAATTCGTCTCGTGATGTCATCGGTTACCCCTCCCGCGTCGTTTTTGCCGCTTCGCTTGCGGAGTGATTTTGCACAATTCAAACGGCGGTGATAGAGGTTATCCAACACGCTTCATCGAGGGAGGAAGGCAGCATGACGAGGCCGCAACCCGGCATCTTCGCC
>CAJWOT010000474.1 GCA_913044215.1 uncultured Rhodospirillaceae bacterium | reverse complement strand
TCGCCGAAGACCTACCAGCTTGCCGTCGATCGGTTAGGCGTTGCGCCAGAGGCAATCTGTTTCATGTCGTCAAACGCCTGGGATGCGGCCGGTGCGGCGTATTTCGGCTTCCAGGTCGCCTGGGTCAACAGGTTCGGTCAGCCGAAAGAACGGCTGCCGGGTGAACCGAAGGCGGAAATCACTTCGCTTGAGCCGCTTCCCGGATTGGTTTGCGGTTGATGGGACAGAGCGATGGCCGATTACCGCGAACATCGCTTCAGAGCCCAGGACGGCCTTTCGCTCTACTATCGGGACTACGGTGACCGGGACAGCACGGCTCTTCCGCTTCTCTGCCTGCCTGGATTAACCCGCAATTCTCGTGATTTTCACAAAGTGGCCCAGCGGCATTCGGGAACGCGCCGCGTCATCTGTCCGGACTATCGCGGGCGCGGACGGTCGGACTACGACCCCAGTGCAAAATCCTATCAACCGGCGATCTATCTGAACGATATTCGCCATCTGTTGACCATCACCGGAATTGGCCGAGCCGTCGTAATCGGTACATCTCTAGGCGGTCTTCTCGCGATGGGCATGGGAGCGGCGATACCAACGGCTCTCGCCGGTGTCGTGCTCAACGATATCGGCCCGGGTGTGGGGATGTCGGGTTTGGAGAAGATCATGGACTACATCAGCGCGGACCGGCCGCATCCCGATTGGAACAGCGCCGTCCAGGACATGAAGCGCATATTTCCCAACTTGACCCTCGAAACCGATGCCGACTGGCGGGATGCCGCGCAGGCCACCTGGCGCGAAGGTGATGACGGGACATTGCATTTCGACTGGGATATCCGACTGGCGGCCTCCGTCCGCGACGGCCCGGCGATCCCCGACCTGTGGCCTCTATTCCAGTCCCTCGACAAGGTCCCCACACTCGCTATTCGCGGCGCGCTGTCCGACGTCCTGACAGCCGAAACGTTCGATGCGATGGCGCGCGCACGACCGTCGTTACAGCAGTTAACGATCCCCAGCGCCGGACACGTGCCGACCTTGAGCGAGCCGGCGGCGCAGGACAAGATCGACACCTTCCTGGCAGCCTTGCCGGCACATTAGAGAAGAACGGAGTTCGCCATGCCTCTGGGAGCTTTCCTACCGACACGCGCCTTCGCACAGGATCCCGCCGCCATACGGGACTGGACGCAAGCGGTGGAAGAAATCGGTTACGATTACATCGATGTGCCCGACCATGTGCTTGGGGTCGACCGGCAGGCGAGGCCGGACTTTGACGGCCCCTATGATATTTCCGACGGGTTCCACGAAACCTTCGTCACCTTGGGTTACTTGGCGGCAATCACGACACGGGTACGCTTGCGCAGCGCCGTCCTGATCCTGCCGCAACGCCAGACAGCGCTGGTCGCAAAACAGGCTGCCGAAGTCGATGTGTTATCCGGCGGCCGGTTCGATCTGGGCGTCGGTGTCGGCTGGAACACGGTCGAATACGAGGCTTTGAACGAGGACTGGAAGTCCCGCGGCGCGCGCCAGACCGAACAGCTCGAAGCGATGAACCATCTGTGGACGGAAGATGTCGTTACCTTCAAAGGCAAATTTCACACATTTGACGGTGTCGGTCTCAATCCGCGCCCGGTTCAGCGGCCGATACCGCTTTGGTTCGGCGGTTCGGCGGACGCCATGTTGCGGCGTGCGGCGAAGTTCGGTTCAGGCTGGATTCCGCTCGGAAAACCGGACGATGCGGCTGTCGCGCGTCTCGACGCGCTGCGCGGTTACCTCAATGCGGAGAGCCGCGACCCCGCGAAATTCGGCATCGAATGCTGGATCAGAACGACCCGTCGCGATCCGGACTCCTGGTGCCGGGCCGCGGAAGCTTGGCGCGCGATCGGCGCAACCGATGTCACGCTCTATACGTCGAGCACGGATATCATTTCGATCGGCGACCAGATCGACGCGCTGCAGGCCTTTAAGGCCCGTTTGGAGGGATAGTCGGCCGTTCAGAGATTGACGGCGCTCTATTCCTCGTCGGTTGTCACGACAAGGCTTGGCCGATTGGAGAACAAGTCCGGCCGCTGCCGGTCTTGCTCCACATTACGGCACATGCCGTGAACGAAGGCGCCAGCTTCTATCGACAGGGTTTCATGGATGATGTCGCCATTGACCTTGGCCGACTTGCCAAGCTCGACTTTGCGGCCCGTAATTTGCCCGTTGATGGTACCGTCGACCCGTATCTTATCGCCGGAAATCGACCCGTTGACGACCGCATCGGTACCGATCGTCAGCAGATGCGTTATCACGTCACCATCGATAACACCTTCGAGTTGGATGTCGCCATCCGTTTCGATATTGCCCGTGATGCGAATATTCTTACTGAGGATCGACGGCGGTGCCGGCTTTTCCGCATCATTGGCGGCCATTTCCCGCTTATTCTTTGAAAACATGCTTCCCTGCCTGGATGAAATTCATCGGATCCATGGCGACGTTGCCGTATAGAATTTCGTAATGCAAATGCGGCCCCGTGCTGCGGCCGCTACTGCCCAGCAGCGCAATTTTTTCCCTATGGCGAACCGTCTGCCCCTTCTTGATCA
>CAJWOT010000473.1 GCA_913044215.1 uncultured Rhodospirillaceae bacterium | reverse complement strand
CGGACCGGCATGCCGATCGCAATCGCGTCATGCGGCGTGTTGACGATGTTCATCATCATCCGGAAGCCGTCATCCAGATCGATCAGCGCCAGCACGTAGGGCGCGTCTTCCTTGAAGGCCGGAGTCGGCGCGCGGTGCGCGATGGTGAAGGTGTGGACGGTGCCGGTCGGGGCGGCGTCCTGCCAATCCAGGTCGCGGCCCTCGCATTTCACGCAGAGCGCGCGCGGATAGAACTGTTTGTGGCCGCAAGAATTGCAAGTCTGGACAATCAAGCGGTCCTCGTTGCAAGCATCCCAGAAAGGCTTGGTGTCTGCATTCGGTGTCGGAACCGGTTTCATCTCAATCCCTCCCCAGGATCAGGGAACAGTGGGCGGACAATATGCCGCCATCGCCATGCACGAAGGCGAGCTCGGCGTCTGGCACCTGGCGCTGGTCGGCTTCGCCGCGCAGCTGCCGCACCCCTTCGACCACATGGAACATACCGCCCGCCGCGCCCGAATGACCGAAGCTTAGCAGCCCGCCATGGGTGTTGCAGGGCAGGCGGCCGCCATGGGTCAGTTCGCCCTTCAGCGCCGCCTCGCCAGCTTCGCCCTTCTGGTAAAAACCGATCGATTCCAGCTCAATCAACAGGGTGATGGTGAAGGAGTCGTAGATCTCCGCCACGTCGATATCGTCCGTCGTCACGCCGGCGGCGCCGAAGGCGCGGGCCGACGCGGTCTTACATCCGAAATCGATCAGCGAGGGCGCCGCGACGATATGCTCATGCGTGTGGCCCTGGCCGGACCCCAGCACCGAGACGCCGCCCTTGCGCGTATCCGCCGCCGCGTCGGGCGCGCTGACCACCAGCGCCGCGCCGCCGTCGGAGATCAGGCAGCAATCGAGCAGCCGCAGGGGCGAGCTGATGACCCGTGCATCCGCCACATCCTCCATCGTGATGGGTTTGGTCATATGCGCGTCCGGATGCATGGCGGCGTGCGCCCGGTGGCTGACCGAGAGCGCCGCCAGATGTTCCAAGGTGGCGCCCGTCTCATGCAGGTAGCGCTGCGCCACCATGGCGTAGGCGGCCGGGATCGAGATACCGTAGGGCTGTTCGAACTGCGGGTGTCCGAACTCTGTCAGTGCGGCGACCGCCTTGTCGCGGGTCATGCCGGTCAGCCGGTTGTCGCCGGTGACGCACAGCACGTGGCGGCAGGTGCCCGACTCCACCAAAGCTGCAGCCTGCATGACCATCATGGCCCCGGTCGCGCCGCCGCCATGCAGTCCCGCGTTGAAGTTCGGCTCGGCGCCGACATATTCGCAGAAGGCGGAGCTCAGCATCGGGTAGGTTTCGCTCAGCGCGTAGGCGCAGATGACGCCGTCGATATCGGCCAGCTTCAGCCCCGCATCGTCGAGCGCGGCAAGTGCCGCTTCCGTATGCAGGGACATGCAGGTGCTGCCCGGAACTTCGCCGACCTTGGTGTTGCCGACGCCGGTGATGGCGGCTTTCCGGGTCATGATCGTTGGCCTTCCCGGGCGGCGATTGCAATATCGCCCCGTACTTCGTATGTGATGGCTTCGTTGGTCATGGCGGCGGACTCCGGACACAGGCAGGGGGTTTTGTATAGGCCGTGTCACCACCTGATTGAATAGATTTGTGAGGAATTCAGAGATGTCAGAAGCAAAGATGCTGGAAGGCAAGGTCGCCGTCGTCACCGGTGCGGGACGCGGTATCGGCCGTGGGTTCGCGATGATGATGGCGGCGCATGGCGCGAAGGTCGTGGTGAACGATCTGGGCGGCTCGGTCAGCGGCGAGGGCGAGGATACGGGGCCGGCCTTCGAGGTCGTCAATGAGATTCGCGCCGCCGGCGGCGAAGCCGTGACGAACGGCGATAACGTCGCGGACTGGGACGGCGCGCACCAGATCGTGCAGCAGGCCGTCGACGAGTTTGGCAAGATCGATCTCGTCGTCAACAATGCGGGCATCCTACGCGACAAGATTTTCCACCGCATGACGGAAGACGATTTCGATTCCGTCGTCGCGGTTCATCTGAAAGGGTCCTTCAATGTCAGCCGGGCGGCGGCCGACCATTTCCGCGCGCAGGAATCCGGCGCCTTCGTGCACATGACCTCGACCTCCGGCCTGGTCGGCAATTTCGGACAGGCGAACTATGCGGCGGCGAAGCTCGGCATCGCCGGCCTGTCGAAGTCGATCGCGCTCGACATGGCGCGCTTCAATGTGCGCTCGAACTGCATCACGCCCTTCGCCTGGAGCCGCATGATCGGGTCGATGCCGCAGGATACCGAAGCGCTGCGCGCCCGCGTCGCCAAGATCAAGGAGATGACGCCGGAGAAGATCGCGCCGATGTGCGTCTTCCTGCTGAGCGACGCCGCGAAGGACGTCACGGGGCAGATCTTCGGCGTGCGCAACAACGAGATCTTCCTTATGGGACAATCGCGCCCGCTGCGTTCGGTCCATCGCGGCGAAGGCTGGACGCCGGAAACGGTCGCCGAACACGCGATCCCGGCGATGAAGTCGCACTTCTACCCGCTCGACCGGTCGGAAGACATCTTCAGTTGGGATCCGGTATAGGGGGCG
>CAJWOT010000472.1 GCA_913044215.1 uncultured Rhodospirillaceae bacterium | reverse complement strand
TGGCACATCCCAATATCCTGGCGCAGTACAACGCCTGGGCCAATCGGCGCCTGCACGGCATCTGTGCGGAATTGCCGGCCGAAGAGGTGGCGCGCGACCGCGGCGCTTTTTTCGGCTCGATCCTCGGCACGCTCAATCACATTCTGCTGGTCGATATCCTGTATCGCGAGCGGATCGAAGGCATCGACTCGACCTTCGGCGGGCTGGACGACACGCTGCATGACGACCTGCCCGCGCTGTCCGCGCATCAGGCGGAGGAGGATCAGCGCTGGATCGCCCTGACCAAAGAGGTCGACGCCGACCGTCTGGACGAGAATTTCGTCTTTTGGACCCTGGGTCTCGACAAGCGCGACCGACGCGAAGTGCCGAAGCACATCTATTTCACCAATTTGGCGCAGCATCAGGCGCATCATCGCGGCCAGACGCACAATATGGTCAGCATCTCCGGCGTCAAACCGCCCTCGCTCGGCTATATCGATTTCCGCATGGAGATGGACCGGTCGCTGATCACGACGCCAGACGAAAACTAGTGGATACAATCTAATCCATGCCTGACGTCATCATCGTCGGGGCCGGTCAAGCCGGCCTCGCCGCCAGCGTATGCCTGTCCCGGCGCGGCATCGATCACACTGTTCTGGAGAAGCACGAGGTCGGCGCAAGCTGGCGCCGGCAACGCTGGGACAGTTTCTGCATGAACACCCCCAACTGGACCCTGAACCTGCCGGACCGCGATTATGACGGCGGCGACCCGGACGGATTCCTGGAACGGGATGGTTTTGTCGATCTCCTCACCCGTTACGCCGCGGACTTCGGCGTGCCGGTCCGGTCCGGTATCGAGGCGCGGCATGCGGTCCCGTCGGAGGGCGGGTGGCGGCTTGAGACCTCGGCTGGAGCGATGAACGCACGGGCCCTCCTCGTCGCCACCTCGACCCATCAGACCGCGAATATTCCCGCGTCGGCCGCCGCCCTGGACCCGGAGATTCACGCCCTGAGCGCCGCGGACTACCGCAATACGGACCAGTTGCCGGACGGCAAAATCCTTGTCGTCGGCTCGGCGCAATCGGGCATGCAGGTCGTGGAAGATTTGCAGACCGCCGGCCGCGACATCTTCCTATCCACCGGGCGGGTCAGCCGCATACCCCGCCGCTACCGCGGCCGCGACATCATCGGCTGGTATGAACCGCTCGGCCTGATGGACCGCAAAGCGAGCGATCTCGACGATCCGCGCCAAGTCTTTGGCGGCCAGCCGCAATATACCGGCTGGCGCGGCGGCCACACGGTCAGCCTGCAGAAATTCCACCGCGACGGCGTCCGACTGCTCGGACGCGTACAGGACATCGATGGCCAAACACTGCAGCTAGCGACCGACCTGCATGAGAACATCGCCTTCGCCGACCGGTCATCCGAACGGCTCTGCCGCAATATCGACGCCTATATCGCGCGCAACGGCCTGCCCATCCCACCCGACACGGGAGACGACCCTGCGCATGATCCGCTCGACAATTTGGCAGCGGTCCCGCAACCCGACGTGCTGAACCTCAAAGAGGCCGGGATCACAACCGTGATCTGGGCGACCGGCTTCGGGTTCGATTTCTCATGGATCGACGCCGGCATCTTCGACGGCTACGGGTACCCCGTCACGCAGCGCGGCGAAACCGCCGCAGCTGGCCTGTACTTTCTGGGCCTCAACTATCTGCACACGCGCCGTTCGGGTGTCGTCTACGGCATCGGCCCGGACGCCGAACATATCGCGGCCCGCATCGGCGCGTTTCTCGACGGCTAAAGCGTATCACCGGTCAGCGCACGCCCTGACATTTTTTGCACGTGACCGGCTCTGGCGACCCGGTGCGGGAGGGACGGCTAAAAAGTTTATAATGCGAATGATTATAACTTGCGATAAATCCAGGCGGCGCTACACTGCATTTGATAATCATTCGCATCAACCCGTGGATTGGAGAGGATGTTTATATGACCACCGCCTCCATCGCCGACCTCGCCGTTCTGGGAATCGCAAGCGAAGGTCCGATCGAGCCCGACCGGATCGCCGCCATCGCCAAAGCATTGGTGCCGGAACATTGGCAACCGACCGCCAGCGTCATCGCCGCCGTGATCGAGCGGCAATTGGCCGAGGGCGGGCTGCGGCGCACGGGGAACCATATCGCGGATGAACATGTGACCGCCACGGCGGCGGGGGTCGACAGGATTCGCGCCCTGATCCTGAGCCGGCCGGAAGACCTCGCACCCTCCGCCTTGCCCGCCGCCGAAGCGATTCAATTCTGCTTTCTGGACACGATGGACCCTGAGACCGCCAGGAACGTACTGGCACGATTTCAGGAAAGGGTGAAACGCCGCCTCACCTCGCATCAGAAGCGCAACGCGCTGTGCCCGCACGGCGGTCGGTACACGAGTTTTTGGAGGGATATGGAACAGCATCGCCTGCAGTCGATGGTCCAATTTCTGACCGGTGTTTCGGATGAAACCGGTGCAGCGGGCCGTGACGGCGTCAACGTGACGGAGATCTCGCGGTGACCGTCAGAATCATCGGGTCGCAAACGCTCGTCCGCATATTGCTGGCCGA
>CAJWOT010000471.1 GCA_913044215.1 uncultured Rhodospirillaceae bacterium | reverse complement strand
TGGCACCGTCGTCACTGTGCGCCGGTTTAATTTCCTGCGGCTTAAAGCGGATCGTGCGCGGGTGTCCATTGCGTCGGCCAGGGCTGTCCCAGGTCGGCGAGAATGCAATATAGGCCGCCCACATTAAGCCGAATGGCACCGCCGCTCGCGAAATGCATGACAACGACGCCCTCCGCTTCATCGCTGCCGTCGAAAGCGATCGTCAGGAACGACAGAAACTGAGCGCGATTCGTTCGATCGATACCGCGGAACTGCGCCCGCCGCACCGCATCAAACCGAAGCCCCGCATGAACGCGCTCGCTTTGTTTACTCTCTTGCTCCCAACGGAAGCGATTGACCACCATGATGAAGGTTTTCTCGGCCGGGTCGTGGCTGATGTCTCCCAGTGGCACCAGAGCGTCCTGCAACGCTGCCGAGATTACCGCTAGATCCTCCACATCGCGGGCGCGGAGTTTCAAGGATGAAGCGTCGCTCATCGCGCCGCCTTGATCCGCTCAACCTCCGCGCCACAGGCGGACAGTTTCTCCTCCAGACGCTCGTATCCCCTATCGAGATGATACACCCGACCCACGGTCGTCTCACCGGATGCCGCCAAACCTGCCAGAACCAGACTCACCGACGCCCGTAGATCGGTCGCCATAACCGGCGCGCCGGTGAGCTGCGGTACGCCGCGGATCATCGCGGATGCACCGTGCAAATTGATGTTCGCGCCCATCCGCGCCAGCTCGGGAACATGCATGAAACGGTTCTCGAAAATCGTCTCGGTGATCATCGAAGCCCCGTTTGCGACCGACACCAGTGCCATCATCTGCGCCTGCAAATCGGTGGGAAATCCCGGATAGGGCTCCGTCATCACATCGATCCCGGTGAGTTGACCAGGCTCGCAGGCAACCCGAAATCCGCGGTCAGTCGCTTCAAGTTCGAGCCCCGCGGCGCGCAATGTATCGGCGACGACGCCGATCAATTCCAGCGACGCGCCGACCAGTTCGACATTTCCCCCGGCAACGCCCACCGCCATGGCATAGGTGCCCGTTTCAATACGGTCGGCGACGATATGATGATGCGCCCCGTGCAAGCGGTCAGCCCCGCGTACTACGATCGTATCCGTTCCGGTACCCGAAATATCGGCGCCCATCGCTATCAGGCATTTCGCCAAATCCGCGACCTCGGGCTCCCGAGCGGCGTTCACGAGGCGCGTTTCCCCCTTCGCGAGGCACGCCGCCATCATAAGGTTTTCCGTGGCCCCGACCGAAACGAACGGAAAGGCGATCTCCGCACCGGTCAGACCTTTCGGCGCGCGCGCTTCGATGTAGCCATTGTCCAAACCGACTTCGGCCCCAAGCTGCTGCAACCCTTTGATGTGCAAGTCGAGCGGTCGGGTACCGATCGCACAGCCGCCGGGCAAAGAGACCCGCGCCTCACCGCAGCGCGCGACAAGAGGCCCAAGCACCAGCGCGCTGGCCCGCATTTTCCTTACCAGATCATACGGTGCGGTCGTGTTATCGATTATCGCGGCCGTCAGAGCGATTTCACGTCCGTCCGAGACGGCCCCTTCCCCGTTCATGCTGAACCCGACACCGTGCTGTGCCAGCAAATTGGCCAGAGTCGTGATATCGGCGAGATGGGGTACACCGGTCAGCGTCAGAGTCTCGTCGGTCAGTAAGCTTGCCGCCATCAACGGCAGAGCCGCATTCTTCGCACCGCTGATCCGAATTTCGCCACGTAACGGCCGGCCGCCGCATATGCGAATTTGGTCCATCCCCCCCCTCCCGATCGCATCCTGCGCCGCTTGCGCGGGCGAGCGCGTTGCTAAACGTAGATCTTCCGGCAGATCGTGCGGCGTCATGTACTTTCATCTCCCAATGGCCGATGGCGTTCACGGCGCGATGAGAGCATGGACGCCGCGGAAACCGCGTTTTTGCCAGGCGGGCGACGCTCGTACGCGATAACCGTCGATCCAGGATCGCCGACCAATCCAATGTATCTACTTGAGGAATATGGCAACCACAAGGCGATCCCGGCGACCGCGACTGCGCCACGGCTATTCGGTATCTTCAGAGACTGCACCAGTCTCCCGGGCGCGCTGTTGATCTTTACGTTTCAACAGGTTACGGCGTAATGCGGAGGCAAGACGTCCGTCACGATCCGCGCGTTTAGATTGCGCACTATCGCGTTCGCTCCCGCGCTCTTTTGGCGGCTCCGTCGTCATCTTGCCTCCGAGTCGGCACAAATCATCGCGCCAACCCATCCTGCCCGGCGCGGGACAGGACAGCAAGCCCGACACGCCTTGCCCCCTCCGGAAGCCTATGGCATAAGGCTGCCAGTTGCCGCCGTAGCTCAGGGGTAGAGCACACCCTTGGTAAGGGTGGGGTCGCGTGTTCAATTCACGCCGGCGGCACCATTCAACCTCTCAAAATTCTTTTGGCTTGCATCTCGCGCCGACAAGCGCGATAGGCAACGCCATGGAACACCAATTCAATCCAGCTATCGCATCCTGGACTGGTCCATTGGGCCTGCCAGAATTCGCACAAATCGACGATGGCGATTTCGAAACCGCTTTCGCCGCTGCGCTAGCGGCGCATTT
>CAJWOT010000470.1 GCA_913044215.1 uncultured Rhodospirillaceae bacterium | reverse complement strand
GTCGTCGTCGAAGACAAGCTTGGCGTCACGATGACGGAAATCATCAAATCCGAGCGCAACCAATAGATCTGGTGGGAAACGCGCGATGAATTCCGGCGACGAGTTTGGAGTGATGGATGGCGACTGAAGCCGAAGGCCGAGGCGGTCCCGCGCCCAACGTTTCGCCACCGGCTAGCCGGTCGGCGGTCGACCTGGCGACGATCGTCGGCATTCCCGGCGCCTTCCTGCTCATCTTCACGGCGATCTTTCTCGGCGGATCTCCGGGTGCTTTCATCAATCTGCCTTCCATTTTCATCGTTCTGGGTGGCACGTTCGGCGTTACCACTGCCTGCTTCTCACTAAACGACATGTCGACCGCCATTCGGATCGTCGCACAGACCGTATTTCATCGCTCGCGGGATCCGGGAGGCGCCGCCATCCATGTGCTGCAACTGGCGCAGATCGCACGCTACAGGGGTGCATTGGCCTTACAGGCCCATATCGACAATATCGAACAGGAAAGGATGCTCTATCGAGGCCTGACCATGGTCGTCGACGGGACGCCCGGTGACGAAATCGAGCGCATCATGCAACAGGAATTACAATCGACGGCGCAACGCCACGCGCGCAGCGCCAGCGTCCTGCGCAAGGCCGCCGAGATTTCGCCGGCCATGGGCCTGATCGGCACTCTCGTCGGCCTGATCCAGATGCTGGGCAATCTCGAAGATCCCAGCACGATTGGCCCTGCTATGGCAGTCGCCCTGCTCACCACCTTCTACGGCGCCATACTCGCCAACACGGTCTTCACCCCGCTCGCCTCGAAACTCGAGCGAAATTCGAGCGAGGAGACGCTTATCAATCGACTTTATGTCATGGCGTCCGCGTCGATCGGTCGCCAGGAAAACCCGCGGCGGCTGGAAATGCTGCTCAACACAATCCTGCCACCCGGGAACCGGGTCGAGTATTTCAACTAAGGACAAGTCAAGAACGGATCGGTCATGAGACTACTAATCGTCGGAAGCCTGGAAGGGCATATCAGCACAGCCGGAAAGATCGCGATCTCCCGCGGCGCAAAGGTCAGCCACGTCGACTCGATCGACGAAGCACTCGCTTCCGTGCGGTCAGGCCAAGGCGCGGAGCTTCTGATGGTCGACGTGAAGCTCAATATCGGCGACCTCGTGACCCGGCTGGCGAGCGAACGGATCAACGTCCCCGTCGTGTCATGCGGCATTGGTACGGACGCTGACGCCGCGGTGGAGGCCATTCGTCAGGGCGCGCGTGAATACATCCCCCTCCCCCCCGATCCGGAGTTGATCGCCGCCGTCCTCGAGGCGTTCGCCGCCGAAAGCAACACGATCATCCATCGCGACCCGGCGATGAAAGCGGTTATCGGTCTGGCGGATCAAATCGCGCCCTCGGAGGCATCCGTGCTGATCACTGGAGAGTCTGGCACCGGTAGGAAGATGATGGCGCTGCACATTCACGTGAAAAGCAATCGTGCCGCCCAATCCTTCGTTGCCGTCAACTGCGCGGCGATCCCGGAAAACCTTCTGGAATCGGAATTGTTCGGCCACGAGAAAGGCGCCTTCACGGGTGCAGTCGCCCGGCGCGTCGGCAAGTTCGAAGAAGCCGATGGCGGCACCTTGCTACTCGACGAAATCAGCGAGCTGCACCCACGCCTGCAGGCAAAGCTGCTCCGTGCGATCCAGGAAAAGGAAATCGACCGTGTCGGCGGCGTCAAACCAATCAAGACAGACGTCCGGCTCTTGGCGACCTCCAACCGCGACCTTCAGGAAGCGGTGCGCAATGGTGACTTCCGCGAAGATCTGTTCTTCCGCCTCAATGTCGTCAATGTCCGTCTTCCCGCCCTTCGCGATCGGCCACAGGATATCGAATTGCTTGCCAACTTCTTTGCCGACAAATATGCCGAAGCGAACGGCGTCGCGCGGAAACCTGTGGGTCAGGAAGCGCTAGCGAGCCTGATCGGGCATGGCTGGCCCGGAAATGTTCGTGAACTCGAGAACACGATGCACCGCTCCGTGCTGCTATCGCAGGGCGACGAACTCAGCATGGATACAACGATGCTGCAACTCGCCGGAACAATCGACGGTACGCCGCAAAGCCCCGCCGCGCCGGTGGAGCCCATTGCCGCCACCCCGCAAGACGCCGTGGCGGAGGGCGGCTTCGTGCGGCGCACGGTCGCCGAAGTCGAACGCGATCTGATCATTGATACGCTGCAACATTGCCTTGGCAACCGGACGCATGCGGCCAACATTCTCGGCATTTCGATCAGAACCTTGAGAAACAAGCTGAAACTGTACTCGGAAGACGGACTCGCGGTACCAATGCCGGGCGGAGTCGAGTCACCGGCCCCATAGGTCGTGCGTGACGGCTAAAAGATCGTGACGGTCGGGGATAGAAGATCATGACCGACGCCACGCCGGAAGTCAGCGGCGGAGACGGCGCCAGCGCAGGCGCAAGTGCCACAGCGGGTGCGGGCGCAAGCGCGCGCGACACCGCGACGGCGGCGTTCAACGGTGCCCTCAGCAATATCACCTGTCCGTCATCAAAACATTTGGGACATCTGAGCCTATTCGTTAACGGAGGAT
>CAJWOT010000469.1 GCA_913044215.1 uncultured Rhodospirillaceae bacterium | reverse complement strand
CGGCCGATCCAGATACAGCAAGGTCCCGTCCTGCTGGCCCGCGAACACGCCGGTCCGGCTCGCTGCAAACCAGGAAACGCGATCGAGGAGACGCCGCATTTCGGCCGGGTCATCCTGCCAGGTCAGCAGGTCGCCGGTCCGGGTCAGGGCGTAGGCCGCATCGCGGCCGACGCCGACCTGAACAACATTTGTTGCGACCGGTTGCGGCCGGCTACCCTCTCGCCATTGGTAGGCCGTTTCGCCGCATAGCAGCATTTTGAGATCGTAATACGCGGCGAGGCGCGGCGAGGTGCTATCCGCGTAGGCCAGTCGATCCTCGCAAAACGCGTTGAGGGTCAGAACAGCCAATGCGGCCAAAATTGCTTTACATTTCGTCATGCGGCACGGTCTTCAATTGCGGCCTCTCTGTTCCTAAATATACCGGCGCGATGGCGCAACGCGCCGTCTGTTTAGAGGTGGGACATGGCGGATCAAAATTCAGACGATATCATCATGCCGAAGGCGGAGATCATCATGCCGCGTTCGGAGAACGGGCAAAGCGTGGCGCATGATCTTGTCGTCTCCGATCCCAGTTTTCCGCGCGCGCTGCACATCCTGCCCGTCTCCGGTCGGCCCTTTTTCCCGGGGCAGGTGATGCCGATCGTTGTGCCGGAAGATCCCTGGCGAGAGAGTATCGAACGGATCGCCGAGGCGCCCAATCAGGCGGCGGGGCTGCTGCTTGTGCAGGGCGACAATGGGGCGGACGTGCCGGACCCCGACGATATGGTCACGGTTGGCACGATCGCGCGCCTGCATCAGCCGCAGGCGGTGAAGGGCATGCTGCAATTCGTGGCCGAGGGCCAGGCGCGCATTCAGATCAAAGAATGGATGTCACGCACGCCGCCCTTCACGGCGTTGGTCGATTATCCCAAACCGGGTCATGAGGATCCGGACGAAATCCGCGCCTACGGCCTGGCAGTGACCAATACGGTGAAGGAGCTGCTGCCGCTCAACCCGCTCTATGGCGAGGAACTCAAAGTGTTCCTGCAGCGTTTCGATGCCAGCGACCCGTCGCCCTTCGCTGACTTCGCCGCCAGCCTGACCTCGGCCGATGCGGCGGACCTGCAGGAAGTGCTGGAGACCGTGCCGATCCTCGAGCGCATGCAGAAGGTGCTGCTCCTGCTGAAAAAGGAACTGGAGGTCGCCAAGATCCAGGCCAAAATCCAGGATTCCGTGCAGGAGAAGATCAGCGAGGACCAGCGCAAATTCTTCCTGCGCCAGCAGTTGGAGGAGATCCAGAAAGAACTCGGCATCTCCAAGGACGACAAGACGGCGGAGCTGGAACAGTTCCGCGAACGGCTGAAGGATGCGGTGCTGCCGCCGGAGGCCGAGAAGCGCATCGAGGAGGAGATGCAAAAGCTGTCGATCCTGGAACTGGGGTCGCCGGAATATGGTGTGACGCGGAACTATCTCGATTGGGCATCGCAGCTGCCCTGGGGCAAGTTTTCAGAGGACAAGTTCGACCTCCCGGCTGCGCGCACGATCCTGGACCGCGACCATGAGGGGCTCGACGACATCAAGCAGCGGATCATCGAGTTCCTGGCCGTCGGCGCCAACAAGGGCGAGATCGGCGGTTCCATCGTGCTGTTCGTCGGTCCGCCGGGGGTCGGCAAGACCTCGATCGGCCGTTCCATCGCCGAGGCGCTGGGCCGCGAATTCTTCCGCTTCAGCCTCGGCGGCATGCGCGACGAGGCGGAGATCAAGGGGCACCGCCGGACCTATATTGGCGCCATGCCCGGCAAGTTTATCCAGGCGATCAAGGATTGCGGCGTCGCCAATCCGGTCATCATGCTGGACGAGATCGACAAGGTGGGCGCGTCCTACCAGGGCGATCCGGCTTCCGCGCTTCTGGAAGTGCTCGATCCGGAACAGAACCAGTCCTTCCTGGACCATTATCTCGACCTGCCCTTTGATCTGTCGAAGGTGCTGTTCGTCTGCACCGCCAATCAGCTCGACACCATCCCCGGGCCGCTGCTCGACCGGATGGAGGTGATCCATCTGGCGGGCTACATCACGCGCGAGAAGGTGGCGATCGCCAAGAACCATCTTTGGAAACGCCAGCTTGACCGGGCCGGCGCGAAACCGAGCCAGATCAAGCTGTCGGACGCCGCGCTTCGTCAGGTCGTCGAGGGTTATGCGCGGGAGGCCGGCGTACGCAATCTGGAAAAACAGCTGGGCCGTATCGTCCGCAAGGGCGTGGTCGATCTGCTGAGCGGGGCCCAGCCGCCGCTTCGGATCGGCGCGACCAACCTCGCCGACTATCTCGGCCCGCCGCGCTTCCGGCCGGAGCGGCCGAGCCGCGGCACCGGCGTGGTGACCGGCCTCGCCTGGACCGCGATGGGTGGCGCTACGCTCGATGTGGAGGCGACCACCGTGCATGAGGACGGCAGCAGCTTCCGCCTGACGGGCCAACTCGGCGATGTTATGAAGGAATCGGCCCAGATCGCCTATTCCTACGTCATGGCGAATTTAGAAACGTTGGAGGGGCCGGCCGGATTCTTCAAGGACCGCTCGGTGCATGTCCACGTGCCGGAGGGCGCGACGCCGAAGGACGG
>CAJWOT010000468.1 GCA_913044215.1 uncultured Rhodospirillaceae bacterium | reverse complement strand
TGCACGAAGTTGCCCAGCAGCTTGGCCCCGTCGAGCGTGTGCACCACTTCCGGGTGGAACTGCACGCCGTAGAACGGCTTGCTCTCATGGGCGATCACGGCAAAGGGCGAACTGTCGGAGGCAGCAACAGCACGGAACCCATCTGGAATATCGACGATCTTGTCACCGTGGCTCATCCAGACCTGATGCTGTTCACCGGGCTGCCAGACGCCCTCATAGAGGGCGCAGGGCTCCGCGACATCGACGAAGGCGCGGCCGAACTCGCGCTCGGTAGTCGGCACCACCTCGCCGCCAAGCTGGGCGCACATGGTCATCTCGCCATAACAAATCCCAAGGACGGGCAGGCCCATTTCGAACAGCTTGTCAGGCGCCCGCGGCGTGTCGCTGGCATGCACCGAAGCCGGGCCGCCGGACAGGATCACGCCTTGCGGTCCGAAGGACTCGATACTGTCCGCGGTCACTTTATTGAACGGGTGAATCTCGCAATAAACCCCTGTTTCGCGCACGCGCCGCGCTATCAGCTGAGTTACCTGGCTCCCAAAATCGACGATCAATACGCGGTCGGTCATGAACCGCCGCCGTCATGGAGCGTATCGTCATCTTGAGCCGACCGGCCAAGCAGAAGCGGTTGCGGCAACGGGCGCCATTGATACGCCAGTTCGGGAAGAACGGTCTGCCACAGCCTTTCCTCGCGCTGTGCCACCTGTCGTCCGCCCATGGCTTCGTAGAAGAACCGGGAGGGATTGCCGGCGAGCACCCAAAGTACGGCGCCATCAAATCCGGCGCTGCGCATGGCGCGGAGCATCGCCGTCAGAAGATCGCGGCCGTGCCCCTGGTCTTGCCAGTCGGGCAAGACGTAGAGGGTATAGATTTCCCCCGAACCGGCGAACCGCCAATCGCGGCAGAGGCCGCAACTCCCCATGCCGACGATGCCATATTCCGGATGTTCGGCAACCATCACAGTATCGCCACTGGCGATCTGGGCTTTCCACTGCCGTCGTTGGCGCGACTCCGACATGCCAGTCAGCACGTCATCCGGCACCAAGCCCGCATAGGCGCTGCGCCACGTCTCCACATAGACTTTGGCAATCGCGTCCGCGTCGTTGAGCCGCGCGACTCTGATCCGCATCTCGCTCATGGCGCCGCGCGATAGTTGGGCGCCTCGCGCGTGACCGTCACGTCATGCACGTGGCCCTCGCGGAGGCCAGAGTCAGTGACGCGAAGGAAACTCGCCTGGGTCTGCATGTCCGGCACAGTCGCATTGCCCGTGTAGCCCATCGCCGCGCGCAGCCCGCCGACGAGTTGGTGGATCACGTTGCCGACGGGCCCTTTGTAGGGGACCTGCCCTTCGATGCCTTCCGGGACGAGCTTCAGCGAATCCGAGACTTCCTGTTGGAAATATCGGTCGGCCGAGCCGCGTGCCATCGCGCCGACGGACCCCATACCGCGATAGGATTTGTATGACCGGCCCTGATAGAGGTGTACTTCACCCGGCGCTTCGTCTGTCCCGGCGAAAAGCGAGCCGATCATGGCGCCGCTCGCGCCGGCGGCGATCGCTTTCGCGAGGTCACCGGAATATTTGATGCCGCCATCGGCGATGATCGGAATGTCGTGCTTGCGGCCGACTTCCACCGCGTCCATGACGGCGGTCAATTGCGGCACGCCGACCCCGGCAACGATCCGCGTGGTGCAGATCGAACCTGGCCCGATGCCGACCTTCACCGCATCGGCCCCTGCATCGATCAGTGCCTTAGCACCATCGGACGTCGCGATGTTACCGGCGACGACCTGAGCGTAGTTGCTGAGCTTCTTCACACTGTCGATCGACTTCAGCACACCCTCGGAATGCCCATGCGCGGTGTCGATCACAATGATGTCGCAGCCGGCATCCAGCAGAGCTGCCGCGCGCTCCAGCCCGTCCTCGCCCACGCCGACGGCACCGGCGACGCGGAGGCTGCCATTCTCGTCCTTGCAGGCATTCGGGAAGCGTTGTGCCTTTTCGATGTCCTTGACGGTGATCAGCCCGACGCAGTGTTTCTCATCGTCGACGACAAGCAACTTCTCAATTCGATTCTCGTGCAGCAGCCGCTTCGCTTCGTCATGTCCGACCCCTTCCCGCACGGTGATAAGCCCGCGCCGGGTCATGAGCTCCCGCACCGCCTGATCCGGATCGTTGGCGAACCGAACGTCACGGTTGGTCAATATGCCAACGAGCTTACCGCTGCGCTTCGCGACGACGGGGATCCCGGAAATACTGTTCTGATCCATCAGGCGCAACGCGTCGGACAAGGTCTTTTCCGGCGTGATCGTGATCGGATCGACGACCATGCCCGATTCGAAGCGTTTGACCTTGCGGACTTCGCCGGACTGCTCTTCGATCGACAGGTTCTTGTGAATGACGCCCAACCCGCCGGCCTGCGCCATAGCGATCGCCAGCCGTCCTTCGGTTACCGTATCCATGGCGGAGGAAACCAAGGGAATACCGAGCCTGACCTTGTTCGTCAGCATCGTGCTGGTATCGGTCTCGGCGGGGAGGACCGCAGACTTCGCGGGTTCGAGTAAGACATCGTCGAATGTCAGCGCCTCACGTATCTGCATATCGT
>CAJWOT010000467.1 GCA_913044215.1 uncultured Rhodospirillaceae bacterium | reverse complement strand
GCATCGGGCATTGGGTTGTTCTTTGTGATCGGCTCCGGCGTGACGGGGACGAGCCCCTTTGGCGGCGCGTGCGGCGCCGCGGCCGCCGCCGGGATGCAGAACAAAACCGCTGCGGCGCAGAACAGAAACCTCGCCAAAGAAGGTGTCGCCAATTCGATCAATTTACGCCGCCGGCTGCTCGACACTAATGGTCCGCAAGGATATTGATTATGGCAGCATCGTCGACTGGTTTTAAATTTCCGCGCGCTTCTTCGACCCTGTTCCAAGGATAAGTTCATGAATTCTCTGAACCGCATTACCGGCCGCTCGGCCTTCATCTCCCTGCTTAAAGACGAAGGCGTTACGCACCTCTTCGGCAATCCCGGCACGACGGAACTGCCGATCATGCATGCTCTCACCGACCATCCGGACATGAAGTTCGTGCTCGCTCTGCAAGAATCGCTGGTCGTGGCGATGGCAGACGGGTATTCGCGGGCATCAGGGGAACTGGTCGCCTGCAATGTGCATGTCGCACCCGGTCTCGGGAACGCGTTGGGTTCGTTATACAACGCGAAATTCACCGGTACGCCGATGATCCTGACCGCCGGTCAGCAGGAGCAAGGGCACGGGCTGATGGAGCCGCTGCTGTACGACTCGCTGGTGCCGATGGCTGCACCGCTCGTCAAGTGGGCGACCGAAGTGACCCGCTTGGAGGATCTGCCGCGCATCATGCACCGCGCTGCGAAGGTCGCGACGACGGCGCCGACCGGCCCGGTCTTCATCTCGCTGCCGGGCGATATCCTGAACGAGGAAGCGGGCATCGAGCTGGGCCGCGCGACCCGGGTCGACACGGCGATGCGGCCGACCGACCAGGCGCTGGCCGCCCTCGCGGAGCGCTTGCTGCAGGCGGAGAATCCGGCGATCGTCGCGGGCCCGGAGATCGTGACCTCCGACGCGTTCGCGGAGATCGCGCAGTTCGCCGATGCGCTGGGTGCGCCGGCCTACCAGCAGACGATTCCCTACGGTGCCCATTTCCCGTCGGAGCACCGCGCCTTCATGGGCGCCCTGTCGCGCGACCAGAAACAGGTGCGCAGCGTGCTCGAACCCTACGATCTGCTGGTCTTCGTCGGGGCCGATGTGCTGCGCATGTCGGTCTGGGATCCCGTCGATGCGATGCCGCCGGATATGGCGCTGATGCATATCGGGCTCGACGATTGGGAGATCGGCAAGAACTATCCGACCGAGGTCGCGGTGCGGGCCGATGTGAAGGAAACGCTGAAGGTCCTGATCCCGGTGCTGCAGGAAAAGGGCGGCGCGGCGCATCGCGATACGGCGGAGGCACGGCTGGCCGCGCTCGCCGACAAGAACTGGTCCGCCAAGGCGGCTGCCCTGCGCGAAAAGACGGCCGGCCTGTCCGACACCGCGCCCATTGCTGGCGACTGGCTGATGATGCAGGTGGCGGACGCGCTGCCCGACAACGCGATGGTCGTGAATGAGGGGCTGACGACCTCGAACAGCCTGCTCGGCTTTCTGCCGTATCGCGACCGCTACAGCTATCACGGGCTCGCCAGCGGCGGGATCGGCTGGGCTATCGCGGCAACGGTCGGGATCTCGCTGGCGCAGCCGGACCGGCCGGTGGTGTCGGTGATCGGCGATGGCAGCGCGATGTATTCGGTGCAGGCGCTCTGGACGGCGGCGCATCTGAAGCTGCCGATCACCTATGTGATCTGCAATAACCGCGGTTACCGGATCATCAAGCAGCGGCTGCTCAACTTCCACGGCAACGACCAGTTCATCGGCATGGATTTCGAAGATCCGGAAATCGATTTCGTCGGTCTCGCGCGCTCGCTCGGTATGACGGCGGAGCGGGTGGAGGATCCCGCCGCTGTGCGGCCCGCCCTCGACAAGGCCATCGCCAGTGGCGGACCGGTGCTGCTCGACGTCGCGGTCGAACGGTCGGTCGCTTAGGCGTTTTCGGTTGCGATACGGTTTCGAAGCGGACAATTGCGGCGTAATCTAGCCGAGGCGAAACCCGGAACCGGAATCATGTCCAAACAGCTTCTCCTCGTCGCCCACGCGCCGTCGCCCAATACCGAGCGGCTGCGTGACGCGATCGCGGCCGGCGTCGCGGCGGCCGAAAGCGAGGAGATCGAGCTTGTGGTCCGTTCGCCCTTCGAGGCCGGCCCGGAAGAGGTGATGGCCGCGCGGGCCGTGATCCTCTTCACGACGGAAAATCTCGGCTATATGAGCGGCGCCCTGAAGGATTTCTTCGACCGCACCTACTACCCGGTGCTGGAGGAAAAACAGGGCCTCGCCTACATGCTGATCATCCGCGCCGGCCATGACGGTACCGGCACGCGGCGCGGGGTCGAGACGATCATCACAGGCCTTCGCTGGAAAGCGGTGCAGGAGCCGTTGATCTGCCGCGGCGATTTCGACGAAGCCTTCGTCGGCCAGTGCGAAGAGGCCGGCATGCTGATGGCCGCCGGACTCGATGCGGGGATTTTTTAAGGGTGTCTTCCTTATCGGAGCTTTGCCGTTTGGTCTTCTAGCCCGGGCAGGCGGCCTGCAACCGAGAGAGCGGGAAGTCGCGCGCCAGCTCTTTGGGAAGGATGGTTAGCATGC
>CAJWOT010000466.1 GCA_913044215.1 uncultured Rhodospirillaceae bacterium | reverse complement strand
TAGGCCATCAATTCCGGCACGCCGAAGATCAAATCGTCGATCGTTGCGCGCTGCATCTCCTCGCCATTCAGGCGCGTGACCAGGCTCATCACCTCGGGATCGGGAATCTCATCCGTCGTCACCAGCCAGGGACCGAATGCGCCCGTGCCGATGAAGTTTTTGCCCGGCATGAACTGGCCGGTATGCCGCTGCCAGTCGCGGACGCTGCCATCGTTGTAGCAGGCATATCCGGCGACATGGTCGTAGGCGTTTTCCTTCGCCACGTGACGGCCGGCCTTGCCGACGACGAACGCCAGCTCGCCCTCGAAGTCGAGCTTCTCCGACGCTTTCGGCCGGATCATTGCCTGGCCGTGCCCGACCTGCGTGTTCGCGTAGCGCGGAAACAGCATTGGATATTCCGGCGTGTCGCGGCCGCCTTCGGCCACATGGGTCGCGTAGTTCAGCCCGACCATGATGATCTTGTCCGGGTTTTGCACCGGCGGCAGCAGCGTGACTTCGCCAAGTGCCGTATCGGGGTCCCGGCCATCGACATAGTCCCGCACCTCATCCAAAGCGTCCGCCTCCAGCACCGCGCGCAAATCCGGGTAGTACAGGGCACGCCCCGCATTGACGATCCCGTCATCGCTGGCGACGCCGTAACTCTCGCCCTTACTGTCGTGGTATGTGACCAGTTTCATGAATTCTCTCCAACGGATACTTGCTAGTCGAACGAGGTTATCGCTCTAATCCCGCCTTATCCCGTCCGTTTCTCCGGCAGGTCGAGCCCGACCCCTTCAAGATGGTTGAACAGCTCGTTTAGCTTGGCGACGTCTTCCGCCGGCAGGGGCGGTTTCAGGATCGACGCCAGATTGGTGCGCAGATGTTCCTCGACACCGGTGCCGAACAGGATCACGTCCGTGCCCGGCTCATGCCGCGCGTAGCGGTAAGCGGCGTCGATTACGCTTTCCGCACCGCCCTCATGGATCAGGAAATCCAGCGGACCTTCGCCCTCGGCAAGCCAGTCCGGCACCTTCCCTTCGGCCGCCAGAGACGCCATCGTCTCTTCCAGCCGGCCCGGGATACTGAAGATGCTGCGCACGACGAACATCAGCACCGTACCGATACCGTTCTCCATCGTGCCCGGAAAGCAATTGCGCCGCGCCACCTGATGCATCATGTGGAAACCCAGCATGATGACTTCCCAGACCGGATCGCGAGACGCCTTGATCAGCATCTCGCCCGCCGGGTCGTTCGGCGGGGTCTCGGTCAGTCCGAGATGGCGCAGCTTCCCCTTCTCCTTCTCGCGCAACAGCGCCGGCGCGTATTCCTCGCGGATACGGTCGTACAGCGCGGGCGGCACCGCGTGGAACTGGAAGACGTCGACATAGTCCGTACCGAGGGTGCGCAACGAGTTGTCGAGACTGGCAAGCACGTCCTCGACCGGCAGCAGCTCCATTCCCTTGCGGATCGTCGCCTTGGTGGCGACGAAGATCTCGTCGCGCGGCACCGATTCGATGGCTTCCCCGACAATGCCCTCGGTCCCGTAGACGGCCGCCGTATCGAGATAATTGACGCCCAAATCCATCGCCGTGCGCACCAGCGCCACCGATTCCGCCGTGCTCAAGCCCCGGTTCATGCCAAGACGGCTGCCGCCGCCGCAACCCAGCCCGGCGACGCTGACGGTCAGGCCCGTTTCCCCTAACTGCGTGTATTCCACCGAAAATCCTTTCGCGGCGCTTCGTGCCAAGGCATTCTTATAGTCGACCGGACCGGGCGGTGCGAGCCGCCGAGGCAATTTGTGACTTCAGGGAGCAAAGCAATGGCGGACATCTACGAACAGCGCACTTACAACAGCGGTGAAATCGGCTTTGGCGACAAGCCCGGCATCGTCGTCGTCGACTATATGACCGCCTTCACCGACCCGAAATATCCGCTCGGCGGCGCGCCCTTGATCGAGCGCGGCGTGGAAAACACCGCCCGCCTGCTGGACGCCGCCCGCCGCGCCGGCGTGCCGATCGCCAATTGCTGGACCAGCTATCACAGCCAGCGCGAAATGCCGCATTGGAAGGTGCAGGCAGTGCGCGAGCAATTCATTCATGGCGCGCCCGGTACGGAGCTGGAGCCGCGCACCTATGACGAGAGCTACGACATGGGGTTGTGCAAGAGCGGCCCATCGATCTTCTTCGAGACGCCGGTCGCGAGCTTCTTCGCCAAGGAGCGGGTCGACACGGTGATCGTGACCGGCTGCGTCACCAGCGGCTGCATTCGTGCGTCCACCATCGACAGCTTCAGCCGTGGCTTCCGCACCATCGTGCCGGAGGATTGCGTCGGCGACCATGACGAGGGCCCGCATCGGGACAATCTCCGCGACGTCGGCCGCCGCTACGCCGATATCAAGGACGCGGATACGGTGATCGAATACATCGAGGACTGGCGCAAGAAGAACCGCTAGCCAAGCGAGCCCAACGATGACGGAGATCCGCCGTTACGAGATGCTGATCGACGGCGACTGGGTCGGCGCCTCGGACGGTGCCCTGTTCGACAGTTTGAACCCGGCGACGGGGGAAGTCTGGTCGCAGGTTCCGGAAGCCACCACCGACGATGTCGACCGGGCGGTGCGCGCCGCCCAT
>CAJWOT010000465.1 GCA_913044215.1 uncultured Rhodospirillaceae bacterium | reverse complement strand
GCGATAGGTGGCATTCGGGATTTTGGCGGTTTCAGCTTCGCTGTCTTCCGGCGTGAAGTAGAGATCGGTGCGGCCGGGCATGACCAGAGTCTTCGCTGTGATGGCGCCCAGCGCCCTGTCCAAATCGCCTTCGAAGATCTCATTGTCGCTGATGTCGCAGCGCTCCCATACGCCCAGCATGGCGAGCAGGTTTTCCGGGTCGCGGCGCAGATAGTTGGCCTCCCAGCCGCGCACCAGATAGTCCTCCAGCGAGCCGAATCCATGCTCCAGATAGAGATGCTCGCGGTAGAAGGCCTGCGACATGGCCCAGCCAGCATAGACACGGCCCATGGCGCGCAGTCCTTTCACCGGACGTGCCTCGAAATAGCCGTTGCGGTGGCCTGGATCGGCCGTCAAAGTCGCGCGAACGCCGTCGATGAACACCTTATTGTGCGGCGAGGTGCGCGCCGCGCCGCAGACGGCGCAAATCCTGTCCACTCGGTCGGGGAAGATCGCCCCCCAGTGCAGCGCCTGCTGCGCCCCCATCGACCAGCCGTAAGCCAGCGCCAGCCGCTCGATACCGAACACCTCTTCCAGCAAGCGCTTTTGCGCGTGGATGTTGTCCCAATGGGTGACGGCGGGAAAGCGGCCCTTATCGAAAGGCTCCCCGACATTGCTGGGTGAGATCGAAAGGCCATTACCGATCATGTTCGGGATGATGACGAACCAACGGTCGGTGTCGAGGATATGGCCTGGACCGATCAGCCATTCGATATCGGTGTGATGCGCACCGAAGGAAGTCGGATAGAGCACTGCATTCGACTTGTCGGCAGCCAAGGTACCGTAGGTCTTGTAGGCGAGAAAGGCGCCCGGCACGGTCATACCGCATTGCAGGCGTAGATCGCCCAATTCGAAACGTTTGTAGTCGTTCATGTCCCCTCCCCGGTCCGATACCGTTCGTATCCCGAAGCCCGCAATTGGCAGGCCGGGCACTGGCCGCACCCATACCCCCAACTATGGCGGGTCGTGCGATCACCAATGTAGCAGGTGTGGGTTTCTTCCAGCAGGATATCGACAAGGGCCGCGCCACCGAGCCGTTCGGTCAATGCCCAACTCTCCGCCTTGTCGATCCACATTAGCGGCATGTGCAGCACGAAGCGCCGATCCATGCCCAGAGTCAGGGCGACCTGCATCGCTTTGATCGTGTCGTCTCTGCAGTCCGGATAGCCGGAATAATCCGTTTCGCACATCCCGCCGACGATATGGCGTAATCCTCGGCGATAGGCGACCGCCGCAGCTGTCGTGAGAAACAATAGGTTACGACCCGGCACAAAAGTGTTGGGCAAACCGTCTTCGCCCATCTGGATTTCGACATCCCGCGTCATGGCGGTGTCGCCAATCTCCGCGACGAAACCCAAATCAATCAAATGGTCTTCGCCCAGCCGTTCCGCCCAGGCCGGGAATTTCTCTCCGATCGCCCGCGTGACGTTGGAGCGGCAAGCGAGCTCGACCGCGTGACGCTGGCCATAGTCGAAACCGATGGTCTCCACTCTTGCGAACTGGTCCAGCGCCCAGGCGAGGCAAGTCGCAGAATCCTGCCCTCCCGAAAACAACACCAGGGCCCCTTCTTCCGCCTTCGGCATGTCATGATTCCTGATCCCGAGATGGTGGCGGGCATCATCACGACTGGCGCGACGCACGCAAGGGGCGTTGCAAACGTGAAGCAACGGGAGTCGCTATGTGGACTTTGTTACGCGCATCTCTACCGGCTTGGCATAGCGACGTCGCCCCAACCCTCGAAGAGGTTGGCGCGACGTTTGGATCGGATCGCGGTTACTTTTGCGTATTCGCCGATTTTCCATCCGGATGCGACGCGATGCCAAAGGCGCTCGTGCCGCGCTGTTCGGCATCGAACTTCTCCACCGCCAATCGGTCAATGTCCGAGAGAAAGCGCTCCTTCTTACGCGCGCCCTTATCGAGAAATCGGCGATCGCCAGTCGCAACGGCAAACTGCTTGTATTTCGCTTCGGCACGCAAGGCCTGGGCCAGAAATTGGATTTGCTTCACGCTGTAGGATTCATCACGGATCGTCTGAAGATGCTCCGCATCGATGTTCACCAACATGAAATCGCTATTGACCACCGGCTCAAGCGATTGGGTCAGGGCACTGCGTTGTTCTGCCGGCATTTCGCCCACAAGTGCTTCTACCCTTGTCTTCTCCTCGTCAAAAGCGCGGTGAGCGACCGTGATCCGCTCTTCCACTGCGCTGAGATCACGTTTCTCGATGAGATAGGCGTCTTCCGCCTGGCCCACGGAGAATTCCGCATCTTTCGCCGCAAGCGTCGCGGCCTTCAATTGACGCTTCGCATCATGAAAATCACCCGCGGCGCCCACAGCAATACGTTTCAGCGTCGCCAATTCGTCTTCAAGAAACTCGATATCTGAGTTCGTTTCCTGGCTTGTCGGCAACGCGCACAAATCTTCCAATGCCATTTCGCCGCCATGAACCGCATCCTGCGAGCGTTTCACCACGAGCCTGGCCTGTTTGACGGTGTTTTCGGCTTCGACAGGCTTGAGCAAAGTACCGGCGGCGTCGATCTTGGTCTCGTAAAGCTCCAAATCGGCGTTTTCCAA
>CAJWOT010000464.1 GCA_913044215.1 uncultured Rhodospirillaceae bacterium | reverse complement strand
GCGCGATCCTGGCGAAAGACAGCTTCCAGGTGACAGGCGCCGGCAAGGTCGCCGTTGGCCCGCTTTTCGTGATGGAGAAGATGTCGGCTGGCTGGAACAAGGCTTCCGACGATTGGAAGTACAGCATGGTTCTGCCGACGGGCGCGATCATGGGCGTCACAAAGGGTACAAATTCCAACGCCATGAAGTTCTGCTACGAATGTCATATCTCCGTGGCAGAAGATCAGGATTCACTGTTGTTCCTGCTGGAGGAATACCGCAACTAAGCGCGACATTCTTCGAACGTTACGGTTCAATCCGTTTCAGGAACGCCGTCCCCGCCGCTGCGCTGGGGCGGCGTTTCGCGTTTGTAAACTGATCCCGTTATGACGAACTGTTTCGTGCCAATGCGTTTGTCACTAAACTCACCGCAAAGATTGCACGAAGCAAAGCGTCTATGAGTTCTGATAAACAAGTTGTCATTGTCGGCGCCGGCGGACACGGAAAAGTACTCCTCGATATTTGCCGCTCTTCGGGCGGAAAGGTCGCCGGCTTTCTGGACGCGGATACCACGCTGCTGGACCAGCTGCATGGCGTGCCGGTCCTCGGTTCAGACGATTTATTGGAGGACCAATCCTTTGTGGCGGCGCACGATTTCGTCCTGGGCGTTGGGGAGACGGCGATCCGGTCTCGCTTGAGCGATCATCTCGAGCGCGCGAACGCCACGCTCGCTACGTTGGTGCATCCTTCTGCCGTGATCTCTGAACATGCGGCGATCGGCGGCGGATCGGCGCTGCATGCCGGCGCAATCGTCAATATCGACGCGAAAATCGGCACCCATTGTGTCCTGAACACGGGCGCGTCGGTGGATCATGACTGCACCCTGTCCGATGGCGTTCAGATCGGGCCGGGCGCGACCTTGGCGGGCGGCGTAACGTGCCATCGAAACGCCTTCGTCGGGACGGGCGCCAGCATCCTGCCTAATGTGACGATCGGAAGGGACGCGATTGTCGGCGGCGGCAGTTCGGTGGCAAAGGACGTTCCCGAAGGCGTAACCGTCTACGGTGTCCCGGCCAGGATCGTGCGCCCTGCGGAATAAACGGCGTGCCGTGACTCTGCACCGCCTGTCGGAACGCGCTCGAGAACGGAAGGTAGACGCGCGTTGCGCGGTCACGCATTCCATGTTCCAAATACGTAACGGTTCAGGGCACGTCTTTGGAGGCTGGGTTTGAGTTATCAGGGTTGCAACGTCGTGGTCACGGGCGCTGACGGTTTCATCGGGTCCCACCTGACCGAAGCGCTCGCAGCCGCGGGCGCTAATGTTACAGCGTTGGCGCAGTACAACGCATTTGGCCTCAACGGTTGGCTCGACGAGGCACCCGAAGCGGTCCTGTCGGCGATCGCAGTCCGACGAGGCGACATCCGCGATTCTGGCTTCATGAACGGTTTGCTCGAAGGCCAAGATATCGTGTTTCACCTGGCGGCACTGATCGCGATCCCGCATTCCTACGACGCCCCGCAAAGCTACGTCGACGTCAACGTCACCGGCACCTTGAACGTTCTAGAAGCGGCGAAGCGGCACGGCATCGGCAAGGTGATCCAGACGTCTACCAGCGAAGTCTACGGGACCGCGTTGCGCAAACCCATCGACGAAGACCATCCCTTGCAGGGGCAGTCGCCCTATTCGGCCAGCAAGATCGCCGCGGACATGATGGCGGAAGCCTATGTCCGTTCCTTCTCGCTCCCGGTCGTTACGTTGCGGCCGTTCAACACCTTCGGGCCGAGGCAAAGTGAACGGGCCGTGCTGTCGACGATGATTCGGCAGGCGCTCGATCCCGAATGCACAGAAATCCGACTCGGCGATCTCAGCCCGACCCGGGACTTCAATTATGTGGGCAATACGGTCGATGCGTTCCTCGCTGTCGGTGGGAGCGAGAGCCTGGACCACGGTCAGCCCTATAATGCCGGCACCGGCATCGAAGTTTCGATCGGTGAGATGGTCGAGAAGGTTCAAGCGGCGACCGGTACCAACAAACCCGTCGTACAGGACGAGGCAAGACTGCGGCCGGCGGCCTCCGAAGTGCGGGCGCTTGTCGCCGACTATTCGCGCTTGGGGTCGGCCTGCGGCTGGACACCGGCGGTCGACCTCGACGAGGGCGTTGCCCGGACCGTCGACTGGTGGCGCGGCCGAATCGAATCCGGTCAATTTCGGCGGTCCGCCGACTACCTGACCTGACCGGAATGCGCGTCTACCCCAGCGTTACTTTCTAAACGCACCGGCGTTCAAGGATTCAGGAATTATCGTCGAGCAGCGGCAAGTTTCTGCGAACGGCATAGTGAAACCAGGCGCCGGCGATCAGTGAGGTCACGATCGCGACCAATACCAGAGTCACGAAAAAGCGCTCATCGATTAGCCCGAAGTCGAACGCGACACTCGCCAGCACGATGCCGGGACCGCCGCGCGTGTTCATCGCCACGGCGAAGTGCCAGCTGGTGAGGGCACTGCACTTTGAAAATCGCATGGTCAGATAGACGCAAATGCCCTCGATCGCGGTCGAGAAAAGCAGAAATCCGAAGAACAGCTGCGCGTCGAACGCATTGGGCAGGTCGATGCGGAAACCGATGATCGCAAAATAGATGGGAATGAA
>CAJWOT010000463.1 GCA_913044215.1 uncultured Rhodospirillaceae bacterium | reverse complement strand
CCGCAGCGGACTACATTGATCCCAAGGCGTTGACGATATCCTCACACATCGTCTTCGCGTCATCGAACAGCATCATCGTATTGTCCCGGTAGAACAACACGTTATCGACCCCCGCATAGCCGGGGCTCAAGGACCGTTTGACGAAGAGAACCGTCCCTGAATTTTCCACATCGAGGATTGGCATGCCGTAGATCGGGCTGGCGGGGTCGGTTTTCGCCACCGGATTGGTGACATCATTCGCGCCGATCACGAATGCAACATCGGTTGATGCGAAATCCCGGTTGATCTGTTCCAGTTCGAAGACTTCGTCATAGGGAACGTTGGCTTCCGCCAGCAGCACATTCATATGACCGGGCATACGTCCGGCGACCGGGTGGATCGCGTAACTGACCTTGATGCCTTCCGCCTTCAACAATTCCGCCATCTCCCGCAGGGCATGCTGCGCCTGCGCCACAGCCATACCGTAGCCCGGCACGATGATCACACTACCCGCGTTCTTCATAATGAAGGCCGCATCGTCCGCGCTTCCCTGGCGCACTGTCTTGTCGCCATCGCCCCCGGCCGGCCCGGCCGCCGCGTCATCGGCGCCAAATCCGCCCAGGATGACGTTGAAGAAGGACCGGTTCATGCCCTTGCACATGATGTAGCTCAGGATCGCACCGGAGGACCCGACCAACGCACCCGTCACGATCAGCGCCGGATTCGCCAACGTGAAGCCGATGCCGCAAGCGGCCCAGCCGGAATAGCTGTTCAACATGGAGATCACGACCGGCATATCCGCACCGCCGATCGGAATAATGATCAGCAACCCGATCACGCCGGCCAGCAACACGATCGCCCAGAACAGCGCCGTGCTCTCTTCGCCACAGAACCAGACGACCAGTCCGATCATCAGCAGTCCCAAAAAGGCGTTCAGTGCGTGCTGTCCAGCGAATACCACCGGTGCGCCGCTGACCAGACCCTGCAGTTTGGCGAATGCGACGATGGAACCGGTGAAAGTGATCGCACCGATTGCGGTGCCGATACTCATCTCGACCAAGCTGGCGACATGGATATCGCCGGGCACGCCGATACCGTAGGCCGCCGGCTCGTAGAAAGCCGCCGCCGCGACGAAAACCGCGGCCAAGCCCACCAGGCTGTGAAAGGCGGCCACGAGCTGCGGCAGCGCGGTCATCTCGATCTTCAGCGCGATTATCGTACCGATGGCGCCGCCGATCAGCATGCCGAGCAGGATCATCGAGAAGCTGAGCACATTCGGCGCCGCCAGGGTGGTGACGACCGCCACGATCATGCCGACGATGCCGTAGATGTTGCCCATGCGCGCCGTCAGCGGCGAGGACAGACCGCGCAGCGCCATGATGAAACAGACGCTGGCGAAGAGATACGCGAAGGCGGACAGATTCTCGCTCATGATACGCCGCTATTTCTTCTTCTTGAACATCGACAGCATGCGCTGCGAAACGATGAAACCGCCGAAGATGTTCACCGAGGCCAGAACCACGGCGATGAACCCGAACACCTTGGAAAAGCTCATATCGTCGGGGCCCGCCGCGATCAGCGCCCCGACGATAATCACCGACGAGATCGCGTTGGTTACGCTCATCAGCGGTGAATGCAGCGCCGGGGTAACACTCCAAACGACGTAGTAGCCCACGAAGCAGGCAAGGACGAAAATTGTGAAATAAAAGACGAAAACGTCGGTGCCGCCGCTGGCTTGAACGCTCAACTGACTGACTTGCGCGGCGAGCGCTTCGGCATTCTCGGCAAGAGACTTCGCTCCCTCGGCCAGTCCCGTCGCCTGTTCGACGATCTTATCGGTTGCCATGGCTAGGCTTCCCCTTCCAACACCGGTTCGTGTTCCGACGCTGACGCCGCCACGGTGGCCGGCACCGCATCATTCACGAGCGCCCCGTCGCGGGTCACCAGGGTCCCGGAAACGATCTCGTCCTCGGTATCGATGTTCAGCAACTGGCTGTCCTCATCGATCATGGGCGCGAGAAAATTGAAAATGTTGCGGGCGAACAGCTTGCTGGCGTCATCGGCTAGCCGGCCCGGCACATTGGCATGGCCAACGATCTTCACGCCGTTTTTGGCGACAACCTTGCCCAATTTCGACAGCGGGCAGTTGCCACCGGCCTCGACGGCCAAGTCGACGATGACGGATCCCGGCTTCATCGTCTTCACCATCTCTTCCGAAACCAGGACCGGCGCCGGCCGGCCGGGGATGAGAGCGGTACAGATCACAATATCCTGCTTTGGGATGGTCTCGGCGATCAGGGCCGCCTGTTTCTCTTTGTACGCATCGCTCATTTCTTTGGCGTAGCCGCCGTCGGTCTGCGCTTGCGCGAACTCTTCGTCTTCAACTGCAACAAAAGTGCCGCCTAGCGATTCCACCTGCTCTTTGGTCGCCGGGCGCACGTCTGTCGCGGAGACAACAGCGCCCAAGCGCTTCGCCGTGGCGATCGCTTGCAGCCCGGCGACACCGACCCCCATGACCAGCACCCGCGCCGGCGGCACCGTTCCCGCCGCCGTCATCATCATGGGAAAGGCGCGGCCGAATTCCGCCGCCGCGTCGAGGACGGCCTTGTAGCCGGCCAAATTCGACTGCGAAGACAGAATATCCATCGATTGTGCCCG
>CAJWOT010000462.1 GCA_913044215.1 uncultured Rhodospirillaceae bacterium | reverse complement strand
GCTCTACCAAGCCTGGCTAGACCATCAGGTTTTGCTGTTTCGCGATCAATCCCTAACCGATCCGCAGATGATCGCGTTCAGCCAGCAGTTCGGCAATTTGGACTTGGCGCCAATCCCCGGACACGGCCGCGCCTTCGTCGAGGGATTGCCGGAGATGTTCGTCATATCGAATGTGGTCGAAGAAGGTCACAATATCGGCTCACTCGGTGACGGTGAATGTTTGTGGCATACCGACATGGCTTGGACACCCAAGCCGGCCAAGGCCAGTTGCCTATTTGCGCTGGAAGTTCCGGAGGCACAGGGAGATACCGGCTTTCTGAATATGTACGCAGCCTACGAAACGCTGCCGCAGGATCTGCGTGCGCAGATCGAAGGCCGCACGATCAAACACGATACGCAATACACGCTGGACGGTCTCGATCGCAGCGGCGGCCCGCCGCTGACAGAGGCGAAGGCATCCGGCAGCTTCGACGTGGCGGCGATCCCCGGAGTCAGCCATCCTATCGTGCGGACCCATCCGGAAACCGGGCGGAAGGCGCTCTATATCGGGCGGCGCCAGAATACCTATGTGAATGGGCTACCCGTGACCGAATCCGAAGCCTTGCTCGACGCCCTGTGGGCCCACGCCGATGAACGCGGACGCCGGACCTTGCATCATCGCTGGCGGGTCGGGGATTTGATGATCTGGGACAATCGCTGCGTCATGCACCGGCGCGACGCCTTCTCGCCCGACGTTCGCCGGGTTATGCACCGTACGCAGATACAGTCCGACTTGGCGCCGGCGTGACCGTCAGCCGATCGTCCAACCGCCGTCGATCAGGAGGGCCGCGCCGGTAATCAGCGCCGCCGCGTCAGAGGCGAGAAACACGATCGCACCCATCAGGTCCTCAACCTGTCCGATCCGGCCGAGCTTGATCTTCGACATGACGTAGTCGTTCATTTCCTTCTGCGCCAGAAACGGCTTTGCCAAAGGCGTCTCGATAAAGGTCGGCCCGATCGAATTGACCCGGATGCCATGCGGCGCGAACTCCAGGGCCATCGCCTTGGTCATGCCTTCCAGCCCCCATTTCGAGGTGCAGTAGACCGTCCGGTTCGGACCGCCGACATGGCCCATCTGCGAGGATACATTGATCACCGAACCGGACTTGCCGGCCGCCATCAGCCCGTCGGTCACCGCCTGCGCGACGAAGTAGGCGGCGCGGACATTGAGATCCATGATCGCATCAAAATCGTCAGCCGTGGTGTCGGCCATGGTCTTCGGCCGGTTGGTTCCGGCGTTGTTGATCAGGATATCGAACGGGCCCGCCGCCATGATCGCCGAACGGGCCGCTTCGATATCGCTCACATCCAGCGTTCTGGCTTCCGCCTGCCCGCCATCTGCGATGATGGCCGCCGCCGCATCCTCGATCTCGGATGACGTCCGCGCCGTCAGCGTGACAGCGGCACCCGCTTCCGCCAGTGCGGCTGCGGCCGCGAGACCGATCCCTCGGCCGGCGCCGGTGACCAGCGCGCGCTTGCCATCGAGCCGGAACGACGGCGTTTTCGGCAGCTCCATCGGTTTAATCCGCCGCCGCCGCATAATCGACGTTGCGGCCGCCATAGCGGCGCACCCGCACATTCGCCTGCTCGGCATGCCCGGCGAAGCCTTCCAACATGCACAGGCGTGAACAATAGGCGCCGATCTCCGCACTGGCTTCGTCGGTCAGGACTTTCTGATAGGTGCAGGTTTTCATGAATTTGCCGACCCACAGACCGCCCGTATAGCGCGCCGCCCGTTTCGTCGGCAGCGTGTGGTTCGTGCCGATCACCTTATCGCCATAGGACACGGTCGTCCGCGCGCCCAGGAACAACGCACCGTAGTTGGTCATGTTGTCGAGGAAATAGTCCGGATTCTCGGTCAGGATCGTGACGTGTTCGTAGGCAAGCCGGTCGGCTTCTGCAACCATTTCATCGACGCTGTCGCACAGGATCACCGCGCCATAGGTCTCCCAGGCCCCGCGCGCGATATCCGCCGTCGGTAGAATGTCGAGCAGCCGGTCCACTTCCGCCAGCGTGTCCTTCGCCAACGCCTCGGAGGTCGTGATCAGCACCGCCGGTGAAGTCGGGCCATGCTCGGCCTGTCCCAGGAGATCCGTCGCGCACAACTCCCCATCGGCTGTGTCGTCGGCGACGATCAGGGTCTCCGTCGGACCGGCGAACAAATCGATACCGACCCGCCCGTAAAGCTGACGCTTGGCTTCCGCGACGAACATGTTGCCGGGTCCCACCAGCATATCCACCGGCGCCACCGTCTCCGTGCCGAGCGCCATCGCCGCCACCGCCTGCACGCCGCCGAGAACGAGGATTTCATCGGCACCGCCGAGATGCATTGCCGCGACGATTGCCGGGTGCGGTCCGCCATCCTGCGGCGGCGCGGAAGCCACGATGCGCTTCACCCCGGCGACCTTCGCCGTCACCACGCTCATATGGGCAGAGGCCACCATCGGGTACTTACCGCCCGGGACGTAACAGCCGACGCTGTTCACCGGAATATTGCGGTGGCCGAGCACAACGCCCGGCATTGTCTCCACCTCGAGATCCTGCAGGCACGCCTTCTGTTTCTCAGCGAAATTCTTCACCTGCGCCTGCGCGAATTTGATGTCCTCGAGATCGCGTTTGGCGACCTTGCTCATCGCGGACTCGA
>CAJWOT010000461.1 GCA_913044215.1 uncultured Rhodospirillaceae bacterium | reverse complement strand
GGGTTGGTGAAGGCGTGCAGCGTGTTGCCGTAGCCGTGGATCTGCCAATCGGCACCACCCGCGGTGAGTTCTTCGGCGAGCGCCACGACGTCCGCCGGCGGCACCATCGGGTCGTCCCAGCCATGCAGGGCGACCACCTTGGCCTTGATCGCATTGCCGTCGGTGTTGCCCGGCTTGTTGAACAGGCCGTGAAAACTGACCGAGCCCTGGAAGTCTTCGCCGGTCCGGGCGAGGTCCAGGACGCAGAGACCACCGAAGCAGTATCCGGTCGCGGCTGTCTTACCCGCATCGACTTCCGCCTGATCGCGCAGCACCTGCAAGCCGGTCTTCAAGCGGTTCTGCAGCATTGGACGGTCTTCCAGGAAGGGCGTCATCAACGCGGTGTTTTCTTCCGGGTTGCTGCCCAGCACGCCCTTGCCATAGACGTCCATCGCCAGGGCCGCGTAGCCGAGGCCGGCGAGCTTGCGCGCGGCGTCTTCCTCGAAAGGGCTGCGGCCGGCCCAGGCGTGCACGATCAGGACGCCGGGACGCGGGCCGGAAACGGCATCGTCCCACGCGAAATAGCCTTCCAGCGCGGTGCCGCCATCGGTGTAGTCAACGGTTCTGGTTTGAGTGGACACGATTTTTCTCCCTCTATCTCTGCATTTGCGCGACGGTTGTAGAGGAAAGTTACCCGGCCTGAGACGCGTAAGATAGTGCCCTGGACAAGCGCGGCATCCGGTGCCGGTCAGATCGCCTTCTTGTTCTTTTCCTCGGGCACGGAAGGCCGCGCGGGTTCGCGCGACGGGTTCTTGCGGCGGATGATGATGTCGCCGTTTTCGTTCACATAGGGCGCTTCATATTGCGGGATCGCCAGCAGCATCATCTCCATCGCCTTTAGCAGCGACTGGATACCGTCGCTGGCGAGCGCGTGCGGGTCCTTGTCCCGGTTCGAGTCCGCAAAGGCCGGTGCCGCACCCAGGGTCATCATGGCGATCGTTCCGGCAGTGATTAACTTTCTCATGGCGCATGTCCTCGCGATGCATTGCGTCAACCATATCGGGCCGCGGGATCGGCGGATCAATCCTCGCTGCCGTTTCGCCCTCTCATGACATAATATGCGAAAAACCGGTTTTAAGAAGTCGAGATTGGGGCGGAATAATGACGATGAACGAGGAATTGAAGGTCGGAATCGGCGGCTTCGGCGCGATCGGGGAGACGGTGGCGCGGGCGCTCGACGACGGTATCGCCGGGCTGAAGCTGGTCGCCGTCTCCGCCCGGGACCGTGAAGCGGCCGCCGGCCGGATGGCCGGCATGCAGGCGCCGCCGCCGATAATGGGTCTGGCCGAACTGGCCGAACACGCCGATATCGTCGTCGAATGCGCGCCGGCCGCGGTCTTCGGCGAGGTCGCGGACGCTGCCGTCGCAGCCGGCCGCATCTTCGTGCCGCTGAGCTGCGGTGTGCTGCTGGAACGCCAGGATCTGTTCGACAGGGTGGCGGAAACGGGCGGCCGCATTGTCGTGCCGACCGGCGCGCTGCTTGGCCTCGACGCGGTGCGCGCCGCGGCGGAAGGCGAGATCTATTCGGTGCAGATGGTAACCCGCAAGCCGCCCAAAAGCCTCGCCGGTGCGCCCTATCTGATCGAGAACCAGATTCGCATCGACAATCTGGACGGCCCGCTCAAGGTGTTCGAGGGCAACGCCCGCGCCGCCGCCAAGGCCTTCCCCGCCAACGTCAATGTCGCCGCCGCGCTCAGCATGGCCGGGATCGGCCCCGACAAAACGACGATCGAAATCTGGGTCGATCCGGCGGTCGAACGCAACACCCACAACATCAAGGTCGATTGCAGCTCGACGCGCTTCGACATGACCATCGAGGGCATCCCGTCGCCAGGCAACCCGGCCACCGGCCTGCTGACCCCGCTCAGCGTCATCGCGACATTGCGCGGCCTGGTCAGCCCGGTGAAGGTTGGGAGTTGATTGGGGGCAGCGCATGAAGACCACCACCATCGGCAGCTATCCGAAACCGGATTCGATGAGCCTGCCGGGCTTCATCGCCAAACACCCCAACCCGACGGCGCGCTATACCGAATGGCTCAAGACACGCAGCGATGCGGACGTGCAGGCAGCGCTGGAGGGCGGGCAGGCGATCGTGCGGGAACAGGTGTCGTGCGGCATCGACATCCCGACCGACGGCGAGGCGCCGCGCGAGCATTACGTCTACTACCATCTGCGCCATATCGAAGGGTACGATTTCGAGGCGTTGGCCGAGCGGTCGGCGCGCGGCGGCGTGTGGTCGCCGAAGGTGCCGGTGCTGCGCCAGGCAGTGCGGCCGAGTTTCCCGTTCCTGGTCAAGGATTGGCGCAACGCGCAGGCGGCGACGGATAACCCGGTCAAGATGACGGTGCCGGGACCTATGACGATCGGCGACTCGACGGTCGACGAATTCTACGGCGACGAGAAGGTGCTGGCGCAGGCGCTGGCGGACACGCTCAATGTCGAGATTCGCCGGTTGGCTGAGGCCGGCTGCCAATACATCCAGGTCGACGAACCGCTCTTCGCGCGCCGGCCCGAGGCCTCGGTCGATTGGGGGCTCGAGTGTCTGGAGCGCTGCTTCCACGGCATCCCGCCGGCGGTGACCCGTGTCATGCATATGTGCTGCGGTTACCCGTCCGGGCTCAACATGACGGACTACCCGAAGGCCGA
>CAJWOT010000460.1 GCA_913044215.1 uncultured Rhodospirillaceae bacterium | reverse complement strand
TCTTGCGCATCGTCTGGTACTGCTTCAGCAGCTTGTTCACGTCCTGGATCGAGGTCCCCGATCCCTTCGCGATGCGTTTCTTGCGCGAGGCGTGAATCAGCTTCGGACGCGCCCGTTCCTTGGGCGTCATCGAGGAGATGATCGCCTCCTGGTGCAGCAGCGCGGATTCGTCGATCTTGGCCTCGGCCATCTGTTTCTTCGCCTTGGCGACGCCGGGCAGCAATTCCATCATGCCGCTGAGGCCGCCCATCTTTCGCATCTGGCCAAGCTGCTTGGCCATATCGTCGAGGTCGAACTCGCCCTTCTGAATCTTCTTGGCAAGCTTTTCGGCCTCTTCCTCCTCGATCGTCTCCTGCGCCTTCTCGACCAGGCTGACCACGTCGCCCATGCCGAGGATGCGGCCGGCGATCCGTTCCGGATGGAAGTCCTCGATCTCGTCCAGCTTTTCGCCGACGCCGATCACCTTGATCGGGCAACCGGTGACGGCCCGCATCGACAGTGCCGCGCCGCCGCGCGAGTCGCCGTCGACACGGGTCAGCACGATACCGGTCAGGGGCAGGCGGGCCTTGAACCCCTCCGCCACATTGACAGCGTCCTGGCCGGTCATCGCATCGGCGACCAGCAGAATTTCATAGGGATCGACGGCAGCGTGCACCGCAGCGGCTTCCGCCATCAGCGCCTCGTCGATCTGCAGCCGGCCGGCGGTATCGAGCATGACCACATCGTAACCGCCGAGCCGCGCCGCGTCGTTGGCGCGCTTGGCGATATCGACCGGCTGCTGGCCGGCGACGATCGGCAGGGTCGCGACCCCAGCCTGTTCGCCCAGCACTTTCAATTGTTCCTGGGCGGCCGGGCGCTGCGTGTCGAGCGACGCCATCAAAACTTTTTTACGGTCCCGTTCCTGCAGGCGTGCGGCGATCTTCGCCGTCGTGGTCGTCTTACCGGAGCCCTGCAGACCGACCAGCATGATGCCGACCGGCGCCGGAGCCAGCAGTTCAAGCCCCTCCGTCTCCGCGCCCAGCATCTCGACCAGCTGGTCGTGCACGATCTTGACGACCATCTGGCCCGGCGTGACCGAGCGCAGCACTTCCTGGCCGACCGCCTGTTCCCGCACCTTTTTGATAAAGTCGCGCACCACCGGCAGGGCGACGTCCGCTTCGAGCAGGGCGACCCGGACATCGCGCATCGCATCCGACACGTCGGATTCGCTCAACGCGCCGCGGCGCTTCAGCTTCTCGAAAACGTCGGCCAAGCGGCCGGATAATGACTCGAACATGCGCGCCCCTATCACCTTTCGCCGTAAAGGCAACTAGCCGTTACGACAACGCAAAACGCGCCAGTGCGCGAAACTCGCGGACTGGCGTAGCCCCTCGGGACCGGAAACCAAGGTTTCCCGAATGAGAACGGGCTTTTACGCCGGGTTCCGGCGCAAGTCAAGCAAGCGGTTCCGCACAATCCATGTTTGCATCTGCCCCCGGTTTCGTATCAACATCGGCCTAGTCGTATTAGCCAGGGGGAAATCAGGGGATCACCATGACCGACAGCAAGAATCCAGAGACCATCGTATTGCACACCGGCTACCGGTCCGACGAGTCGACCGGCGCGGTGGCGGTGCCGATCTATCAGACCACGTCCTACCAGTTCCAGGACACCGGGCACGCCTCGCGCCTGTTCGCGCTGCAGGAGCTGGGCAATATCTACACACGGATCATGAACCCGACGCAGGACGCGCTCGAGCAGCGGGTTGCTGCCCTCGATGGCGGCGTCGCAGCGCTGGCGGTCTCGTCCGGTCAGGCGGCGTCAGCCTTCGCGCTGCAGAACCTGGCCTGGGCCGGCGACAATGTGGTCAGCTCGACGGATCTCTATGGCGGCACCTGGAACCTGTTCGCCAACACCTTGCGGCAGCAGGGGGTCGAGGTGCGCTTTGTCGACCCCTCCGACCCGGAAAACTTTCGCCGCGCGACGGACGACAAGACGCGCGCCTACTACGCGGAAACCCTGCCGAACCCGAAACTGCACGTCTTCCCGATCCAGGAGGTCGCCGATATCGGCCGCCCGCTCGGCATTCCGCTGATCATGGACAACACGGCGGCGCCGATCCTGTGCCGGACCTTCGATCATGGCGCGGCGATCAACGTCTACTCGCTGACGAAATATATCGGCGGGCATGGCACCTCGATCGGCGGCATGATCGTCGACAGCGGCAATTTCGACTGGGAGGCGGTGCCGGAGCGGCAACCGGCCCTGAACCAGCCGGACGAGAGCTATCACGGCGCGGTATGGACGGAAGCGGTGAAGCCGCTCGGCCCCATCGCCTACATCATCCGGGCCCGCGTCATCCTGTTGCGCGATCTCGGCTCCGCGATCAGCCCGCAGAACGCCTTCCAATTCATCCAGGGATTGGAAACCCTGCCGCTGCGCATGCGCGAGCATTGCCGCAACGCATCTGCGGTCGCGGAATATCTCGGCGGCAATAACAAGGTCACCAACGTGATCCATCCGAGCAATCAGTCCGGCGAAGAAAAACGGCGGGCCGACACCTATATGAATGGCGGCTATGGCGGCCTGGTCGGGTTCGAACTGGCCGGCGGCAAGGAAGCCGGCCAGAAGTTCATCGAATCGCTGAAGATGTTCTATCACGTCGCCAATATCGGCGACGCGCGCAGCCTGGCGATCCATCCGGCCTC
>CAJWOT010000459.1 GCA_913044215.1 uncultured Rhodospirillaceae bacterium | reverse complement strand
CTGTCCGCTTCGGCCTTGAGGCTTTCCGCTTCCGCGACGTCGAGGCAAAGCGGTTTTTCCACGAACACATGCTTTCCAGCGGCCAACGCCTGCCGTACCATGGCGCCATGCGTCGCCGCCGGAGTCACGATCGCGACTGCCGAAAGCGACGGGTCCGCCAATATCTGCGACGCGTCGTCATAGGCATCGGCGTCGGGAAAGCGCGCCGACGCCCTTTCAAGCGCCTCGGGATCGAGGTCGCAAAACGCACCCAGCGCGCCCAGTTCCTGGAAGTTACGAAGCAGGTTGGGGCCCCAATGCCCAAGCCCGAGAACACCAACTTTCGGACTATCGGTCATACTTTTCCACCCATTTCGAAAATGCTGCAATTTTCCGCAAGGGCACAGCCCAGCGTCTCATGGCGCCCGCGCAGGAACCGGTCCAGCCGCACCGTGGGGTTTGCAGCCTCGCCGGTCCACCAGATGGGATGTGTCAGAAGCTGAAGCGCCGATTTGTTCGTGATCGCTTGATGCTCGAAGGGATGCCCATGGCCCCATTCGCCACGCGAATCCGAACAATACCCGATTTCGCTGAAATATCGCCGCTGATAGGTGTGCGGCCGTCCACCGAGCGTATTTTCCGTATCGATCAAGCTTTGCACTGGCCGGTGCAGGCTGATGATGCGCACGGGCTGGTCAATGAGGCGCTCAAGCAGGTCGCATTCCCACGCAGCCGCCTCATCCAGCGCCGTCGCTTCGTCGGCGTACAGGCTCGCGTCCAGATGTAATCCGATCTCGTGTCCGAGCTCGGCAAGCTTCATGAGATCGGTCCGGCCCGATTCGGAAAACGGACTGTATAATTCCGACCGCAACAGGACGAAATATGTCGACGTGACTCCGATATCGCGCTCCAACGACGCAATTTCATGCGCGGCGGAAATCGACATATCGATATCGTGGCGCACAAGAAGATGCTGCGATTGCGCATCAAAATTGGAAAAGTCTCGCGCCGCGTAGCCGCGCTCGAAGAATCCGGTCAGAAGCACACGGTACCCTTGTATTGAAAATTCATTTGTCGCGTCGTCAACCATCGGCCGATTATATCTGGGGGCGCCGTTCACGGCTTACAATTATATCCCTTATCACTCGCTGGCATCAGGACAGCTGCGCACAGCGATGACAGGCTTCGCGCCGCATGGCATATTCGGCGACCTTCGGGCGTCGGTTCCGCGGACGGACCCTTGGCGCTGGACCAAGAGCCGTCGCATGAATTTTTCTCAGGCGTATTCGACGACAGGACACAGCGGTTTGCACCGCGTTTTGCTGATTGTCTTCGGCATTGCGGTCGTGATCCGCTTGCTCAACCTGGCCACGCTTCCGACCGACCCGGCGACACTGCTGCAGGAAGATGCTTCGCTGTACTGGGCCGGGGCCGCTGTCTTCGTCGACCATGGCTCATTCTCGATCGTTACCGAAAAGGGCCTCATCCCGCATACCGAACGGGTGCCGGGCTACATGCTGTTTCTCGCGGCGGTTCGTGCAGTCTTCGGCGATTCGCTGTTTGCCGCCCTCATTGTCCAATCGCTTATCGACGGGCTGACCTGCGTGTTGACCGCCTGGATGGCGGCGCAACTGTCGCAGCGGCTTGCGCTGCCGACCGGTCTGCTCGCCGCGTTATGGCCGAACCTGGTCATCCATAGCGGCACCATACTCAGCGAATCGCAATTCCTCTTTCTGTTCACCGCAATGCTTGCCGCGGCCAGCCGTTTCCTGCAGGGCGGCGCGCCGCGCTGGGCGGCGGCAGCGGGATTGGCACTCGGTCTGGCGATCTTGACCCGGCCGATCGCGCAGCTGTTGCCGGTCTTGATGGCGCCGGCGGCATTGCTTCTTCCGCTCCGGCATGGCCGCGGCGTTGGCGCTGCAATTTTGGCAACGCTCTTGTTCCTGGCCTGTGCAACGGCACCGCTCCTGCCACTGCTGCAGCGAAACTATGACCGATTCGATGCCCTCGCCCTGACAAGCCAGTCCGGCACCCACCTGGTTGGCTGGGTCGCGCCTTTGGTCCGCCGCGCCGCGGATGGCACACCGCGCGGAGACGGTGCGAGGGAGCTGAAGGCGGCGGCACTCAAACGGATCGCGGCCGAAGGTCGGACATTTGAGGAGATGAACGACTTCGAACAGAGCCGCGCTTTCGCACAGATCGGACTGGAGGCGCTGGGTCGTTATCCCGTCTCGGCGATCGTCAAGGCCTGGATGAATGGCGCCGCGATAAACCTCGCCGCGCCGGCGGTCGCGATCGATGTACGGGTCCGCGCCCTACCGCACCCCAGCTTCGACGCCACGCAGGGTGGAAGCTTGCTGCAACAGGTAACAAACTTTCTAACGCAGACATCAGCCGCCTACTTGCTGATTATGGGCAGCGGAATTGTCCTGTCGTTTTTGTTCCTTGGTCTGCAGGCTTATGGCGGTGTCGTGCTGGTACGAAGCACACCGTGGGTGGCGGTCTTCGCCCTGCTGTGCATCGGATATTTCCTCGCCGTGAATGGTCCGGTCGGTTCGCCAAAATACCGGCTCCCGTTCGAGCCGATCCTAATCGTGCTGACGGCGATCGCGCTAACCAGTATCGCCGATCGAATTAGACGGGGTGCACGCCGAACCCAAGGGTGACGGCCCAGAACACGACGCAGGCAGTCACGCGGCCGCGTCGTCCCGAAGAACAATTTCGACCGCGTCGCA
>CAJWOT010000458.1 GCA_913044215.1 uncultured Rhodospirillaceae bacterium | reverse complement strand
GACCGGGTCGAGCACGCTCACCTAGGCGCAGGCGCTGGACCGCTATTGCCGCGATCAGGGAAAGGTCCTGTGCGTCGATCCCTGGTTGCCTTACTTTAGTAAGAAACAGCTGCAACAGGGCGCCAACTTCCAGCTGACGGCGACCCTGTCGGGGCTCGACATCACCTACAATCTGTTCCTGCACAACACCCGGTTCGTGCCGCAGGGGGTCAAAATCGACCATATGCGCGGGCTGAGCGTCGATGTCCTGCCTTACCTCAAGGAAATCTCGTTCGACATGGTCTATATCGACGGCGACCACGCCTATGAGAGCGCGCTGTTCGACATGCTGATGGCGCAGAAACTGGTGAAGCCGGGTGGCCTGATCTGCGGCGACGATCTGGAGGTACAGGCGGCCGAATGCGACCTCGCCTTCCTGGAGGCGAACAGAACGCTCGATATCCTGCCCGTCCCCGACCTCAAGCGGAACTGCCATCCGGGCGTGAGCCTCGCCGTGCACGAAGCGTTCGGCGACGTGTCCGCCTATCACGGATTCTGGGTGATGCGAAAATGGAAGCCGGTGGTTACGAACAGGTCTCCCTGAACGGCCAGCAGGCCCTAATCCCCACGCATTTCTCAGACGAGGAGCAGGCGCAGGTGCGAGACATGCTGTCGCGGCCCGGCCTGAATCTTCAGCGGCCCCGCTTCGCCATCCGTTTCACATATGCAATCACATTGCGCCGGTCCTTGGCGTCCTTGAGGCCCGGAAATGCCATTTTGGTTTTCGGGACAAATTTTCTCGGTGCCGTAAAAAACGCGTCCATAGCTTTATCGGTCCAAGCGAGGCCCTCGGTACCGCGCTGTTTCATCGCGGCGGAGTAGGGAAATCCCGGCGCACCGGCAGCCTTTCGTCCCGTCACCTTGTAGAGCGAAGGGCCGAACCGGTGTTCGTCTGGCTTGAAGCTGTGGCACGCTTCGCATTTTTTGAATACCTGGCGACCGTCGCGCCAACTCGGCTTGTCTTTGGCCGATGCCGCCGTGGCGGCAAGGAGGCATGTTACCGCGACAACGCCGACGCCCAGCTTCTTTAGAGAATGAGGTGACACGCTTCCATACTCCCGCACGCAGATCTAGGTTGCTTCTCGTTCGCCCCGAACTCCCTTTGCAATATGGCGTTTCGCACAATAAATTTGAAGATAGAGAGCGCAATCAGGCAGGTTCGCCGCCGCCGGCCCGCTTCTCCCGATGCCAGCGCGACCGGTATCCGCGCAGATATTGCGGCGGATGGGTGACATCCGCGCCTAAAACCGAAGCTGCGAACCAGGGCCAATGAGGGTCGTTCAGCATCGTGCGGGCAAGCGCCACGAAGTCCGCCTCGCCGTCGGCGATAATGCGCTCGGCGTGCGCAGGTTCGTAGATCATGCCCATGGTCATGCTGGGCATGCCGGTCTCGCGCTTCACCGCTTCGGACAACGCCACCTGATGCCCCTCACCGATCGGAATTTTCTGTTGAAGCGACAGGCCGCCGCTCGACACCGCCATATAGTCGCAGCCGCGCGCCTTCAGTTCCCGAGCCAGGACGATGGTATCCGGCAGGTCCCAACCGCCCGCCATCCAGTCCGTGGCGGAGACGCGTACGCCCATCGGCCGGTCGTCCGGCCAGACGGAGCGCATCGCCTCGAATACCGACAGCGGGAACCGCATACGGCCGACAATATTGCCGCCATAGGCATCGTTCCGCGAGTTGCTCAGCGGTGACAGGAACTCTTGCAGCAAATAGCCATGCGCCATCACCAGTTCGACGAGTTCGAAGCCGATGCGCGCGGCCCGTTCCGTCGCCGCCACATGGGCCTCGAGAACCCGCGTCAATCCCGCCGCGTTGAGCGGCTTCGGTGTGGGCCAACCCTCCGCGCGCTTCTGTCCAGCGCAGCCATAGGTCTGCCACGCGCCTTGATCCGCCGTCAGCGGCTCGGCGCGGCCCTCCCACGGCAGCAGGGTCGATCCCTTGCGGCCGGAATGGGCCAGCTGCACGCCGAGCTTGGCCGAACCTTGCTCCCGGCAGAACGCCACGACTCGCTCAAGTGCGGTTTCGTTCGCATCCGAATAGAGACCCAGACAGCCATGTGTGATACGGCCCGGCGCTTCGACCGCTGCCGATTCAGTGATCACCAACCCCGCCCCGGAGGTTGCGAGTTTGCCTAGATGCATGAGGTGCCAATCGCTCGCGCAGCCATCCACGGCGCTGTACTGGTCCATCGGACCGACAACGATGCGATTGTCCAAAGTGAGAGCGCGCAGGGCGGTTGGCGAAAAGAGGGCGGAGGACATGGCTGAGGTCGCCTTGTTAAGAGGGGTCTGCGTTGATAACGTTTATAGACGTCGGCCTCGCTAGATGTCGATGGCGATAACCTATTGAACTGAAAATGAAAAGAGAGGCGAGGCGTATGGATCTCGACTTGAAGGGCAAGACCGTCCTGATCACCGGCAGCGGCTCCGGCATGGGCCAGCACATGGCGGTCGGTTACGCCCAGGAGGGCGCGAAGGTCGCCGTCAATGACATCAACGGCGAAGCCGTCGCGGAGACCATCAAGATGGTCGAGGCGGCCGGCGGCGCGGCACACGACGCGACCGCGGACATCACGGATTTGACGTCGGTGAAGGACATGATCGCCGGCGCGGAAAGCGCGCTCAGCGGGATCGACATCCTTGTCAACAACGCCGCCCTGCTGACCGAGCACACCATGTTCCTGGAGACCGATCC
>CAJWOT010000457.1 GCA_913044215.1 uncultured Rhodospirillaceae bacterium | reverse complement strand
TAACCCCTGGCGTATCTTATTCGATTGGGGGGAGAAATTGCTCGGACGGGCCGTTGGGCCGCGAGCCTATCCGGCAGGCCTCGGCTATTGGCCTGCCGTTTTTCTGTTCGCGGTTTTCGCCTGGTTGGAGCTGGTGTCGCAAACCGGAGAATCGCCGCGCCAGCTCGCTTATCTGATCGTGATCTACTCGATCATTACATTGTGGGGCATGGCCCTCTACGGCCGCGAGCCGTGGCTCACGCATGGTGAAGCATTCACCGTCGCCTTCTCCTTGTTCGGCCGATTCGCACCCACCGGTGCCGATGCGCGCGGCCGGTGGGAGTTGCGGCCGCCGGCGGTTTCCTTGCTGGTCGAGAAACCCGTCGCGCCATCGCTTGCCGCATTCGTCCTCCTGATCCTCGCCACGGTTACCTATGACGGATTCCTGGAAACGCCGGCCTGGGGCACCGTGCTGGAATGGATCGCCGAAGATGCCACCCTGCGGCCCCTCTTGACCGGGTTGCAAGAGGCGGGCGTCAATCTGCACAAGCTGGTGAAGACGGCGGGGCTAGCGGCCTTTGCGCTCGGCTTCGCCGCCGCCTTTTTGCTGTTTTGCGGCCTGATGCGCGCGGCGGGTGGTAAGGGAACCTTCGGGGATGTGGCTGGCGCGTTCGTGCTGACCTTGGTGCCGATCGCGATTGCCTACCATTTGGCGCACTATCTTTCCTATTTTCTGCTGTCGGGTCAGCTGATCATCCCGCTGCTATCCGACCCGTTCGGCTGGGGCTGGGACCTGTTCGGCACGGCCGGTTACAAGATGGATATCGGGATCGTGACCGCCAAGTTTGTCTGGTATTTGTCGGTGTCGGCGATCGTCGCGGGTCATCTGATCGCCGTCTATTTGGCTCATGCGATGGCGTTGCGGGTGTTTCCAACGGTTCGTGCGGCACTGTTGAGCCAGTTGCCGATGATGGTGCTGATGGTTGGATATACGATGATCAGCTTGTGGATCCTGTCGCAACCCGTGGTCGAAAGCAGCATGCCGGGAGGCTGAGATGAACGACGCGAAACCCCAGGCCTGGGACCCGAAACGCGCCGCCGCGTGGGATAAATGGTTTCCAATTCTCGAGGACGGCGCGCAGGTGCTGAGTGACCGCATGGTGGCGCTTGCCGGCATCGGGCCGGGTGATCGGGTGCTCGATGTAGCGACCGGCCTGGGCGAACCGGCCGCGACGGCTGCGCGCGCTGTTGGGGTCAGCGGTCATGTCGATGGTGTCGACCTGTCGCCGGGCATGCTGGATTTTGCGCAACGCCGCGCCGACCGCCTGGGGCTGACCAATTTGTCATTTCGCGAGGCGGACGCCAATGCGCTGGAGGTTCCGGAACAGCCCTACGACGCAATTTTATGCCGTTGGGGTTTGATGTTCATGCAAGACCTTAAAGCGACTCTTCAATCGTTCCACGCCTTGCTGAAACCCGGAGGACGGGTCGTTGCTGCGATCTGGGGGGGGCCGGAGGACGCACCGGCGCTGAGCATGGGCAATAGGATTGTCCTGTCCGCACTGGACTTGCCACCACCCAACGAAGGGGCCGGAACACCCTTTGCACTTTCCGATGTGGACGCTGCGACAAAAACCTTCGGTGAGTCCGGTTTCCGGGATGTTTCGGGCGAGTGGCTGCCCGTTACCTATATTTTCGAATCCGTCGACGAATTCATCCAGTTCCGGCGCGAGCGGTCAAAACCGCTCGAAGACAGGATCGCTCACTTCCCGTCTGCCAAGCGCGATGCGGCCTGGCAAAAGGTCGCGGAAGCCGCGCGCACCTTCGCGGACACAGTCGGTGCCGTGCGCATGACGAATAAGGCCTATGTGATCGCCGCACGGCGCTAGGAGCGCGTTCAGGTGGAAAAACCGTCGACGCCAAACACCGATTTGCCTGGACTTCTGGCCAATGCCGAGCAGGCTGCGGCAGCCGGGTGGCAGGATGAGGTGTTCGTTCTCTATGGCCACATTCTGGCTCAGTCGCCGGACAACCTCACCGCATTGAAGGGCGCCGCCCGGGCGCTGTTGGCGCTGCGCCGCCTCGACGATTCGGCGCAGGCGTGGCGGGCGGCACTCGACGTCGCCCCTGACGACCCGGAAATCCAATTCCAGTGCGGTGTGACGCATTTTCGCCGCGGCGAGATGAAAACGGCGCGAGAATTTTTCGACTCGGCGCGCCGTGTTGCGCCGGCGCATTACGGGGCCCTCGGCATGAACGTGCTCTCCCGCCTTTATGATGCGGATGAGGATCCGGCAGTGCTTTGGCGCGCGCAGCAGGATTGGGCTGCGCAACGGGCACCATACCTTTCCTTTCGCACCTTGCTGCGGGTCAGGATCCGGAAAGGCCGCTGCATATAGGCTACTTGTCCTCGGATTTTCGGGCGCATTCCGTTGGGGTCAACATGTTGCCAATCTTCCAGCGGCTCGATCGCGCGCGGTTCACAATCCACGCCTATGCCGAAGTTGCGCATCCGGATGCGGCAACGCGATTGTTCAAAGACGCCAGCGATGTCTGGCGGCCGACCGTTGGATTGAACGATGCGCAAATCGCCCACAAAATCATCGAAGACAGGATCGACATCCTCGTCATTCTCGCGGCGCATCTCGACGAGAACAGGCCCTTCGTCGCCCGCTGCCGGCCGGCGCCGATCTAAGTCAGCCATCACGATGTGTGCTCCTCCGCTCTGCTGGAAATCGACTATTTTCTCGGCGACCGGTAGGTGACGCCGCGGGGTGGCGCGGAAGCGTT
>CAJWOT010000456.1 GCA_913044215.1 uncultured Rhodospirillaceae bacterium | reverse complement strand
GATCTCCGCCGCGACGCCCTGGCCCGCCGCGTCGTTGATGTCGGTGATGGCGACCTTCGCGCCTTCCCGCGCGAAAACGCGCGCCGTCTCCGCGCCGATGCCGGACGCGCCGCCGGTGACCAGTGCCACTTTCCCTTCAAGCCGTCCCGCCATGGTCCTTCTCCCCCTTGTTCAGCCGGTCGCATCGCATCGGCCCGTTTGGGACGATGGCACCGCCGACCCGTCGCTGCTAGTGCGGGTTGGTCAAGAACTGTTCGTTCACGCAGTTTCGCATCGGGCCACCCATCAGATAGTGCAGCGCCGTCGCCGCGCCCTTTTCACGGCAGTCGCGGGCGCCGTCGGGGCTGTACCAGGCGGCGTGCGGGGTGACGATGACCCGGCCGTCGGTCCAGTCTTCGCGGTTCTTCAGCGCCTGGAACAGGGGATGGTTCGGATCCGGCGGTTCCTGCGGCAGCACGTCGAGCCCGGCGGCGGCGATGCGGCCGGCCTTCAGCGCCTCGGTCACCGCGTCCACATCGACGACCTCGCCGCGCGAGGTGTTGATCAGGATCGCGTGCGGCTGCATGCAGGAAAGCGCCTGGCCGTTGATCATGCCGCGGGTCTCTTCGGTCAACGGCGTGTGGCAGGAGATCACGTCGGCGTCGCGCAGCAAATCCTCCAGGCTCTCGCGCCGCCCGAACCCGACCGCTTGGTCGCTGCCGTCCGGCAGATAGGGATCGTAGAAGATCACGTCCATGCCGAGCGCCTTGGCGCGCAGCCCCGCCGCCGTGCCGATGCGGCCGCGTCCGACCAGCCCGAAGGTCGTGCCGCGCGCCCGGCGTACCACCGGCGTCTCAATGCCGCGCCATTTGGCGACCGGCTCGTCGACCAGATTGATGTGGTGGCGCACGATGCCGCGGGTCAGCGCCAGCATCAGCCCGATCGCGTGGTCGGCCACGTCCGTCGTGCCGTAATCCGGCACGTTGCAGGCGACGACGCCGCGCTTGCCGGCCTCTTCGATATCGATCGCGTCGAACCCGACCCCCATGCGCACGACGATGCGGGCCTTCGGCGTGCGGTCGAGCATCGCGGCGTTGCAGGGCGTGCGACCCCAGATCAGCAGCCCGTCCGCCGCCGCCCAGACATCGTCCGGCACATCGTCCAGGCTGCCCGCCTGATAGACGCGGAACTCCGCGCGGTCGCCGATCACGCCTTCCTCGAATTCGGCCGTGTCGAAGCGGGCGTCGGGCATCACGATAAGCATGAGTGGGGTTCCTTTGAGTTTCGAAGCGGCGCGAGCATCGGGCGCGGCATCCGATCGGTCAAGGCTCTAAGTCGGGCGAAATGAATGCGGGACAGAGACTGCATTCCTCCTCTCATTGCCGTTCTCTGAAAATCCGGCCCCGCACACGCTATTTTGTAACCCCGGACTTCGATCCAGGGTCTAGCCTACAGGCAGAGCGAACCGGTTCCCTGGTTCCCGGCTCTGCGACGTAAAGCGCCTTGGCCGGGACGACATCTCTTTAATCTTGAAACTGTTACTTAGAAGAAGTCTCCATTAGGAGACGGGAAAAATTTACAGCGCGCGGCCGATCACCGCGAAGATCGGGTCTGAGGTCGTGATCTGCTTGTAGTAGGGATCGTCCATCGGCCGTGGATAGCCGCGGAAGGAGCGGGTTTCGATGTCCGTGAAGCCACCGGACGTCTCCATATACTGCACGACCAGCGCCATCTGCTCGAACGGGTTGAGCTGGGTCCACAGCCGGGTCACTTTGGGCGGGAACCAACGGTTCGAAAACCCGACGGCGAAGGCCGCGCCGGGCTTGAGCAACCGAGCGACCTCCCCCACCGTGCGCACCGGGTCGGTCAGATAGTCGATCGAGACGGTGCAGACCGCGGCGTCGAAACTGCCGTCGGCGAAGGGGATCGCGCGCTCGGTGTTGAGGTCCGCCAGAACCGCGCCGTCGAGCACCGGGTTCTCCGCCATTTCCTGCTCGTTCAGGCCGAGCCCGAAGCAGGCGCCCATCCGTTGACCGTCGGCCAAATTGGAATGCACGCTGCTCATCAGATCGAGGACGCGCCCGTCTTTGGGGATGATCTCGGCATAGACCGCGCCAACGGTGCGCTGCGCCCGGCTGTCGATATGCGCCACGATGCGTGCCGGGGCGTAAAATTGCGGGTCCGGCGCCTCGTCCGGCCGCCGGTAGGACTCATCGTCGAGGAATTCGGTCGGCTGCCCCGCATGGCAGGCCTGCATGCCCGGACCGGCGGCCAGGTCCGACAGCCAGTCGATCGGCATCAGGTCGGTCGGATCGCTCAGCGAGCCGACCACCTTGGCAGACAGGTTGAGCGGCCGGTCCGCCAGCGGGTGGCGCGCATCGACGGTCAGCCCCATCGCCGAGGCGGCGGTGCAGCGCACGGTCGGGAGCCAGCCGCGGCGGTCGCTGTCCGGAAACCAGTTGGCCGGATAAAAGCGGCCCGGCTTCGGCTCCAGCGGCGTGCCGTCCGCATAGCGCGCCGCAAACTCCGCCCGCGGCAGGGTCACCGGCCCGACGCCGGGATGCATGACCAGATCCTCGAGCGTCACCGGGATTGCCACCGTCTGGCCGGGCGCGGCCGCCGCCAGGGCCGATTTCAGCGCGTCGGGAAAGATGTCCTTTTCGATATCGGCGCCGCCTGCGAACAGACTGTCGAGATGCCGCACTCGTCCCGCCGGCGTCGCGCTCTCCCAATCGAGCGACAGCAGCAGGTCGGCGCGTTCAACCATGACCGAGGCCGCCTTTACGCAATTCTTTGA
>CAJWOT010000455.1 GCA_913044215.1 uncultured Rhodospirillaceae bacterium | reverse complement strand
TGATGAACATCGTCAACACGCCGCATGACGCGATTGCGATCGGCATGCCGGTCCGCATCACTTTCGAGGAGCGGGATGGCCAAAAATTGCCGCAGGCTGAAGGGCTAACCAGCTAAAATAGTCAATTAGCGGCACGGATAGGCGTCATAGAGCGACAGTACGACGATATAGGCGAAATTGTCCTGCGGCTTGGCAATGCCGGGATGTCCCTTGCGGACGGCGTCGACCGTATCGCGGACCAGTCCGATATCGATCTCGTGGTGCTTCGGCCAGCAGATCGGGAAGGTTTTGCTGACCTTGGAATAGAAGCGCAACGCGTCGCGGACGCCGGCGAGATAGCCGTCGCGCAGCCCGGTCGCGCGCGGGCTGCCTTGCTTCGCCTGGGCCTCGATCTGATTCCAGTCGCGCAGGGTGAACTCGTCCGCGGCGAACGCAGCCGGGACTGTGAACATAAAAATCACCGATAGCGCGGCGAGGTACAGCGAACGCGGCATGGCAGCTCTCCAAACAGCAGAAGGGCCGCACAAGCGGCCCTAACTGGAGGCTCAGTATGCGTTCGCCAGAGGCGAAACGGCAAGCGGCAGATGCGTGCCCTAAGCGGCCATCGACGCGGAGCTGCGGCTCCGGCAGGTCGGGCACAGGCGGTTGCCCCAGCCTTCGCTCTTGAACTTCGTCCCGCAGTTTAGGCAGTTACGCTTGGCCGGACGGTCTTCCTCGTGCTTGAAGCTGTAATCCGCTTCAGGTTTCTTCGTATTGTTGCTCATTGAAATCTCTCAACCTGTCGAAGTCGCGTGTTGTAAACGAACTGTTACCAAATGCAACTGCGGAATGTGCAAGACTGGCCTGTTTTTGTCGCATAACTGTCACAAAAGGCGGAAAGTCACCGATTCGCGGCCTCGTGCGTCATAAGGCCGCGTGCTTTAGACTGCCGGCGCTAGAAACGAAGGGAGCGGTTATGACGACGGAAATCGGCTTTATCGGGGCGGGCAATATGGGCGGCCCCATGGTTAAAAACCTTTTGGCGGCGGACTATTCGGTAGTGGTCTACGACAACAGCCAGACCGCGATAGACGCCTGTGTCGCGGCAGGCGCCACCGCCGTGGGCAGCCCGAAGGAATTGGCCGATACGGTCGAGACCGTCCTGGTCTGCCTGCCAACCCCGGATATCGTGCGGGCAGTCGCGCTCGGCGAAGACGGCCTCGTCCATGGCGGCAAGATCAAGACCTATATCGACCTGTCGACGACCGGCCCGCGGATGGCGATGCCGATCGCCGAAGCGATGGAGGAAGCCGGAATCATCGCACTCGACGCGCCGGTCAGCGGCGGTGTCGCGGGCGCCATCGCCGGGTCGCTCGCGGTCATGGTCTCCGGCCCGCACAACGCGCATGGCCATCACCGGCCGATGCTGGAGAAGATCGGCAAGAACGTCTTCTATGTCGGCGACAAGATCGGTATGGGGCAGCTCATGAAACTGCTGAACAACATGCTGTCCGGCACGGCGCTGGCGGTGACGTCGGAGGCGGTCGCGCTCGGTATCAAGGCCGGCATCGCGCCGCAGATGATGATCGACGTCTTCAACGCCAGCAGCGGCCGCAACACCGCGACCGAGGCCAAGTTCCCCAACGCGGTGCTGACCCGCAGCTTCGACATCGGCTTCAACACCGGCCTGATGTTCAAGGATGTTCGGCTTTGCATCGAGGAGGCCGAGGCGCTCGGCGTGACCATGTTCGTCGGCAGCGGTACCCGGCAGGCCTGGGCGCATGCGCTGGGCAAGGGCGAACCGTCGGACGACTCGACCGTGATCATGCAGCATTACGAGAAGCTGGCCGCCATAGAGTGGCCGGAGGACTAGGACCAACGCGATGTCCGCCGTCGCCGCGCAACACCCATCGATCGCACCCGCCGAAGGCGCCGGCGTGTGGCGGCGCGACGACGTGCGGGAAGCGGACTGGCTTCTTCCGTTCCCGGCGGATGCCTTGGCGGAGGTCGATCGGCTGGCCGAGACCTTGCGGCGCAATCCTGTCGACACCATCGCGCTCGACCGCCATGACTACGCGCTGGATGCCTGCGAAGCGTTCATGGCGACGGTGCGAAACACGCTCGACGGTGGCGTCGGCTTTGCGATCCTCGACCGGCTGCCGGTCGACCGCTTCAGCAAGGAAGAACTGACCAAAATCTACTGGCTGCTGAGCGGCATGATCGCGCGGCCGGTGGCGCAATCCTTCGACGGGCGGCTGCTCTACGATGTGCGCGACACAGGCGCGCGGATCGACACGCGGGTGCGCGGTGACCTGACCCGGCAGGAGCTCTCCTGGCACACGGATTACGGCTTTAACCACCCGCCGCCCACAATCGGGCTGCTGGTGCTGCGCACGGCGCGCGCCGGCGGGGTCAGCCGGGTCGCCAGCATGCTGACCGCGCACAACGTCTTGCTGGAACGCGATCCCGAACTGCTGGCGCGCCTCTATCAACCCTTCTGGTGGAACCGGCAGGGCGAGCATGCCGAGGGCGACGCGGTCGCGCACCACTATCCCATCTTCGCCCGCGACGGCGACCAGATCCGCGCCCGCTACATCAAATGGCTGCTCTACAAGGGCTATGAACTGATGGGCGAGACCTTCGACACATTGGGCCAGCGGGCGCTGGAGACAATGTTCGACGTGATGGGAGAACCGGCGCACCATATCCCGTTCGACCTCGCGCCGGGCCAGATCCAGTACGTCAACAATTTCCGCCTCGCCCATTGCCGCACGGAATACGAAGATGCCGGCGGTGAGGACGACAAACGCCACCTG
>CAJWOT010000454.1 GCA_913044215.1 uncultured Rhodospirillaceae bacterium | reverse complement strand
GATCCGCCTGCAATGCGACGCGGATGTCCGTTCTCAATTCTTCAAGACTGTATGCCATTGGTATCCCTCTATGGCTGGGTCGGTTTCCGGAGGAGTCTTCTGATCGAGGCGATAATGCGCCGCGAATGCCGGCGCGAAAATTGATCGTTTCTCACGCGCCACGTGAATTTTTCTAATGTCTGACGGCCGAGATTTTAGGCCGGCCGAACCAGACGAAGAATGGGTGCAATGATCGTTCGGTAAGCGCTCATCGCGACAAAAGGGATGCTTAGATCGCCCCCGTCACTTCGAAGGCCGCGGACCTATCGCACTACAATTCCAAGCCAGTGCGGAAATTCGGCTGCGCTGCCTTAGCGGATAACCGCCAACCCGACGACGAATTTCAACATCGCGTTCAACTCATCCGCCGCGTCTTCGAGCGAGCTGTTGTCGTTGATGACGTACCGGCGAAACACTTCGGACGCGACATATTTGATCGTTTTGGCCGCGACGTCGGTGTCGATGTCGCGACGGAGCTGCCCGCGGTCGCGCAACGTATTCAAGAGAATCGAGATGTGATCCCTGAACTGTTCTTTGACCATGAAATAGTCGAGACCGAAGGCGTCAGGTTCAAGCGCCGCGGTCGCGTGAATGACGCGCCAGAGTTCCTTGTCGTGGCGGTTCGCCCCGCGCATCTGTGCGATGAGCAATTCGCTGACCGCTTCGACCGGGTCCGCGGGCGGGCCTTCGGCGATGGCGGCACTGGCGCGCAACGATTCGGAGCGTCCGCTTGCCAGAACATGCTGCAGCAGGACGGGCTTGCTTTGGAAATAGTTATAGACCGTGCCGACGGCGACATCGGCGCGAAACGCGATCGCTTCGACGGAGGTCTCGTGATAGCCGTGGCGCGTAAAGAGCAGGGAAGCCGCCTTCAGGATGCGCGCTTCCCGTTTGCGCTTCTTGCCCGGCAGCACTCTGGTTCCTGTCCGGGTCGCGGTTTTCGTTAGATCGCCCAAAAACTATGTGACCTGCTGTTGGATTGACCGTTGCGTCGACGGGCCGCCGCTCGCCAAATCGCACGATATCCAGCACCCAGTGGATTTGCAAATTGAATTAATTCATTTTTGAATGTAGTTTATTTCTCAAATTCAGACACTGACGATCCACGGCGAATTCGGAGACACTTCATGGACAGCCCCGTTATCACCTGCGACATCAAGGACCACATCGCGCTGGTGACGATGAACAACCCGCCGGTCAACGCCCAAAGTCCCGCCTTGCGCGAAGGCGTGACCGAGACCTTCGACCGCATCAGCGACCTGCCCGAGGTGCGGGTCGCGGTGCTCACGGCCGCAGGACGGGTCTTTTCCGCCGGCGCCGATATCAAGAGCCGCGCGGGGCAAGAGCGGCAGCCGGGCGACCAATGGGCGCACAGCCGCGGCGGCCGCGAAATGTTCCACTCGATCGTGGAATGCCGCAAGCCCGTGATCGGCGCGCTGAACGGTCCCGCGCTCGGCGCCGGCCTCGCCATCGCCGCCTCCTGCGATATTCTCGTGACTTCGGAAAAAGGTTCGCTCGGCCTGCCGGAAATAGATGTCGGGCTGCTTGGCGGCGGCCGTCATGCGATGCGCCTGTTCGGTCATTCGCTGACCAGGCGCATGATGTTCACGGGCTATCGGGTACCCGGCCCGGAACTCTACCGGCTCGGTATCGTGGAGGCCTGTGTTCCGCAAGAGGAGCTGATGGACGTCGCCATGGGGTTTGCGACCGAAATCGCCTCGAAAAGCCCCATCGCGATCACCTTGGCTAAACATGCGCTCAACACGATCGAGGATATGAGCCTGCGGGACGGTTACCGGTTTGAGCAGAACATGACCGCCGAGCTTGGCAATTACGAGGATTCCAAAGAAGCGATGCGGGCCTTTGCGGAAAAACGCCCGCCGGTCTTCAAGGGCCGCTGATCCGCGCCGCCGGTTCTTCGGTAATTTGGAGCAAGCATTATGACCTATGCCGCCCCTTTCGCGGGCCTTCGCGTTGTCGATCTTACGCAAGGGCTGGCCGGTCCCGAGGCCGGTATGCTGCTGGCCCAATACGGTGCCGAGGTCGTCAAGGTGGAACCGCTGCGCGGCGACTGGGCGCGCGTTCAGGGTCAGAGATATGGCGACTTTACGGATAAGGCGGTCTCCAACAACCGCGGCAAGAAGAGCATCGCGCTCGACCTGAAAAGCGATCAGGGCAAGGATGTGCTGCGCCGGCTGGTCCAGGACGCGGACGTGTTTCTGGAAGCGTTCCGGCCCGGTGTCATCGGGCGGCTCGGTTTCGGCTACGAGGCTGTTTCGGCGCTCAACCCCGGTCTCATCTATCTGTCGATATCCGGCTTCGGTCAGACCGGCCCGCTCAGCGAGCGGCCCGCGACTGATGCCGTGCTGCAGGCCTTCAGCGGCCTGATGCAGGTCAACAAGGGGTCGGTCGACGGGTTGCCGCACCGTATCGGTATCTGGCTCATCGACATGATTACCGGGCTGTACGCCTATCAGGCTATCGCCACCGCCCTGTACGCCCGGAAAACGGAGGCCAAGGGGCGCTTCATCGATTGCAGCCTGATGCAATCGGCGGCGGCGATCCAGGCGATCCGGATCATGGAGTTCTCGCTCTCCGGGGGGGAAGGCGTCGCGTCGCAAAGCCTCGTCGGGACGTTCAAGACGCAGGACGGCTGGATCAATATGACCGTCATGGACGACGAGACATGGCAGAGGCTGTGCGGGATATTCGAGCGCCCGGACCTGATCACCGACCCCCGCTTCGCCGAGCGGCCGAACCGCTACGC
>CAJWOT010000453.1 GCA_913044215.1 uncultured Rhodospirillaceae bacterium | reverse complement strand
TATGCTCTTGGCTTGGTTCGCAACGACGATTCGGGCGCCGGTTGTTCTCCGCTTCCGGCGTGTAATCACGACAGTGGATGGTGGGGATAGGTGATGGAAGACAACAGGCCACTTGCGGGCATCCGCGTTCTCGATTTTTCCCGCGTGTTCGCCGGACCGCTCTGCACGCAGCAGATGGCCGATCTGGGCGCGGAGATCATCAAGGTTGAGCATCCGGAGCGCGGCGACGATACGCGCGCCATGCGCCCGCCAGAGATCGGCGACGAGGCGACGTTCTTTCTCGCCGCCAACCGCAACAAAATGAGCCTGGCGCTGGATTTCACGAAGCCGGAAGGCGCCGAAATCGTCCATGCGCTGGCGGCGAAGTGCGACGTACTGGTAGAGAATTTCCGCAAGAGCGTCATGCTGCGGAGGAACTTGAACTTCGAGGCAATCCGAGATCGCCATCCACACCTGATCTATTGCTCTGTCTCCGCCTATGGACGCAGCAGCCCGCTGGCCGACCTGCCGGGCTACGACCCGATCCTGCAGGCGGAGTCTGGCCTGATGTCGTTTAGCGGCGAGCCGGGGCAGGATCCGTTGCGCCACCCGCTATCAATCATCGATGTCTATACCTCGCTCTACGCGACCCAGGCCGTTATGGGCGCGATCCTGACCCGGCAGCGGACGGGGCGGGGCCAGTTCATCGATCTGGCCTTGTACGACACCGCGCTCAGCGTGTTGACTGATATCGGGTCCGGCTATCTCAACACTGGAACCGAACCGGTGCAGCGCGGCAATGCGCGCGGCTCATCCGTGCCGAACGGGCTTTTTCATACCAAGACGGGACCGGTCTATATCGCGGTCGGCAATCCCGGCCTGTGGAAAAAGTTCGCCGAGGGCGTGCTGGAACGGCCGGAGTTGGTCACCGACCCGCCCTTCAACACGCGCGAGGGGCGGATCGGCAACCGCGACGCGCTGAATGCGCTGATCTCCGAAGCCTTTGCGAAAGAGACGCGCGATTACTGGATCGAGAAGATCAGGGGGGCCGGTGTGCCGGGCGGATCGGTGCGCACCGTCGCCGAAGCTCTGAACGCACCGGAAACCGCCGCACGCGGTATGGTCGCGACGATGCCGCACCCGACCATTGGCGATTTGCGCCTCGTCGCCTCGCCGATCAAATACTCTGAAACGCCCGTCGCCGACCCGGTCGCACCGCCGCTGCTGGGCGAACACACAGACGATGTGCTGCGTGACTTGCTCGACATGGGCGAGAACGAAATTTGCGCGCTGCGGGACAATGGCATCATACGATAGACACCGGCGCGCTGGCGGCGCATCCGTCACTCGGCCGCGATCGGGACATATCGTGCTGCCTCGTCGAGCAGCCGCAGCATCGCGTCGCGGCCTTCGGCTTGGAGTTGGAAATTGATCCGGTCGACGCCCGCGTCGCGAAAGCGCTTTATTTCGTCGTCGCTCTCGAAATAGGCATCGGCGCCCCGGAAGGAGCGGTCGAGCCCGAAGGTCGTAATCGAAAGACTGTCCGGGTCCCGGCCGGCATCCCGCGCCATCTGCCGGAAATCCGAGATGACTTGCAGGTTCGCCAGATCGCTGCCCAGGATTGGAATCCATCCGTCGCAATACTCGATGGCCCTTGCGGCTGCATGCGGGAAGCCGCCGCCGATCACGATCGGCGGGTGCGGTTTTTGAACCGGTTTCATGTCGTGGATGATGGGATCGAAATCGTAGAACTCGCCGTGAAATTCTGCCTGGTCCTGCGTCCAAATCGCTTTCATCACGGCGATTTGCTCGCGCATCCGCCGGAAGCGGGATTTGAAATCGGTGCCGTGGTTCTCCATTTCCTCCGCGTTCCAGCCGCCGCCGATGCCGAAGATTATGCGGCCGTTGGAGAGATGATCGATGGTCGAAATTTCCCGGGCAAGGTGAATCGGATCGCGCTGAATGATGAGGCAGATGCCGGTCGCGAGCTTGATCTTCTTCGTCACTGCCGCGGCTGCCCCCAAGGCGACGAACTGATCCATCGATTCAAGGTACCATTTCGGCACCCGTCCGCCGCCGGGCCAGTTCGACGCGTAGGAGGCGGGTATATGCGAGTGGTCGGGAAACCAAATCGATTCGAAACCCCGTTCCTCGCAGGCCACTGCAAAATCGGTCGGCGCCAGGGTGTTCGGTGTCGGGAAGAACGCTATACCTATTTTCACGGCCTTATTCCTTTACTGAGTGACAGAAGGGGGAACGCCGTCTCCGGCCGCCTCAGACCGGTTCCGCGTCGATCAGGATGCCCGCCAGCACGGCGATCTCATCGCTTCGGTTCGACCAGGCGTGGTTTGTCCCGCGTTGCACCACCACGTCGAGCGGTTTCATGTCGACCTCACCCTCGTCCAGGATCAGGGTGACTTCGCCCTGCAGCAGGATGATGTAATCGACCGAATCCGTCTTGTGCATGTTGGGATGGCGTGCATTCGGGTCGCGGTTATGCGCCGCGCCCATGGAAGCGAAGGTGGCATCCGCGGCCGCCTGCAGTTCCTCCGGCGTCTTCCCTTCGCCAGTATCGTCCGGCGGTATCTGGAAGAAGCGGAATACGGACCCGTTTTTCGGCGGCGTCAGCACCACTTCGGTATTCGCGTTGTCCGCATCGCCTGAATTGTCGGCGGGGCTTTCAAAGGCGCGCCATAGGTCGGTCAGGCCTCGGTTCGGATAGACAGGACTCGGCCGGGTGTGTGACGAGATGCCATCGCTCAAGATGATTGAGCGGCCGTTTTCGTCATGTCCGGTGACGATCCGTCGTACAGGTTGCAGCATGGCGTTACTTCAGCGG
>CAJWOT010000452.1 GCA_913044215.1 uncultured Rhodospirillaceae bacterium | reverse complement strand
TTCGCCTTCTTCTCCCTCTTCGCCATCCTCCGAAATGATCTTTCGGATGGAAGCGAGGATCTCCTCCATCGACGGTTCTTGGCCCGCGTCGTCGCTCATTTCTCGCCCTTCCCGTCCAGCACGTAGAACAGTTGCACTGTATTCCCTGCCAACACTTCCGACGGCGTTTCTCGCCGTATCATTTTCTTCGCAACGCTATTTCTTCTTCGGAGCTTTCTTCTTCTCCGACGATCCTCGATCGAACAGAGATCCCTCATATCCCCAAAGCTTGTCACGCACCTTCAAGTAATGTGATTTCTGATTGTAAAGATCGACAGGCAAAGACAGGTCGCGCGCAGTCAGCCGGCCCACCGCGGCCAGAAGCTGATAGCTGGCTACGATCGCGTCACGCTGATCACGCACCAAGCTCACCTGTGCATCGAGAAGCTCCTGCTCCGCATCGAGAACATCGAGAACCGTCCGCGACCCGACCGCAGCCTCCTGCTCGACGCCTTCCAGAGCGATCTTCGCGGCCCGCACTTCCGCCTCGCGAGATTGAATACTCGCCCGCGCCGTGAGCAATTGTTCAAAACCGCTCTTCGCATCTTCGATCGCGGCGCGGCGCGCCTCCTCGACCTGCAGCTGGTTCTCACCCGCCAGCTGGATCGCCTCGCGAACGCGGCTCGACACGGCCCCTTGCTGATAGAGCGGCACCGTCAATTCAGCCGTTACCGTGATGTCATTGACCGTTCGGTCCGGCGTCCCTTCATTGCGGCTCCGTGAGGCGTCGCCGACTAAATCCACCGAAGGCAGCAATTCGCCCTTAACCGCATCGACAAACGCGCGTGCCGCGCGCTCATCGTAGGTCGCGCTGACGACCGCGGGGTTGCCGTCTCGGGCCAGCTTAACCGCCTCATCGACTTCAGCCGGCAGGGCCGCCGGATATCCGGGATTGGGGACTGTCGTCGGCTTTATGCCGACAATTTGTTCATAAAAAGCGCGGCTGACTTCCAGATCACCTTCGGCCTGGATCCGCTCCGCCGTCGCCCGTGCAAGGCGCGACTCGGCCTGCGCCACGTCCGTTCTGGTCACCTCGCCCACATTGAAACGGTCGCGGGTCGCCTGCAATTGCCGGGACAGAACCTGCTCGTTGTTGACGTTCAGCCGCAGCACGGCTTCTTCCCGGAAAACATCCATATAGGCGGTCGCCGCATCCAGCAGGACTTCCTGCTCCGTCGTCGCCAGACGCGCGCGCTCCGCGCTGACTTCGTGCTTTGCCTGCTTTATTTCCGCTTCGGTCGTCCCGCCCGCATAAACGTTCTGCGTGATGCGGAAGCCGCCGTTATAGAATGTGCGGTCGTCGTCGCCCGAACCAAAGCCCCCGGTATTGTTCGTACGGCGGCGCAGCTTACCCAGTTCTGAGGTAAATCTGACATCCGGCCGCCATCCGGAGAGCGCCTGCGGCACCCCTTCATCGACGGAGCGCAGCCGCGCCCGCTGAGCTTGCAATGTCGGATTGTTCGTATAGGCGAGCGCCAGGGCTTCCATCAGATTTTGCGCGCGCCCCTCGCCCGGCGTCACCATCGCAATACCTGCCAACAAAATGACTAAGACGGATACCCGCCGCATGGCATTTCCTTTTCCGGCGTGGCCTTCAAGACCATAGCCACCCAATTTATTCTTCATACCCAGTCCGCACCGCTGCATTCCGCCGCGAATTGATATGGCACCAAAGCGGAATAAACCACAAAATGTTGAATAGAAACAGTGCTAAAACACAAAACCTGCCTCTTTTTCAAACTCGGGCAGGACAGGGATCGACGCATCGAACAACACGCGCTGCGAAATACCGGTGGCGCCGCGCCCGATGAGCACGGCACGGCCCACGCCGGCCTCGTCGACCATAACCGTCACCATCCGCCCACCTTCGGCGAGTTGATCGGTCAGCGCATCGGGCAGCATTCCGACCCCGCCATTCACCATGATGACGTCGTAGGGTCCCTGTTTAGGCAAGCCTTCTGCCAACGCACCTTCTACGATGACGATATTGTCCAGGACCAGATCCGACAGCAATGCCGAGGTCGAGCTCGCCAAGGCTCCGTCGCTTTCCAACGCGAAAACCGTGGCGCACAGGCGCGCGAAAACGGCTGCCGTGTATCCCGTCCCGGCGCCCACAACCAGGCACAGTTCTTCCGGTTTCGGCGCCGCGGCTTGGACCAGGCGCGCCAGAATAAGCGGCTCCATGATGCAGCGACCCGGCGCGATCGCCAAATCCTCGTCAACATAAGCAACAGGCCGTTGCGCTTCCGGCACGAACTGCTCGCGCGGCAGCGTCCCCATGGCCGCCAGCACAGCCTCATTGGTGACCCGATTGGGCCGCAGCTGGCTCTCAACCATGATCCGTCTTGCATCTTCGAAATTCATCGAGAGCGCTCTCCTCGCATCAGCGATGGTCGATCATGACCCGCATAGTCTTTCACTTTCGTTAACCTTAACCTGACCGATTTCGGAAACCTGGGAAAGAAGCATGCCGGCAGAATCGCTCATTTATATCCCTCGCCGTTTCCGATGACAATCCGGCGAAACCGGGGACGTCCCGCGACTTGACCGGCCTGTCTACCCGGCCTATATCACGCGCCTTGTTAGGTGGTGCGATGGCCGAGTGGTTAGGCAGTGGATTGCAAATCCACGTACGCCGGTTCGATTCCGGCTCGCACCTCCAGCAAGACCCGCGATTACAGCGGCACAGCAGGTCTTTGCAAGCTCGCAAGGGTCTGATATAAGCCGCGCGCATCTGATCCGCGGTAGCTCAGTTGGTAGAGCAGGTGGCTGTTAACCACC
>CAJWOT010000451.1 GCA_913044215.1 uncultured Rhodospirillaceae bacterium | reverse complement strand
CCTACTTCATTTAGGGGATGGTCTTGGATCGAATATTAGTTTTGTGTTAGGATGTTAGCGTAGGGAGCGTCGATAAGATGGCGGCGACAGCGCATTTTCGCGAAGAAGTCGACAAACCGGGAACCGGACAACGGGCCAGCGATTTCGGACGCGGTTTGAAGGGCCGTTTTTCGACCGGCGGACCAAAGAGGCCGTGGTGGAAATTGCGGATCTCGACGATCATTGCATTGTCCGTCCTGGTTCTGGGCATCGCCGGACGCGTCTACGATCTGGAAATGGTCGAGTTGGTGCGCGTCAAAACATTCGACCTGTACCAGCGCATCGAGCCGCGGCAACGCCAACTTACCGAAGACGGCATCAACATTCTGCCGGTCGGCATCGTCGATCTCGATGAAAAGAGCCTGCATGAGATCGGGCAATGGCCCTGGCCTCGGACGGTCATCGCCGACCTGCTGAACAGCCTCGCTGACGCCGGCGCGGCGGGGGTGGCCTTCGATATCGTGTTCCCGGAATACGACCGGACGTCGCCGGACCAGATAGCCGATTCCATCCGTGGCGCGGACGAGACAACGGTGGCGAAACTCAAAGCCCTGCCGCGCAGCGAGGACGTTCTGGCGCAGGCCATGAAGCGTATCCGCACGGTTGTCGGCCAGGTCGGTCTCAACACACCGCTACCGGATGGTAAGGCCTCGCCGTCCAACAAATCGTCGATCCGCGGCGTCAAGAGCAAGGTCGCACTCAAGGGGGTAAAGGGTCCCACGGGATATCCCTACCCTTTCATCAACAGCTACACCGCCTTCATGGGGAACGTGCCGGAGCTGGAGAAGGCCGCGGCCGGGCACGGCATTTTCTCCGTATCCGGAGAGCATGACGGCATCGTGCGCCGGGTTCCCCTGATCTCGCGGGTGGACAAAGAAGTGCGCCCGGCGCTTACCGTGGAACTGTTGCGGGCCGCCTTGGGCAGCCGGAACATCCTGGTGGAGCGGGATGCCGCGGGCGTTTCGGCGATCCTGCTGCAGGTGCCGGGCGAGAACTTCAAGATCCCGACGGACGCGCAGGGCCGCATTTACGTCCATTTCTCGCGCGCCGACCCCTTCAACACCAAGGACAATACGGGCCGCCTCTACGTCTCCGCCAGCGACATCATCAAAGGCCGTGTCCCGAAGCGGAAAACCGCCGGGCGCTTCTTCATCGTCGGCACGTCCGCGGTCGGTCTGCTCGATATTCGAGCCACGCCGATCCAAAGCAGGTTGCCCGGGGTCGAAGTCCACGCCAACATCCTGGAACAGATCTTCGCCGCCACGAACGCGCGCCACGCCAAGGCGAGCGAGATCCTGAAGACCGCCCAGGCGGATGCGGCGAAGAGCGGAATGGACACGAAGTCCCGCGAATTCGCGGAACTCGTTGGGAGCCAGATCGCAGAGATCAAGCATGAAGATTTTTATCTGAAGTACCCGCCGATCGCGAACAGCATCGAATGCGCGATGATCCTGTTCGCCGGCCTGTTCATGATGATCTTCATCCCGCGTATGGGCCCGAAATTCACGCTGGGCGGCATCATCGTGGCCGGCGGCTTACTCGTCGGGTTGAGCTGGTATCTGTACACCGAAGAACTCATACTGCTCGATGTCGCCTATCCCGGGGTTGTGACCATCGCCCTCTACTCCGTGTTGACCTTCGCGAACTACATGCGCGAATCGCAGGAAAAGAAACAGGTGCGCGGCGCCTTCGGCCAGTACCTGTCCCCGGCGCTGGTCGAGCAACTTGCGGCGGACCCGGACCGGCTGCAGCTCGGCGGCGAGACCAAAGAGATGACCTTCCTGTTCTGCGACGTGCGCGGCTTCACGGCGATCTCGGAGACCTTCAAGTCAAACCCGCAGGGCCTGACCGTCCTGATCAACCGCCTGCTGACGCCACTGACCAATGTCATCATGGCGCGCCAGGGCACGATCGATAAATATATGGGCGACTGCATCATGGCGTTCTGGAACGCGCCGCTCAACGACGAGAAACACGCCGTCAATGGCTGCGAGTCGGCCTTGGAAATGTTCAAGGCACTGGACATTTTGAACGAGGAGCGGCGCCTTGAAGCCGAAGAGGAAGGCGTCCCGTTCCTGCCGCTGAATGTCGGCGCCGGCCTGAACACCGGCGACTGCGTTGTCGGCAATATGGGCTCGGAACAGCGCTTCGACTATTCAGTACTGGGCGATCCGGTCAATCTGGCGGCCCGGTTGGAAAGCCAGTCGAAGAATTACGGCGTCAAGATCGTCATTGGACCGCAGACCGCCGAAGCCGGCCAGGATCGTTTCGCGATGATCGAGATCGACAAGATCCAGGTGAAGGGCCAGTCGGTCGGCGTCGATATCTACGCCCTGCTCGGCGACTCCGACATGGCGGCGGATCCGGATTTCATCGCACACAAGGAAAAACACGACGCGATGATCGAAGCCTACCGCACCCAGCACTGGGACGATGCCGAACGGCTGCTTGGGGAATGCCGAATCATGACCGGCGACACTTACGGTGTGCTCTACGACCTCTACCAAGAACGCATCGAGTATTATCAGGAAGTGCCGCCTCCGGTCGATTGGGATGGCGTCTACATCGCCGAGACCAAATAGCTTTACTTTATTTCCGGACCACTTTTTGGGGCGCGGCTTGAGCCGCGCGTCTTTTTCCCGGCCTTCCGGCGTGGTTTGCTCGCAGCCTATTAGTGCGCAGCGCCCGGGACAGATGCACTGTCGAGCTGTCCAACCGCGGTATCCGCATCCGGCTGACCCGTGCCCGGATTTGCGCCCGCCAATTGCAGCAATCCGGCCTT
>CAJWOT010000450.1 GCA_913044215.1 uncultured Rhodospirillaceae bacterium | reverse complement strand
TGCCGTCAAGGTCTTCGGCGAAGAATGGGAGATCTCCTCCGACCAGATCGACACCGATGGCGACCTGATCGAAGAGAGCTACACCGTCTACAGCGACGCCACGTCCGGCGCGACGGTCTTCGTCGAGAGCCTCGCGGTTGCCGCGTAGGTCTCGACCGAATTCAGGCTAGGCGAAACCCTTCATAGCCCTTTGTGACGACGTCCTTGCACTTGTTCGTGTAAGCCTCGACACCGCCGACATAGGGCATGAAGATACGCGGTTTACCGGGGATATTCGCGCCCATGTACCAGGAATTCGCCAGCGGATAGAGCGTACTGTCCGCTACCTGATTGTTGTGTTCGACCCAACTGGATTCGGCGTCCTCATTCGCGTCGATATGTGACAACCCATTGTCCCGCATGTGGGCGATGGCATCGGCAATGAAGTCTACATGCCACTCGCAAGACAGGATCATCTGGCTTTTCACACCCGGGCTCTGTGGACCCGTCACCATGAACATGTTCGGGAATCCGGCGACCATAATGCCGAGATAGGTGCGCGGCCCATCTTCCCATTTGGCGCGAATATCGGCGCCCTTGTCGGTGCGGATATCGATCTCACGCATCGCGCCGGTCATAGCGTCGAAACCGGTGGCAAAAGAGATCGCGTCCAAATCGTAGCGGCTGCCGTCAGTAAGTTGCAGGCCGTCGGCCGTGAAAGTCTCGATCGGGTTCGACCGGATCCCGACGAGAGTCACATTGTCCCGGTTATACGTCTCGAAATAGTCCGTATCGAGGATCAGCCGCTTGGTGCCGATCGGATGATCGTTAGGACATAGCAATTCGGCCGTGGCAGGATCCTTGACGGTTTCCCGAATGCGGTCGCGGACGAAATCGGACGCCGTATCATTGGCCTCCTTGTCGAGCAGGAGATCCTTGTAGGCGAACAGGAAGGATATGCTGCCTCCTTCCGCCCATTTCGCCTTGTAGGATTCCTCACGTTCCGACGGCGTTGCCTCCGCGGCGCATTTGTCCGGCGGCGGATAACCGGCGATTCCGAAAGGCGTACTGTAGGCCGCTTTGCGCCGTTCGACGTATTCTTCCTTGTGCTTGCGCTCTTTTTCCGGATCGAGCGGCGCATTGCGGGCTGGCAGGGAAAAATTAGCCGTCCTTTGGAAGACGTACAAATGCTTCGCCTGTTTCGCGATGATCGGAATGCTCTGGACGCCGGAAGATCCGGTGCCAATCACGCCAACCACCTTGCCGGTGAAATCAACCCCCTCCTTCGGCCACAGACCAGTGTGATATTTCTCACCAGCAAAATCGTCGATTCCAGTGATCCGCGGGAAACGTGGCGTCGACAGATTACCGGTCGCCATTATGCAGAACGGTGCGGATATCGTCGCGCCCTGTTCCGTGGAAACCGTCCAGAGATTGCTGTCGCAGTCGAACGTTGCCGTTTTGATGCGGGTCTCCAGCTGGACATCGCGCATCAGATCAAAACGTTCGGCGACATGATTGAGATATCTCAGAATTTCGGGTTGCGTCCCGTACCGCTCGGGCCACTGCCATTCCTGTTGCAGATCGTCGTCGAACGAGTAGGAGTACTCCATGCTCTCCACGTCGCAGCGGCAACCGGGATAACGGTTCCAGAACCAGGTACCGCCGATCCCATCACCCGCTTCGTAAGCCCGAACTTTCAGCCCCTGCTTACGCAACCGGTAAATCGCATAGAGGCCGGCGACGCCGGCACCGATGATGATGACGTCGAGATCCGCTTTTCCGTTAGATGCCATTGTGTCTCCATATATCTTCTATATGTCCGCGCCGAGGAAATGCGCCTTCAATTCATCCAAGACCCGCCATTCACGTTGAAGGCCTGTCCCGTGACGTGACTGGTCTCGTCGGTCGCGAACCAGACGATCGCCTTGGCAACGTCTTCGGCAGCGGTCAAGCGGCCGAGCGGGATCATATCGCCGAGCTTGGCCCTAGCGGCCTTGAAATCGACGCCATCCTTGTCCGCCAACTTTTTGGTGACACCGACATACATCTCCGTATCGACTGCACCTGGGCAGACGCAATTGACGCGGATCCCGTCACCCGCCAGCGCCATCGCGAGACTTTGCGTCAATCCAATAACGCCGAACTTGGCCGAACAATATGCCGCGCTGTCAGCGCTACCGCGGCGCGAGGCACGCGACCCGACGGTGATGATACTGCCGCCCCCACCCTGTTGTTTCATCTGCTTCGCGGCGACCCGTGCGCTCAGGAAAACGCCGGCGAGATTGACCGACAACACGCGCATATAGGCGTCATAGGGCACCTCCAGCGGATCGCCCTTGGCGGCCAGGATCGCGGCGTTGGCGACCATCGCATCGACCTGCCCGAACCGATCAACAGCGGCAGCGACCAGCTTTTCGACATCCGCTTCGACGCTGACATCGGTTGCGACCGCAATAGCTTGCGCGCCAGTCGCCGTCACCTCCTGCGTTACCGCCTCAAGGTCCGGCGAGATCCCGTCGATATCGCCGACGCGCCTGTCGCCGGCGCCCAGATCCGCCAACACCAGGTTGGCCCCCTCTTTCGCGAAGCGCAGTGCGGAAGCCCGGCCGATACCGCGCGGCCGGCCAACGCCGGTGATGATGACGGTCTTGCCGTTTAGGTCGCTCATATGTCCGTACCTTTCGCGCAACGCGCTGTAACACAAGCCGTTTGAATACGCAAAAACGTTGGCATCCGGGTCCGTTGAAGTCAAATTTGGCTAGGTTCTAAACCGCAGAGATAACGCGATGTCAAAAGACGCAATCGACGCTTGGTTTTTCGACTTAGGCGGCACTTTGGTCGCGATCGAA
>CAJWOT010000449.1 GCA_913044215.1 uncultured Rhodospirillaceae bacterium | reverse complement strand
GCGACCGGTGCACCGTGGTCGGTCTTCAGGAAATCGAAATCGCAGCCTTCCGGGGCCTGCTCGATATGCTGGCTGAAAACGTAGCCGTAACCGCGCTCGAAGCGCGGCGGCAGCGGCTGCCAGGCGGCCTTGCGGCGTTCCAGTTCGGCGTCGTCGACCTCCATCTGGATCAGGCGCTTGTCCACATCGACCGTCACCATATCGCCGGTCTGCACCAGCGCCAGCGGCCCGCCGACATAGCTCTCCGGCGCGACGTGCAGAACGCAGGCGCCATAGCTGGTGCCGCTCATCCGCGCGTCGGAGATGCGCATCATGTCGCGCACGCCCTGCTTTACCAGCTTGGTCGGCACTGGCAGCATGCCCCATTCCGGCATGCCCGGCCCGCCCTTCGGCCCGGCATTGCGCAGGATCAGCACCGTGTCCTCGGTCGCGTCCAAATTCTCGTCGTCGATCGCCGCCTTCATGGCGGGATAATCGTCGAAGACCAGCGCCGGCCCGGTGTGCTTCAGGAACTTGCTGTCCATCGCCGACACCTTCATGACGCAGCCATCCGGCGCCAGATTGCCCTTGAGCACGACCAGCGCGCCGGACTCGTAGATCGGGTTGTCGAGCGGCCGGATGATGTCGTCGTCATAGACTTCCGCAGTGGCGATGTTGGCGCCGATGCTCTCGCCCGACACGGTCAGGGCGTCGGTATCGAGATGTTTCTCGATGCGCTTCAGCATGCCCTTCAGCCCGCCGGCGTAATAGAAATCCTCCATCAGGTAGGTCTTGCCGTTCGGCCGGATGTTGGCGATCACCGGCACCTCACGGCCGATGCGCTCGAAATCGTCGAGGCCGATATCGAAGCCGGCGCGCCGCCCGATCGCCACCACATGGATGATCGCGTTGGTCGAACACCCCATGGCCATGGCGGCGGCAATGGCGTTTTCAAAGGACTGCCGGATCAGCATGTCGCCGGGTTTGAAATCCTCCCAGGCCATCTCGACGATGCGCCGACCGGTCTGCGTCGCGAGCCGCGTATGATTGGCGTCGGGCGCCGGCACCGAGGCGCCGCCCGGCAGCACGAAGCCCAGTGTCTCGGCGATCGAGGTCATGGTGCTGGCCGTGCCCATGGTCATGCAATGGCCGAAGGAGCGGGCGATCCCCTCCTCCACCTCGGTCCAGTCGTCTTGCGTGATCTTGCCTTCGCGCAGATCGTCCCAGTACTTCCAGGAATCCGACCCGCTGCCGAGCGGCCGGCCCTTCCAATTGCCGCGCAGCATCGGCCCCGCGGGGAAGAAAATCGATGGCAATCCCATGGAGATCGCCCCCATCAGCAGACCCGGCGTGGTCTTGTCGCAACCGCCCATCAGCACGCAGGCATCAATCGGGTGCGAGCGCAGCAGCTCCTCCGTCTCCATCGCCAGGAAGTTGCGGTACATCATGGTCGAGGGCTTGACGATCGGCTCCGACAGCGAGATCGCCGGCAGCTCGATCGGGAAGCCGCCGGTCTGCAGGACGCCGCGCTTCACATGCTCGACCCGCTCCTTGAAATGGACATGGCACTGGTTGATGTCGGACCAGGTGTTAACGATCCCGACGACCGGTTTACCTTCCCAGTCGGCCGCGTCATAGCCCATCTGCATCGCCCGCGAGCGGTGCCCGAAGGCCCGCAGATCGTCGACGCCGAACCATTTGTAACTGCGAAATTCCTCGTAGGTCTTGCGCTTGCCCACGTTCACTCCCCCTCAGATGTTCTGTTGAATGGACTTCAGTTGCACGCCACGGCGTAGACGCCCGCGACCCCCGGCGGCAGCGGCAGGGTGCGCCAGGTTTCGCCGCCGTCATCCGTGCCGAAGATCTGGCCCTGGCGCGCGCCGCAATAGACACTGTCGGGGTTCGAGCCGCTCGGTCCGATATTCATCAAGGTGCTTTCGATCGTCACGCCGCTGTCGAAGCGGTGCCAGGTCTCGCCCAGATCCGTGCTGCGGTAAAGCGATCCCCGGCTGCTCAGCGCCGCGATGCTGAGCGCGGCGTACAGCGTGTTCGGGTCGTGCGGGCTGACGATGATGTCGCGCGCATAGCTCAACGGCGAAAACCGGCCGATATTCATCCAGTCCCAACTCTCGCCCTTGTCGGTGCTCTTGAACAGCCCCATCCGGTTGGCGAGGAAGACGGTGCCGGGCGCGGCCGGGCTGATCGCCAGGGAATGCAAATCCATCATGCCTTCCTGGTCCTGATCGGTGCCGATGCGGCTCTTGAAGAAGGTCTCGCCGGCATAGTTCATCAGACCGGCGCTGATATCCGTCCAGGTCTCGCCGCCATCCAGGCTGCGCACCACGCCGCCGACCTCGAGCCCGGCATAGATTTCCTTCTGATTGCTGGGGTCCGCGACCAGCCGGATCACCCGCATCGGGAAGCCCATCCGCACCGCCCCGTTCGGCGTCGGCACGTCGAGCAGACGCCAGGATGCGCCGTCATCGTCGCTGCGATAGATCAAGGTGCCCTGCGTCCCGACCAGCAGCCCGCCATCATCGAGCGGCAGGATCGACCAGGTCACCGTGTCATCACCGGGCGACGCCGGCAGCTCCATCAGTTCCCAGCTTTCCCCGCCATCGGTGCTGCGATAGGGCCCGACCTGGGTGCCGACATAGATCGTGTCGGTCCCGCGCATTGCGATGCAACGGACCTCGACCGCCTCCGGCAGCCCGTTCGTCACCGCCTGCCAGGCGTCGGACTCGTCCAGCCTGAACAGCCCTTGCGTCCGCGACTCACTTGCCGCCTTGTCCCAGAATGCTGCGCCCGCGAATACGCTCATCGTCTCCCCCGTCTCACCGTTCATATCGGATGTA
>CAJWOT010000448.1 GCA_913044215.1 uncultured Rhodospirillaceae bacterium | reverse complement strand
CTGCCATTTTCCGATGGATTCAACGGCTACATTTCCAGCAAGGGCACGGTGATCCAGATGACGCGGGATATGGGCGTGCGCCTTGCGGCAGAGGGAATCCGGGTCAATGCCGTTTGCCCCGGGTTCGTCTATACCAAACTCACCGAGAATGTCACCAGCGATCCGGCAGTGCACGAGACGATGCGCAACCTGCACCCGTTGGGACGCATGGCGGAGGCTGCGGAGATCGCCAATGTTGTGGCATTTTTGGCCTCGGATGAAGCGTCGTTCGTGGTGGCGGCGGCGTGGCCGGTGGATGGGGGCTATACGGCTCAATAGGGAGGCCGTTAGTATCTCATTTATCGATACACAAATACGGGGTCGTCAAGATCGATGGCCGGAAAGACATCCTTGTCTTGCCAATAGTCCTGCGTGTGCTGCCACTCCGGGACATCGCCGGTTTTGGGCAACAGATGTAGCGCGCGCCGGATGTAATTGGGGCTGAAATCCTCGGGGGCCACCCACGGAGACAGCGGCATCTCCCGTTGGTCTAGCCGCGGTGTGGGCACGACCGATTTGCAACCCCGCTGATCCATATGCCGCAAGAGCCGGCAGATAAAATCTCCGACCAGATCGACTCGCAGGGTCCAACTGGCGCGGAAATAGCCGAAGACCCAGGCCATATTCGGCACGCGGGTGAACATCGTGCCGCGATAGGTAATGGTTGCGGCGAAGTCTACCGGTCGATCATCGACGGTGAAGGCGATATCGCCAAACACGCAGAGGTCGAAGCCCGTGGCGGTGACCGCGATGTCCGCCGGCAATTCCCGACCCGATTTTACTAATACGCCCTGCTCCGTAAACCGTTCGATCTCATCCGTAACCATCGTAGTCCGGCCGTCCCGAATGCTGGTGAAAAAGTCGCCATTCGGCACCCGCGCGATGCGCTGCTGCCAGGGCCGGTACTGCGGCATAAAATGCGTTTCCACATCGTAGCCTTCCGGCAATTGCTGCCGCACGGCTGCGATCAATTCCTCCCGCACGACCTCGGGTTCCGCCGCCGCGCGCCTGGCGAAGAGTTGGCCGTTGTAGATACGCTTGCGCCGCACGATCTCGTGGATCCAGGACTCATCGATGTCGAGTGCGCGCAATTGCTCTGCTAAATTGTCCTCGTCGCCAATGGGAAAGAAAAAAGTGGGCGAGCGCTGCAACACCGTGACGTGCTTTGCATCATAGGCAATGGCCGGTACCAGGGTGGACATCGTCGATCCCGAGCCAATTACGAGGACCTCCTTGTCCTCGTAATCCAGGTCTTGTGGCCAGGTCTGGGGATGGACGATCTCGCCCGCAAAGTCGTCCATCCCCTCCCATTGCGGCGTGTAGCCTTGGGCGTGCCGGTAATAGCCCTGGCACATCGACAGGAAATTGCAGGTGAGCCGGATCGCCTCACCCGTGTCCTGGCGCACGCCCTCAATGGTCCAGCTGTGCTCTTTGCTGGACCATTTAACAGCTTCTAAGTGGTGCTGATAGCGGATGTGCGACGCCAGTCCGTTTTCGTTGATAACCTCGCCCAGGTAATTTAGGATTTCCGCCGCCGTCGCCGTGAACGACCCCACCCACGGCTTGAAGCTATAGCCATAGGTATTGAGGTCGCTATCGGAGCGGATGCCGGGATAGCGGTGCGTGGTCCAGGTGCCGCCAAAGCGCTCCAGACCCTCCAAAACGACAAAGCTTTTATCGGGACAGCGCTGCTTGAGATAGTAGGCGATGCCGATGCCGGAGATGCCGGCGCCGACGATGGCCACGTCGAAATGTTCAGTCATGCGACTTTGGCATCTGTGCCTTATACCCGCACGCCGAATTCGGCCTCGAATCCGCTCCAGACCTCTTCGGCCACCGGCGTAGTGGCGGCTGCGTAGACCTCCTCGAACTCCGCGAGGTTGGCCGCGCCGGTCAGGACGATGCCCTTGCCCTGGACTGGCGCGTGCATCGCAAACTGCATCGCCAGATCGCGGATATTGAGACCGCGGTCATGACACCATTTCCACATCGCGTGCGCCGGCGGGAACGCGGCCGGGTCGAGATAGCTGCCCACGGCGGCCGGAATGACCTTCCCATCTTCATCGTGGATCCCCACCTCTGTCTGGATCGGCTCCGGGCCCGCAAGCAGCGAATTGGCCAGCGGGCTGCCGATGATGACGCCGACGTCGTGCTCAATCGCGAAGGGGATCGTCTCCTCGGCCAGCGTCTGGTCCAGCAGCGTGTAGTTCAAGAACGACAGCACGATATCCGCGCCGGCTGCGATGGCGCGCTGATGAAACTCAGGCTGTCGTACCCCGACGCCCACAGCACCGATGCGTCCTTTATCCTTCCAGTCGAGCATCACTTCAAAGCACTCGCCGAGCGGCGCTTCGATATCGTGGCGCGGGCCGTGGATCAACACCGAGTCCACGTAGTCGACCTGCAGCGTCTTGAAGCTATTTTCCAGGCTCCACGCCGTCGCCTTTTTCGACCAGTCGCGCATATATTTCGGATGCGAACCGACTTTGGTCTGCAGGTAAGTCCTGTCGCGCCAACCGCCGGCCAGCGCCATGCCGATGCGCCGCTCGCTCAACCCGTAATCCGGCGACGTATCGACGAAGTTGATGCCCCGCTCAATAGCGCCGCGAATCAGCGCGATCGCGACGTCGTCCGACTGCTCCGGCCCGGCGAGATGGCCGCCACCCAGGCCCAGTGCCTTCACCTTCATCTCGCTGCGGCCCAGGCGGCGAGTTTCCAGGTCTGTCATTGCAAATCCCTCCGGCCTTTGCGCGGCGCCCGCTTCGGGCCTACACGTAGTCACGCCATCAAAAATATCGCGAATTGCTTAGATGTTTGGGAACTATAAAAGCCATTTAGGGGGTCAGG
>CAJWOT010000447.1 GCA_913044215.1 uncultured Rhodospirillaceae bacterium | reverse complement strand
CGCACTATCCAGAAACGCCGCTTGTTCCATCAACAACACGCGGCTTAACATCAACCTTCGATGAGACAGATCATCCGACCCAAAACCCCCTCGAACGTCCCAAATCATTCGACGACTGACAGGTATCATGACGAGCGCCAGCACGAAGTCCCAGTACAATGAAACATTTGCCGAAGCCCTGCAGTGGCTTTGGGGCGAAGGGTATCTAGCGCCGGGTGGTGCCGAAGACGTTGAGGCGTTGCTCACCGGGCTTGAGGTCGAAGGCCGTGACGTACTGGATATCGGTTGCGGCCTCGGGGTTATCACAGTCATGCTCGCTGACAAATATGCTGCTAAAAGTGTCGTCGGCATCGACGTCGAGCCGCATCTGGTCGATCACTCGGCCAAGCGCGCGGAAGCCGCCGGTGTTTTGGACCGGGTTTCCTTTAAGCTTGTCACGCCCGGACCGTTGCCGTTCGCCGACGCTTCGTTCGACATGGTTTTTACCAAGGATGTCATCGTGCACGTCCCTAACAAGGAGGGGTTCTACAAGGATATTCTCCGCATTCTGAAACCAGGCGGCGTTCTGGTCGGCAGCGACTGGCTGCGCGGCGGTGAAGGGTATTTTTCGGAGACAGCGGATCGGTGGCTCGAGCTCGTTCATCTTGATTTTCAGCTCAAGAACCTCGAACAAACACGTACTGCATTGCAGACGGCCGGATTTAGCAAAGTCAGCCTCAATGATCGCAACGAATTTCACCGCGGAGAGGTTGCCAAGGAAGTTGCGTTACTCGACGAGAAGTTCGATCAACTCGTGGAGCGCATTGGCCAGGAACAGGCTGACTATCGTTTGCGCAGTAGTCGTATGCGCCAAAAGGTCATCGATGAAGGCTTTCTGCGTCCAACCCATTTCGTCAGTTTTAAGCTTTGAACAATAGAGAACAGGAAGAAGGAAGACGGGAAGCGGTGACGCCATCCCAATTCACTCGGGATCTCCTCGAAAGCGCACTCAATGATCCTGATTTCAATTGGCAGGACCGGCAAGATTTCGAGTTCGCTGCACGCGGCCTCATCCACAGGCCCGACGATCCTGCAATATTCGACCGAAATGGCGATACCGTCTGGCACCATGAAGCGTTCGAAGCGTTTCTCCATGGGGACGCACCCGATACCGTCCATCCAAGCCTTTGGCGGCATGCGCTTCTCAACAATTTTCGCGGATTGTTCAAGGTAACAGACCGTGTCTATCAGGTGCGCGGCGAGTCGCTTGGCAACGTGACCTTCGTCGAAGGCGATCGTGGCTATATCGTCGTCGATCCCCTGACGACGGTCGAAACGGCGGCATACGCTTTACAGTTGCTGTTCGACCATGTCGGCGCGCGACCGATCGTCGCCATGATTTATTCGCATACCCATTCGGACCACTTTGGCGGCGTCAAAGGGATGATTTCGGAGGAGGATGTCAAAAGCGGTGATGTCAGAGTGATCGCTTCCGAGGGATTCACGGAATGGGTGGTTAAAGAACAGGGCATGGCCGCCGAAGGCATGCCGTCGCGCAATGACTATATGTACGGTGAGAACCTTGAGGTCAGTCCCGTCGGTATTGTCGATACCGGTCTCGGCCAGATGATCGAAGGCGGCGAGGTCACCTTCATCGAGCCGACCGACATTATCGGAAAAGATGGCGGCCGTATGTCAGTAGACGGCGTCGAGATCGAGTTCATGTTCGCGCCCGGCGAGGCGCCGACAGGAATGCATTGCTATTTCCCGCAATTTAAAACGCTGCATGTCGCAGACAATTGCTACATGTGCCTGCATAACGTCTATACGATCCGCGGCGCCTTTCCGCGCGACGCGATGCAGTGGTCGGATTCAATCGCACGGTCCCTGTTATTTGAAGATACGGAATTTCTGATCAGCGGTCACAACTGGCCGGTATTCGGCAAAGCGGAGATTCAGCAATTCCTCGGCGAGCAACGCGACGGCGTCAAATATATGCATGACCAGACCTTGCGCTTGATGAGCCACGGCTATGTGCCCGCTGAAATTGCCGATGCGATCAGGTTTCCGCCGTCGTTAGCGCGGCTATGGCACCTGCGCGGCTATTATGGCTCGATCAAGCACAATGTTCGCGGTATCTACGCTTATTATCTGGGTTGGTATGACGGCAATCCCGCCAACCTCGATTCATTGCCACCCCGCGATCTTGCACGCCGGACCCTGGACTATATGGGCGGAACCGATGCCGTCCTGGAACGCGCCCAGGCGGACTATGAAGCGGGCCAGTACCGGTGGGTTGCGCATATTCTGGACCAGGTCATTTGGGCCGACCCTGGCAATCTTCGCGCGCGCGCTCTCGCCGCCGCAGCGCACACGCAAATGGGCTATGCGGCGGAGAACGCAACCTGGCGTAACGCCTACCTGTCCGCCGCGAACGAATTGCGTGAGGGAATCCCCACGGGCGAAAAGAACCATCGGGTTCTCCGCGATGTCTTCAAAGGCATGAGCCCGGTCCTACTGATGAATTCGTTGAGCATCCGGCTGAACGGGCCAAAAGCAGCCGGGCATGCCTTCACCATCAACTGGAAAATCGCAGGCACCGAAGAAGCCTGCCATTCGGAGTTAACCAATGCCGTTCTGATCAGCAGTGCCGGTACGGACGCGGATGCGGGACTGACCATTACACTACCGCGGCTTTTGCTGAGCGAGTTTGCGCTGGGTCAAATCGGTGTCGGTGCGCTTTCAGGGCCTGACGTGTCGATGGAGGGTGACCTGAACCTGCTGGCCGAACTGGCATCGCTGCTGGATACGTTTCCTGCATGGTTCCCCATTGCAACGCATGACTTGAAGAAGGGCGAGATCGGCACATGAACTATCTTGAGCCGCAGGATTGGACATTTCCGATACCGATCGCCTA
>CAJWOT010000446.1 GCA_913044215.1 uncultured Rhodospirillaceae bacterium | reverse complement strand
GGTTTTTCGAAACCTTGCGCTCGGCGGTAGCGCTCGCGGCGGCGCTCGGCTATGACAGGGACAAATTTTGGAGGGATGAAAAATGCGCAAGAACAAGATCAAGCAGATGTGGCAGGAGGGCAAATCCGCGACCCTCGGATGGCTTTCCATTTCGCACAGTTTCTCGGCAGAGATGATGGCGCGGCAGGATTTCGACGCGCTGTGCGTTGATATGCAGCACGGCACGGGCGAACTGAACAACGTTCTGCCGATGCTGCAGGCGATCTCGCAGACCGACACGGTGCCGATCGTGCGCGTCGCCTGGAACGACCCGGCGGCGATCATGAAGGCGCTCGACCTCGGCGCCTACGGCATCATCGTGCCGCTGATCAATAATGCAGAAGAAGCCGCCGCTGCGGTCGCGGCCTGCCGCTATCCGCCTGACGGCATCCGCTCGTCGGGTCCGGTGCGCGCCATGCATTATGGCGGCGGCAACTATTTCGGTTACGCCAATGACGAGATCATCGTCATGGCCATGATCGAAACCAAGGAAGGTATCGAAAATCTCGACGCGATCTGCGCCACTCCGGGGCTCGACGCGGTCTATATCGGCCCGGCCGATCTGTCCTACGCGCTGGGTCTGCCGCCGAAGCCGGACAACACCGAACCGATCCATCTGGAGACCTGCAACAAGATCCTCGAAGCCGCGCACAAGCACGGCATCAAGGCCGTCATGCATTGCGCCAGCGCCGATTTCGCCGCCGGTGCGGTCGAACGCGGCTTCGACATGGTCATGCTGACCTCCGATCTGCACAGCATGATCGCCGGCGTCAATGCGCAGCTCAGCGCGTTCAAGGCAAAAACCGGCTAAGCGGCCGCGGCGATAGAGGAGACAGGTGATGGATATGGTCCGTCTCGACCCGCCCGCCGAGCTGACGATGCCGATCGGCGAGGCGATGTTCAGCCAGCGGGCGATCCGCCGGCTGGACCCCGACCGTCCGGTTACGGACGCGCAGCTGGAGATCATGCTCAACGCGGCGTCCAAGGCGCCGAACGGGGGCAACACGCAGCCGGCGCGCTATCTGGTCATTCGCGACCGCGAAGACATCCAGAAGTTCGGCAAGCTGTACCATGAAGCGTGGTGGGCCAAACGCCGCGACGCCTATGGCTGGAATTCACGGGCGGATATGCCGGAAGACTCGCCCTACCGGCACGCGGCATTGCTGGCCGACGAGATGGTCAACGCGCCTGCCGTCATCCTGGTCTATTCGCAGGCGCATGGCGCGGCGGCGTCCTCGACCTTCCCCGGTGTTCAGAACCTGCTCCTCGCGGCGCGGGCGCTGGGGGTCGGCAGCGTGCTGACGACCTTGCATGCGGAGGTCATGGAGCGGGTCAACGCGATGTTCGGCGTGCCCGACGACATGGTCTTCCACTGCTGCCTCCCGCTCGGCTACCCGCGCGGCAATTTCGGTCCGACCAGCCGGCTGCCCACCAGCGAGACGACGTCCTGGGGCCGCTGGGGTACCCCGCCGCCCTGGAAGTAGTCCGGAAGCGCCGCCTTAGCCCGGCCCCGGCGGCAGGGGGCCGGAGGGCAGGTACGCGCCGTCCGCATCATGATCTTCCGTGCCGGTCAGCGGCGGGTCGAAAACGGAGATCAGCTGGACATCGGTTTGCGCGATAAGCTGGTGCGGGTCATCCGGGCCGACCAGGTAAAGCGCGCCCGGTTCCAGGTGATGGGTTTTGCCGGTCGCCGTTTCCATGACGTCCAACCGGCCGTCCAGGACCAGATTCGCCTCCCAATGATGCTTGTACCAGGCATCCAACGCGACGCCCGCCTTCAAATGCACCGAATGCATGGAGAAGCCGAGCTGGTCGGCAGCGGTCAGATAACGTTGCGATATCGCCCTGCCGGCATTCACGCTGCGCTCCATACCGGCCGCGCGGACATCCGCCAGCGTTTTGACGAACATGCGGCCGCCGCGCGGCGGCAGGGTGCCGCTCGGCGGATAGGCACCGTCCGCGTCGTGTGTCTCTTCGCCGACGATGGGCGGGCTGAAGACCGAGATGATGCGCATCTCGCATTCAACCTCACGGATGATCTGGTGCTTGTCCTTGGGGCCGACGCAATAGAGCGTGCCCGGGGCCAGCGGCCAGCGCTGGCCCGTATGGCAATCTTCCAACGTGGCCGTGCCGGAGCGGATATAGTTCGCTTCCCAATGGTTCTTGTACCACAGGGTCGACGCGCCGACCTTGCCGCCGCGCGCCTCGGAGACCGAGAAGTTCAGCCCGTCGGATTTGGTCAGCAGCCGCACGGCCGTTGCCTTGCCATGCGAGATCGAAATCACCCGGCCTTCCGCCTCAATCTGGTCCATCGTCCGTATCAGCATGCCGTGCCCCTTCCTGTCGCAACGCTCCCGCAAGACAGTCAACCAGGGCGGGCGGGTTTGCAAGTCTCCGTCTCTGCTTCCTTGGCCTCCCGCCTCAGCCTCAGGATCGCGGCGATCCGTTGCGTGCGTTCGATGTCGCTGAGCTCGGCCACCGTTTTCGAGGGATCGGGATCGTCCGCCGAATAAAGACCGAACATTCTGCACAGCTTGTCGAGGGCCGAAAGCTTATCGTGCAGCGCCACAGGCACCGAGCCGCCATGCGCAGTTTTGGTGACTGAGACGCGCGACAGCGCGCGGCGCTGGCGGGCGCCAGTTCGTCGAACGGTTTGACCGTCAGGCCTTCCGGACCCCAGCTCATCACATCGCCGATATCCGAGAAGGCGACCAGGGCCAGCTCTTCGATGATCCGGTCGTGGCGCGCCAAGGTTTTCGCCATCAACTGTTTCGCATAGGCAACGCAGTGCGGCCGATGGTAGACCCGCCACGCGTAACTCTCCGCCGTCTTGTCGGATGCTTTCGAGTCCGGCCGGACCGCCCGGTAGGCCTCCCGGTAGGTCATACCGCCGTCCAGGGCATTGCAGATGTCGCGCTCGAAATCGGTCAGGCCGTCGGGCCCGC
>CAJWOT010000445.1 GCA_913044215.1 uncultured Rhodospirillaceae bacterium | reverse complement strand
TCGCTCAGGCCTTTGCCGAGGTGCGGTCCGAGTTTCCTTCTGTCGACGAGACACGGATTGTCCACGAAACGGTTCGGCGGCTAATCGGCGATATGGTGGAAGATGTTATCGCGGAAACGGAAAAACGACTGGCTGCTGCAAAACCCGCCAGCGCCGCGGATATTCGTCATTTGGACCGTCCCATGGTTGCCTTCTCGACAGCGATGAGCGAGAAAGAGCGCGCGCTGAAAGGGTTCTTGTTCGAACGGATGTACCGGCACGAATCTGTCGTTTCAGAGACCGACCGGGCGCGCGGCATTATCAGCGCATTGTTCGAATGTTTTGCCGGCGAACCGGAACGGCTCCCGGATCCGTGGCGTCGGTCTACAGACGGCCGAAATACGGCGCAGACGGCGCGCGTCGTCTGTGACTATGTCGCCGGTATGACCGATCAGTTCGCGCTGCGCCTGCATCGTCGCATATCAGAAGGAAAGTACTGATTCCGTGAATATTTTTAGCGATTTCCGAAAGCAGATTATCGACGTTATCGAGGGGCTGAGCAGCGACGGGAGCCTTCCCGAAGGCCTTAACCTGGACCGGGTCGCCGTTGACGTACCGCGCGATGCGGCTTTCGGCGATTTGTCGACGAATGCGGCGATGGTGCTCGCCAAGCCGGCGGGGATGAAACCGCGCGACCTGGCGGAGCTGCTGACCGGTAAACTGGCGGATGCCGAGGGCGTTTCGACGGCGGAAATTGCCGGTCCGGGCTTCATCAATGTCAGGCTCGACGATGATCTTTGGCGGCGCTGTCTCGGTACGGTTCTGCAGACCGGAAAAGCCTTCGGCGATTCCGATATCGGCGGCGGGGCGCCCGTCAATGTGGAGTTCGTGTCGGCGAATCCAACAGGACCGCTGCATATCGGTCATGCCCGTGGATCCGTTTTCGGCGATGTCCTTGCCGCGCTGCTGCGGAAGGCGGGCTATGCGGTTACGCGCGAGTATTACATCAACGATGCAGGCGCGCAGGTCGACGTGCTGGCCCGCTCCGCACATCTCCGATATCGCGAAGCGCTTGGCGAAGCGATCGGGCAGATCCCCGAGGGACTCTATCCCGGTGAATATATGAAGGCCGTCGGCGCAGCACTGGCCGAACGCGACGGTGATCGCTGGCAGGAGAGCCTGGAATCCGAATGGCTGCCGGTCGTCCGCTCCTTCGCCATCGACACCATGATGGATCTGGTGCGCGATGATCTTGCGGCGCTGGGGATCACATTCGACGTATTCACCTCCGAGCGCGGCCTGGTCGAGCAGGGCAGGGTCGACACGGTGCTGGACGGTCTCGAGGCGCGCGGATTGATTTATACGGGAACCTTAGAGCCGCCGAAGGGCAAGAAGCCCGACGATTGGGAACCGCGGCCGCAAACCCTGTTCAAGGCGACGGAGTTCGGGGACGAGGTAGACCGGCCGTTGAAGAAGTCGGATGGCAGTTGGACGTACTTTGCGTCGGATATCGCCTATCACCAGGACAAGCATGCGCGCGGCTTCGACACGCAAATCGACGTCTGGGGCGCGGACCATGGCGGCTACGTCAAGCGGATGAAGGCGGCGACCAAGGCGGTTACGGGAGGGGCGGCTGATCTGGATGTCAAAATTTGCCAGATCGTTAAACTGCTGGATAAGGGTGAACCGGTGAAGATGTCCAAACGGGCCGGCACCTTCGTCACCTTGCGGGATCTTATCGACGAGGTTGGGCCAGGGGTCGTGCGGTTCATCATGTTGACCCGCAGTAACGACGCGCCGTTGGATTTCGATCTCACCAAGGTCACCGAGCAATCGCGGGACAACCCCGTGTTCTACGTCCAATACGCGCATGCACGCTGTCACTCGGTTGCCCGGATGGCGGCGGATGCCTTCCCGGATTTGGACGCGGATCAGACTGCCGATTTGGGTCTGCTCACCGACGAGGCCGAACTCGCATTGATCAAGCTCCTGGCGCAATGGCCGCGCGTGATTGAAGGCGCGGCCCAGGCACATGAACCGCACCGAATCGCCTATTATCTCTATGAGCTGGCCGCTGCGTTTCATGGCCTATGGACCAAGGGCAAGGAGCAGACCGAGTTGCGTTTCATCGTTGAGAGCGACCGCGCGCAAACCCATGCGCGTTTGGCGATGGTGAGCGGGGTCCGCACCGTGATCGCCAGCGGGTTGGAGCTGATGGGGGTGGAACCCTTGGAGGAACTGCGCTGATGGCCGACGACGTCGATCCCATCGAGGCGGAGCTCGAGAAACTCGACGCGGAAGAAACCAAACCACTCTCAAGTGGCATTCGACGTCTGTTGCCGGCGCTCCTGGCTGTTGTGACGTTGGGCGGGTTCGCGGGAGTCGTTTGGTACGCCTACAACACCGGCATCCGCGAAGGCAGTGAGTTCGCCGCACCTGTGCTGAAACCGGACGGGCCAAGCAAGGTTGCGCCGACGAACCCCGGCGGCCAGAAAATCGCCGACCAGGACAAGCTCGTTTACGGCAAGATCGACAAGTCCACCGAGGGGCGCAAGGTGGAGCGGTTGCTGCCGCCGCCGGAGAAACCGCTGCCGGTACCGATCGTCCGGAAACCGCCACCCGTTTCGGAACCAAAACTTGAAGTGCCGAAGGCACCGCCCACGTCGGAACTGCCGGCTCCGCCGACGGAAACGCCTGCCGAAAAAGCTGCTCCAAAGAACAATGTGGCACCGGAAAAAGAAGCCCCCGCGGTGGCGAAAGTCGCACCCTCCGCGGGGACATCGGACGTGAAGCCGCCGAAAGCTGAGAAGGCCGCGCCGCCACCGCCGAAAGTCGCCGTCAAACCGCCAGCGCCTCCGAAGCCGCCGGCGGCGCCGAAATCGCCCGCTGTGGCTCCAAAACCGACGCAAACCGCGTCAAAGCCTGACCCGGCAAAGGGATATCGGATACAGATCAGTTCGCACCGATCGGAAGCCGCCGCGAAGTCGGCCTGGGCCAAGTGGGTCAAGCAGCATGGCGCGATCCT
>CAJWOT010000444.1 GCA_913044215.1 uncultured Rhodospirillaceae bacterium | reverse complement strand
GACGATTTTCCAGTAGCCATGAAACCCGTCCGCGAAGCGCTGAAGGGAATCGCCCCGGTACGCACGGTCCCATTGCCCTTCAGCCCAATCAGCGCGGCGCAGGAAAAAAAGTTTGCCAAACTGTTCCAGGGTGCCGCGGGCATGCTTCTTCGGCCCGGTTACATTACACCGAGCCTGCTAGACCAATTGCCCGACTTGAAAGTCGTCGCCGTGCATGGTGCGGGCGTCGACCAGGTCGATGTGGATGCCTGTACCGAACGCGGTGTCCTCGTGACGAATGCGCCCGGCGCAAATGCCGATTCGGTTGCCGAGCTGACCTTGGGTTTGATGATCAGTTTGGCTCGCCAAATTCCGCAGAGCGCCTGGCAGGTACATCACCAAAACGCGTGGGGCGACGCGCGGCATACCGGCAGCGAACTTCGTGGCAAGACTCTCGGTCTGGTCGCCGTCGGCCAAATCGGCCGCCGCGTTGCCCATCTTTGCAAGGCATTCGGCATGAAGGTCTGCGGATATGATCCAGGGCTGAACGCAAAAGAGATGCGCGCGCTTGGCGTGCGCCCGATGAAGCTGGACGCACTGCTTGCGGAAGCGGACTATGTCTCCCTACATGCTCCGCATTTGCCGGCGACGCACCACCTGATCGACCGCAAGGCAATCGCCATAATGAAGAAAGGCGCTTTTCTGATCAACGCCGCGCGTGGACCGCTGGTCGATGAAGCGGCAATGGCACGCGCGCTTAAGAGAGGCAAGCTTGGCGGGGCGGCGCTGGATGTGCTGGAAGGCGAACCGCCAGATCCCAAGAGCCCGATTTTCGACGCACCAAATATTCTGCTGACACCCCATATGGCGGGTTCGACCGGAGAATGTCTCGAAAGGATTGCCGGCACGGCCGCTGCCGATATCGCGCGCTTTCTTGAAGGCAAACGTCCTAAATATCGGATCAACCGGCCCCGGCGCTAACACAAAGGCAAATTAATGACTGACAAATCCTCTAACACGCCCAAAGTCGATCCCGATGAGATCCTGGAGGGTATCCGGACCTGGGTTGAAATCGAGTCGCCTTCGAATGACGGAGAGGCGGTCAACCGCATGGTCGATAAAGTCGAAACGGACATGCGGGCCATCGGCGCCGAAATTGACCGAACGCCGGGCCGCGACGGGTTTGGTGACATCATGACCGCGCGTACACCCTGGGGCGGCGACGGCCCCGGCATCCTCGTCGTCAGCCATACGGATACGGTGCATCCGATCGGCATGTTGGACGACGTGTTGCGCTGGCGGCGCGAGGGCGACAGCGTCTTCGGCCCGGGCATCTATGATATGAAATCCGGTGCCTACATGGCCTATTACGCCTACCGGCATCTGGTCCGGCAGGGCAAGCAGACGCCACTGCCGATCACGTTCATGTTCGTGCCCGAAGAAGAAGTCGGCAGCCCGACCTCACAGGCCGCCATCGAAGCCGCCGCACGCGCCAACAAATATGTACTGGTCACCGAACCGGCACGCGAAGGCGGCAAAATCGTAACGGGCCGCCGCGGTTCGGCCCGATTCGAGGTCACGGTCACCGGCGTGCCCGCTCATTCCGGCTTGCGCCACCAGGACGGCCGCAGTGCGATCAAGGAAATGGCACAGCATATTCTGTTCATCGAAGGGCTCACCGATTACGAGCGTAATGTGACGACCAATGTCGGTTTGATTTCCGGCGGGACAGGCACGAACGTCGTGCCGAGCGAGTGCACCATTGAGGTCGACATGCGGCTGCCCGACATGGAAGCGGTCGAGGAGTACGTGCCGAAAGTGCTCAGTATCGAGAACATCGACCCGGATTGTACGGTTACCGTAGAAGGCGGGTTGAACCGTCCGCCGTATCAGAAGGATGACGGTATCACCGCCCTATACGAGCACGCCAAGGGGCTCGCCGAGGAGATCGGCTTCGAATTGGAGGACATGTATACGGGCGGCGGCAGCGACGGGAATTTCACCGCCGCGCTGGGTGTTCCAACCTTGGACGGGCTCGGTGCGGATGGCCGCGGCGCGCACGCCCATGACGAGCAGATCTATTTCTCGTCCCTGGAACCGCGTACCGCGCTGTGGATCAGGCTGTTCGAGACTCTCGAATAGAGCTCTCAACACCCCAGCTGATCGGCAAGCTGCTCGAAATCATCCGCGATATAGTCGAAATCATGCTCTGCGCGGACGTCCTTGGTCTGGTTGGGCCCATACTCCGTCGGGCGTGACACGAAGGCAGTGCCGAGACCGCAGGCCCGCGCGGCCAACAGATCGCCATTGTGCGCTGCAGTCATCAACACTTGTTCAGGCGGCAGCCCGAGCCGGTCGCAAGCTTCGGTATAAGCTGCAGGCACAGGTTTGTAATGACCGACAACTTCCGCGCCCAGGATCGCATCCCAGGGTAGCCCGGCCCGCTTCGCCATGTTTACCATCAAGGCGATGTTGCCATTCGACTGGGTCGCGATAATGAATTTCGACTTCAAGCGGGTCAGCCCGGCGACCGTGTCCGGCCACGGGTCGAGACGATGCCAGGCGTAGTTGAAATCGTCGATTTCCGCCTCGGTCAGTCCGGTAATACCCGTGCGGTCGAGCATTTCCAGCAAGTTTTCCCGATGCAAAACATCCAGCTTGACGAAATCCCGATCCCCGTCCCGGATACGGGCCATCGCGGGGTCATAGAGGGAACGCCAGCCATCGGCGAACGCCGCCCAGTCGACATCCAGTCCCTTGCGGGCGGCCAAGGCCTCACCCTCGCGAATAATACTACTGCGCCAGTCGACGACCGTGCCGAATACGTCGAAAATCAATGCCTTGATCTGATTGTCCGGCATTCCTCCGCCCTCCCGGTTTGTTCTTTGACAGCAGTATATACAACGGATTGGCAAACGATGCCTTCGATCAAGATGTCGGCGATCACGGGAATTTGAGGAATCAAATCGGAACGTGAATAGCAGGACGCATCCGGTAACTGTCTAATAATGCGGCACAATCAGAT
>CAJWOT010000443.1 GCA_913044215.1 uncultured Rhodospirillaceae bacterium | reverse complement strand
TTTTCGATCGGAAGCGGTTCGATCCTGTCTGCCGGGGTGAAGCCGAAAATCATTCCGTAAAAATAGAGTTCGCCCTCCAGCGCACGTTTCATGTTGGTCGCCTGGCGAAATCCGTGCCCTTCGCCCTCAAAGGGGCAATAGGCGACCGGCGTCCCCTTATCCTTCAACGCCGCGACCATCGTCTCCGCCTGGTTCGGCGGCACGACCTTGTCGTCGAGGCCCTGAAAAAAGACCACCGGGCAGTCGAGCCGGTCGGCGAAGTGAATCGGCGACCGTTCTCGGTACAGCGCCTCCGTCTCCGGCCACGGGCCAATGAGCCGGTAGAGATAGCGGCTTTCGAATTTATGCGTGTCGGTTGCCAAGGTCGACAGATCGCCAATTCCGTAGTGGCTGGCGCCTGCCTTGAAGGTATTTCTAAAGGTTAGCGCGCAGAGCGTCGTGTAGCCGCCGGCACTGCCGCCGGTGATGATCAACCGGTCGCCATCAGCCTTCCCCTGCGCGACCAGAAATTGCGCACCGGCCTCGCAGTCGTCGACATCGACGACGCCCCAGCCGCCGCGCAGCTTTTCGCGGTAAGGGCGGCCATAGCCCGTGCTGCCGCGGTAATTTACGTCGAGTACGGCGAAGCCACGGCTGGTCCAATACTGGATTTTTAGGTTTAGCGCCTCGCCGGTCTGGCCGGTGGGCCCGCCATGGCTCTTTACGATCAGCGGCGGCAGACTGCCATCGGGCGCAACGGCATCGCCATTTGCCGGCGGATAATAAAAGCCGTGCGCTTCCTCGCCCCCCTGCGTGGGAAACGTGACGGCCTGGGCCGCGGAAATCTGACCCGGGTCGATCGTTGCATTTGTCGAGCGCCGGATCGGTTCGACGCCACCGTTTTCCATATCGAACGCCACGAGCACTGGCGGTTCAGACGTATGACCCGCAACGAAGTAAGCCATCGAACCCGCGATTTTCAGCCCGTCGAAGTCGCAGTAAGGCGTTTCGATCGGTGCCAAGGCGCCAGAAGACCCATCGACCCGTCCAAGCCGCCATCTTCCGTCTTCGCAGTAAGACGCAACGATCCCGCCAGAACCGTCGAAGCCATAGGTCGTCATGCCGAAGACCCATTGCGGCAGACCGAACTCCGCCGCCATCGAACACAACGGAACGGCAGCCGAACCCTCCCAGCGGTACAGGTTCCACCAGCCGGTCGGGTCGGACACGAAATGCAGCACGCCATCCGGCGACCAAGCTGGCTGGAAAACCGCTTCGCCATCGCCGCCCGAGATCTGCCGCGGCGCTTCAAGCGCACCATCCGGCGCAATCGCGGCGAGCCATAACCGCGCATTGTCCCACGGCATGTCCGGGTGATCCCAGGTCAGAAAGGCGAGCTGCGACCCGTCCGGCGACAGGCGCGGCGCGGCATAGAAATCCGCGCCCTCGGCCAGGACCGAGACAGAGCCGTCGAATTCGATCGCCACCAGGGCATTCGCCGGCTCTTCAAGTCTTTCGTCGTGATCCTCGCGCACCGCGATCACGCGCTGCCGAGCGGCATCGACCCGCATATCGGCATAGCGCCACGGGCCTTCCGGCGTCACCGGCCGCGGGTCGTCGCTGGGATCCTGGCGGTAGAGCCGCTGGTCGGTCGCGTTGCAGAAGAACACAACACCGTCCGACACGGTGTAGCTGCCGCCGCCATATTCGTGTACCCGGCTGCGAACGTTGAAATCAGGCGGTGTGACGTCGGACTTCGCGCCGGATTGATCCATGCGGCAGATGACGGTCCGGCCATTTTCGGCGGGACGCAGTTCCGTCCAGTACAGGTCGCCGCCATCGCAGCAGATACCGCCCAAACCCACCGTCTCCCCCACGATCATGTCGGCGGTTATCGTAGATTTCCACTCGCCATAGGGCGTCACGGTCGGCTGCGGCATGCTGTTTCCCTCTTCAAATCCGTGGCGATGGTTAGCATGGCCGAACACGCCACGAAACCTTGACCGGATGCGCGCCAGCGCCGATGTTCACCTCTGGAGGGATGACATGCCACCGAAGAGAAACCCGCGAAAGCTCAACAAGCTGCAGCTGAAGACGCTGACCCTGCTGCAAGAACTCGCCCGTCTGCCGGACATGGCGACACCGAACCAGGAAACCGGGGACGTCACGATCACCGCCTTCCCGCCGCCGCACGGCAACCACTTTCACATGGGCCCCTATATCGTGCTGGGCCGCGATGCGACGGGCCTGCGCAACGAAGCGGTGTGGCGCGCCCTCAACCGCAAAGCACTGGCCTACGGCACCTTCCCCATCGCTATCACCCTGACCCCCGCGGGCCTGGAATACGAAACCGGCCTGAAGGACGAGATCCTGCACGGCGCGGATCACTAAACCCCGTACCGCACCACCTTCTGGTCGATCACCCCGAAGATCGAATTGCCCGCCCCGTCCAGCATCTCGATCTGCACTCGGTCACCGAAGGCCATGAAGGGTGTTTTCGGAGCACCACTCTCGATCGTGCGTCGCTCGGCCAGGCAGCAGGAACCAGCGTACGGATTAAGATTCGAGACGGTGCCCGATCCGACGATCGTGCCTGCCACCAGCGGCCGGGTGTTGACGGCGTGGGCGATCAGAAAGGGAAAGTCGAAATACATGTCCTGCCCGGAATCGGGCTGGCCGAACCGCTCACCATTGTGGGTCACGATCACCTGGCCGTGCAGCTTCGCCCCGTCCCAGGCATCGCCCAGCGCCTCCGGCGTCACCGCCACGGGTGAGAAGGACGATGGCGGCTTGCCGTGCACGAAGCCGAAATTCTTCTTCAGCTCGTCCGGGATCAGATTCCGCAGGCTGACATCGTTGACCAGCATCACCAGCTTGATGTGGCCCGCCGCCGCTTCCGGCGAAATGCCCATCGGCACGTCGTCGGTCACCACCGCGACCTCGGCCTCGAAATCGATACCCCAGGCCTCGTCCGCCGCCTGGATGTCGTCCGCCGGGCCGAGGAACCGGTCGGACAGGCCCTGATA
>CAJWOT010000442.1 GCA_913044215.1 uncultured Rhodospirillaceae bacterium | reverse complement strand
CTCCTGAGAGTCTGATCTAGGATCAGTATCTTCCATCAACTACTATCGCTGCGTTGCGAGGACGCTATCGTTCCGCCCAGCACTTCTGGAGCAATATGAAACACTACGAATCCAGTGGCCTGGCCACAAACGAAACCCCTGTAGACACCGGCGGCCAAAGCGTTGCCGAAGGTGCTTCCGAGGCGTTGCTTGCGCGCGCCACGCAGCTTGATTTGGGCGGCGATTTCGAGTTGCCGCCCGGCGACCCCGTCACCCATTTTGGCGCCGGCTTCGCGAAGACAATGGCCTCCAATGTCTTCCTGACCGGCCTGGCGCCGGAATTCGCCGCCGAACATACCGGGTATTTCACCGCTCCTTATGAAGACCGCAAACATGTGGTCGGCTACGAGGTGGACCGGGATGCCCGGGCCGTCCATGTGACGCTCGACAATGGCGTCACACGAACGGCGAAGATTTTCGGCAGCCAGGGTGCGGTAACACTGCCGCTCGGCGCCGACGACGTCTCCTTCACGCCGAGCGTGGTCACACCGGATCTTCCGCCGCCGGAAACGCTGCCCTGGCCGATGGGCGATGTCGTCGGGCCGGACAGCGCCGGCCTGGACCGCGAAGAACTGGACGCTGCCGTGGACATGGCCTTTGCGGGCGACAGCATGACGGCGGCGTTCCTCGTCACTTATCGGGGTGAGATCGTGGCCGAACGCTACCGGGACGGGATCGGCATCCATACGCCCTTGGAAAGCTGGTCCATGGGCAAGAGCATGACCGCGACCTTGCTGGGTCAGCTCATTCAGCAGGGCGTCTACGATCTCTGGCAGCCGGCGCCGATTCCGGAATGGCAGAGCGGCGGCGATCCGCGGGCAGAAATACGCATTGCCGATATCGTGCGCATGTCGAGCGGGCTGAGATTCAGGGCGATGCAGGATCCCGACTATGTGCCGGCATTGGGGTACCCCGACCATCTCTACGTCTATACCGGCTCGATCAACGCTTTCGAGTATGCCGCCTCGCGGGTGCAGCAATGGCCGCCGAACCAGGTTGGGCGCTACCGCAATGGCGATCCCGTTCTCGCCAACTACCTGATCCGGCTCGCTGTCGAAGGGCGGGGCGAGAATTACCACGCGTTCCCGCAACGCGCGCTGTTCGACAAGCTGGGCATGCGCGATACGGTTCTTGAAACCGACCCTTACGGAAACTTTCTCCTGCAAGGCTACGAATTCGTGAGCGCGCGCGACTGGGCCCGCCTCGGCAATCTCTATCTCAACGACGGTGTCTGGCAGGAAGAGCGGCTTCTGCCCGAGGGTTGGGTCGAATTCGTCAGCACCCTTGCACCCGGCTGGGAAGCTGACGGGCGGCCCATCTATGGCGGTTTCTTCTGGCTGAACGGGGGCGGCCAGTTTCCGATCCCCCGCGAGGCCTACTTCATGGCGGGGGCCGGCGGCCAAAAGACGATGATCATCCCCTCCCACGATCTCGTCGTCGTCCGCCTCGGCCACTACAGCGGCGTCGAGGCGAGCCAGGAGTCGCTGAGCCGCGCCTTGGCGGCGTTGATGCAGGTGGTGCCGGAACGCTAGCGCGGTCGCGGCATCATACGATTGGCTAGAAACCAGTGAAGGTTACGCTAAATTCACCTTGAGGTGTCATCCCGCACTTGATGCGGGATCCAGGGTGCTCCGCCATTGGGGAAATTCGGACCGCTCGAAAATTCAGGGCTGGATCCCGGCGCTACGGCCGGGATGACAACGAAGCGGCGTTTCTAATAAGACCGCGGCATCCCCAACACGTGCTGGCCGACATAGCCCAGGATCATGTTGGTGGAGACCGGGGCGGTGCGGTAGAGGCGGATTTCGCGCCATTTGCGTTCCACGTCGTATTCGCGGGCGAAGGCGAAGCCGCCGAAGGTGGTCATCGCAGCCTCGGCGCATAGCCACGCCGCCTCGCTGCACAGATGTTTGGCCATGTTGGCCTCTGCGCCGCAATCCATCCCGGCGTCGAACAGGGCGGCGGCCTTGCGGTTCATCAGATCGGCGGCCTTGAGGTCGGCATAGGCTTTGGCGATCGGGAACTGCACGCCCTGGTTTTTGCCGATCGGATGGCCGAAGACGACGCGCTCGTTGGCGTAATCCACGGCGCGCTGGGTCATGTAGTAGCCGTCGCCGACCACTTCCGCCGAGACCAGGATTCGCTCCGCATTCATGCCGTCCAGGATGTAGCGGAAGCCCTTGCCTTCCTCGCCGATCAGGCTGTCCGCCGGAATGCGCAGATTGTCGAAGAAAATCTCCGTCGTGTTGTGATTGATCATCGCGTCGATCGGGTTGATGTCCATCCCGTTTCCGCGCGCGGCGCGCATATCGACCAGGAAGGTCGACAGCCCATCGCTGCGCCGTTTTACCTGATCCGGCGGCGTGGTGCGCGCCAGCAGCAGCATCAGGTCGGAATGCAGTGCGCGGCTGGTCCAGACCTTCTGGCCGTTGATGACGTATTCGTCGCCGTCGCGGTCGGCGCGGGTCTTGAGCTGCGTCGTGTCGGAACCCGTCGTCGGTTCGGTGACGCCGAAGGCCTGCAGGCGCAGCTCCCCGGTCGCGATCTTGGGCAGGAACTTCTTCTTCTGCTCCGGCGAGCCGTGCCGCAGGACGGTGCCCATCGTGTACATCTGCGCGTGGCAGGCCGCCGCGCTGCAGCCATTGGCGTGGATCGTCTCCAGGATGACCGCGCCGGCGCGGATCGGCAAGCCGGCCCCGCCATATTCCTCCGGGATCAGCGCGCCGAGATAGCCGGATTCCGTCAGCGCCTGGACGAAGTCGGTCGGGTAGCTGCCCTCGACCGACTGGTCTTCCAGATCGCGCCAATATTGTCCCGGAAACCCTTCGCAGATCTTGGCGACGGCGTCGCGGATCTCGGGATAATCGTTTTCGCCCAGATTCATCATGGCGGTTTGGTCAGTCATGCACGGGTCTCTTTCTTCAAATCGTCTCGGGGCAAATGGAAAACCGGCGAAGCCGTCGGCCCGC
>CAJWOT010000441.1 GCA_913044215.1 uncultured Rhodospirillaceae bacterium | reverse complement strand
CGGGATGACACGACGGGGCGGTAACGCGCGATCCGGCGCCAGTCTAACGGCGCGCTAGCGTCTGGTTCCACCCCCCGCTGTACCGCCACGCCGCGATCCCCTAACATGCGGCCGATTTCGACAGGAGGACCCGTTGGAATTCGACAACAGTTTCACCGTCCCGTTGCCGCCGGACGAGACCTGGGCGCTGCTGCGCGATATCGAGCGCATCGCCCCATGCATGCCCGGCGCCACCCTGAGCGAGACGGTGGATGCGGACACTTATAAGGGCGAGGTATCGGTGCGGCTCGGCCCGGTGTCGCTCACCTTCAAGGGCCAGGCGAAATTCGAATCCGTCGACGACGCGGCGCGCACCGCGCGGGTCAAGGCGGACGGCAAGGATTCCAAGGGCCGCGGCGGCGCCAACGCGACCGTCGATTTCACTGTCGCGCCGGGCGACGAAGGCTCGCTGGTGCAGATCCATACCAATTTGATGCTCTCCGGCCCGGTCGCGCAGTACGGCCGCGGCGTCGGCATGGTGAAGGGGCTGGCGGACCAACTCATCGGCCAGTTCGCCGACGCGCTGAAGGCGGAGCTGGCGGCGCAGACACCGGCCGAACCGGCGGCAGAAGAGACCGCGGCGGAAACGGTGGCGGCCGCCCCAGAAACGTCGGAGGCACCGGCCGCCCCCGCTGGCCAACCGGCCGCTAAGCCGATTTCCGGCTTCTCGCTGGTTTTCAAGGCCATCTGGAGCGCGATCCGCGGCGTGTTCGGCGGCCGGTCCGCTTAGCTCTTCTGTTCCGCCTCCCGCATCGCCCGGAACACCCGCTCCGGCGTCGCCGGCATCTCGAGTTCCGTCACGCCGTAGGGTGACAGAGCGTCGATGATGGCGTTGACCAGCGCGGCGGGGGCTGCCGTGGGGCCGGCTTCGCCGACGGCTTTGACGCCGGTGGGCGTGTGGGTGCAGGGGACCTCGAGGATCTCGGTCTGGAATACTGGCAGGTCGTGTGCCCGCGGTACCGCGCAGTCCATGAAGCTGCCGGTCAGGAGCTGGCCCGAGTCCGGGTCGTGGAAATTGCGTTCCAGCAGCGCCTGCCCGACGCCCTGGGCGACGCCGCCATGCAGTTGGCCTTCGACGATCCTCGGGTTGAGCGCCCGGCCGACATCCTGGGCCATGCTGTAGCGGTCCAGCGTCACCGTGCCGGTCTCCGGATCGACCTCGACCTCGGCGATGTGACAGCCGTTCGGGTAGGTGCTGTTCTCCGGCGCGTAATGGTGCGACGATTTCAGTGGCCGGTCCTGCGCGATTTCGGCCAGGGTAAGGGTGCGGTCGGTACCGCGAATCGTGTAGGCGCCGTCTCCGTAATCGATATCCTGCGGGGCGGCCTCCAGCAGGTCGCTCGCGGCCTCCCGGCCCGCTTCGATCAAATCGTCGCCGGCATTGACCAGGGCGCTGCCGCCGACGGTCATGGAGCGGCAGGCGCCGGTGCCCATGCCCCAGGGCGTCTCGTTGCTGTCGCCCTGGATCAGCCGGATGCGGTCCATCTCGATGCCGAGTTTCTCCGCCAGCATCTGGGCGTAGACGGTCTCGTGGCTCTGACCGTTCGACATGGTGCCGATGCGCATCACGACCGTGCCGTCGGCGGTGCATTCCAGATCGGCGCGGTCGGCGATGCCCGCACCGCAGGCCTCCAGCAGATTGCCGTAGCCGATCCCGCGCAGCAGGCCGCGCGCTTCAGTCGTGGCTCGGCGCGCGGCGAACCCGGCGATGTCGGCCAGCGCCTCCGCCTTGTCCATCGCGGCGGCGAAATCGCCGCTGTCATAGGTGGAGACGGCGGGGGTGCGGTAGGGCATGGCCTCGGCCGGCACCAGATTGCGGCGGCGGATTTCGGCCGGCAAGAGGCCCAGTTCGCGGGCGGCGGTGTCGAGCAGGCGCTCCATCACGAAGACGGCTTCCGGCGCGCCGGCGCCGCGATAGGGGCAGGTCGGCATGCGGTTGGTGTGCACGCCCGCGACGTCGAAATGGATGGAGGGGATGTGATAGACGCTGGTCCCCATGATGCGCCACATGCCGCCGGCGGTGGAGCCGCGCGGGCCGAGATAGCCGCCGAGATCGGCGCGCGCCTTCACCCTGAGCGCGAGGAATTTTCCGTCCGGATCGAAAGCGGCTTCCGCGTCCGCCGTCTGGCCGCGGCCCTGATAGTCGCTCAGGAACCCTTCGCCGCGTGCCGCGATCCAGCGCACCGGCCGGCCGAGCTGCTGTGCCGTCCACAGCACCAGCGCCTGCTCCGGGTAGAGTGGGTTCTTCGCCCCGAACCCGCCGCCGACATCCGGCGTGATGACCCGGACCCGGTCCTCGGGCAGATGGAAGATATCGCGGGCGAGGGCCCGCCCCACGGTCTGCGGTTTGCCCGCCGTGGCGTGCATCGTGAAGCGCGCGTCATCCGGGTTGTAAAGCCCGACATAGGCGCGCGTCTCCAGCGGGTTCTGCACCAGCCTTTCGATATCGACCGATATTCTTGTGACATGCGCGGCGGTTTCGAAGGCCGCATCGGTCGCGATGCGGTCGCCGGCATCGGTGCGGAAACAGACATTGTCCGGGGACTGCTCCCACAATGGCGGTTTGCCCTCCGCGGTCCGCGGGTCGAGCAGGGCCGGGCGTTCGTCATACTCGACCAGTACCGCCTCCGCCGCGTCCATCGCCTGCGCCAGCGTTTCCGCCACCACGGCGGCGACCGGCTGGCCGAGATAGAGCGCGCGGTCATCCGCCAGGATCGGTTGCGGCTGCCCTATCTTCGGGTCGCCCGGCGCGACCGGCTCGCCGGCCGGCGCGTCCTGCGGCGCCGGCGGCTGCCTCTCCCACGGGATGCCGCCCAGCCCCTCTGTCTTGACGTCTTGCCCGTTCCAGACGCCGAGCACGCCCGGCATCGCGCGAGCGTCGCCCGTGTCGATGACGGCGATACCCGCATGGGGGTAGAGGGCGCGCACGACGACGAGATGCGCCAGCCCCTCGAAACTCAGGTCGGCGAGATA
>CAJWOT010000440.1 GCA_913044215.1 uncultured Rhodospirillaceae bacterium | reverse complement strand
GAAGAAGTCGATGCCCTGCAGACGACGGGCGTCGATCCCATCGAAGTGCTGGTCCTGCCGCGGATAAATGCGTTGCTGCTCACTTTGCCGCTGCTGACGTTTTTCGCGAACGTCGCGGCGCTTGCCGGCGGAACCATCATGTCGGTCGCCACGCTCGACGTAACCTATACTCAGTTCGTGCGCCAACTCGCCGATGCGATGACGATGAAGAATTTCCTCGTCGGCATGGTGAAAGCACCGGTCTTTGCGTTCCTGATCGGGTTGGTCGGCTGCTACGAAGGTCTGCAGGTCAGCGGCAGTGCAGAGAGTATCGGGCGGCTAACGACCAAATCCGTCGTCGAATCCATCGTGTTGGTGATCCTCGCCGATGCGACCTTTTCCATCGTGTTCTCGTATCTGGGGATTTAGGGGCATGACGGACGATATCGTCATCAAGGTTCGCGGCTTGCGTACGCAATTCGGCGCCCAAGTCGTGCATGACGAACTCGACCTGGATATCCGGGCGGGGGAGGTCGTCGGAGTCGTAGGTGGATCGGGGACCGGCAAGTCGGTCCTGTTGCGGACGATCCTCGGGCTCAATACGCCGCGAAAAGGCGATATCGAGGTGCTCAGCGAAGATATTCGCAGTGCCAGCAATACCCTGCAGCAACGGTGCGGCGTTCTGTTCCAGAATGGCGCCTTGTTTTCGTCGCTGACGGTGGCGGAGAATATTCAGGTGCCGATGCGCGAGCATCTCGACCTGTCTAGGTCATTGATGGACGAACTGGCGGCTCTGAAAATTTCCATGGTCGGGCTGCCACCGGATGCGGGGCCGAAATTTCCGTCGGAGCTCTCCGGTGGGATGAAGAAGCGCGCCGGTTTGGCTCGGGCGTTGGCGCTCGACCCAGAGATACTGTTCCTCGATGAACCCACGGCGGGTCTCGACCCAATCGGGGCGGCGGCGTTCGACAATCTGATCGCCGAACTGCAGAAAAGTCTCGGCCTGACGGTATTCATGGTGACTCATGACCTCGATAGCCTTTCAGCCATCTGCGACAGCATTGCTGTTCTGGTGGACAAACGCGTTCGCCTCGCCACAATGGCCGAACATATGAAGGATCCGCATCCGTGGATTCAATCCTACTTCCATGGCCCGCGCGCACGCGCTGCATTGAATAGCTGACAGGCAATAAGACATGGAAACAAAAGCCAATTACGTCGTTGTCGGCGCTTTCACACTGGTCCTAATGCTGGGCTTGGTCACCGCGGTGGTCTGGCTAGCGGATGTCGAGCTCGACGAGGAGTTTGCCTACTACGATTTGCTGTTCGAGGGATCGGTTACGGGCCTCAAGCCGGGCAACCCGGTTCGATATCGCGGCGTGCCCGTCGGCGTCGTTACGGACATGAAAATCAATCCGGACAATGTCGAGCAGGTCAAAGTCACGATCGAAGTTCCCAACGAAACGCCGATCAAGGAAGATTCCGAGGCGTCACTCGAATTTCAGGGAATAACCGGCATCGCCTTCGTGCAGATCACCGGTGGTACGCATGCGGCGCCCAAACTGCGCCGCATCCCGGGCAGTGGAAACCCGGTGATCAAATCGAAACCGTCGCAACTGCAGGAGATCATCGAGGCGGCGCCGGAATTGGTGAACCGGGTGATCTCGCTGGTCGACAGGGCCAATTTGTTGCTGGGGGATGCCAACCAGAAGAATTTTGCCGAAGCGATGGTAAACGTGAATTCGATCACGGGGTCGTTTGCCGCTGGGTCGGATGATATCGGCACGCTGCTGTCCGATGGGGCGAGCGCGGTGACGGAACTGCAGAAAGCCTCGACGGAAGCGCATCTTCTGGTCAAGGATCTGCGAAAGACGGTCGGTGAATTGTCTGAGATGGCGAAAGGTACGTTGGGCGATACGCGCGGTTTGCTGGGCGATGTCCGCGACAACGTTAACCTGATCACGGGAGATGCGCGCGGGACGATTGGTGAGATCAACACGTTGTCGAAACGTCTGTCGAAGGAGTTCGGTGGCATGGGACCGTTGACCAAAAAGACAATGGTCGCGGTGAAGGAGGCCGCTGATGACCTCAGCCGGTCGCAAGAGGAACTGACAGAATTGCTGGCTGAAAATCGCGGGCCGATAAACAATTTCACCAGCGCGGGCCTGTATGAGATCACGCAACTTGTGGCGGAGGCCCGCACGCTGATGACCGCGCTGTCGCGGATATCAGGACAGCTTGAGCGGGATCCGGCCCGTTTTCTGTTTGGCGATTCGCAGCGAGGAGTCGGCGTACGATGAAAATGAGTATTTCGCGGCGCATCGTGGGCGCTCGGTGGATGAGCGCAGTCGCACTTTTAGGGCTGGTTTCGGCGTGTTCGCTGGAACTGCCCGGCACAGGCGCACCGCCACGTATGTATGTCCTGACACCGAAGAGTACGTTTTCGGACACGCTTCCGAGTGTCGACTGGCAACTGCTCGTGGAGGTTCCGCAAGCACAGGCGGGCATTAATACGGCGCGTATTGCGTTGCGCGATAGCCCGATTGAGATGCGTTATTTCGAACTGTCGAACTGGACCGACCTGGCGCCGAGAATGATTCAAACGCTAATCGTTGAATCGTTTGAGAATTCAGATCGGATTGTCGCCGTCGGTCGCGAGGCGATCGGCCTGCGCGCCGATTATGTTCTCAAGACTGAGCTGCGAGAGTTTCAGGCCGAGTTCGCGCAACGGCTGCCGGACAGTAACGAAGGTGGCATCGGCAACGTCGCACCGCCGACAATCCGGGTCCGTATCAATGCCAAGCTCATCAAGATGCCGCGCCGGTCGATCGTTGCCTCGAAGAATTTTGAATATTTGATCGACGCCAAGGAAAATTCCATGGCGGAGATCATTGGCGCTTTCGACACGGCGTTGGGCAAGACGATGCGCCGAATGGTCGAGTGGACCTTAACTATCGGCGAGAAAAACGACGATCCTCGCGATAAGGCTGCCCGCCGGCGTCAGTAATCCACCCGAAAGAGAGAGCTCATGAGCCACGTATTTCA
>CAJWOT010000439.1 GCA_913044215.1 uncultured Rhodospirillaceae bacterium | reverse complement strand
TTAGCGCGAGTAGAACTCAATCACCAGATTGGGTTCCATCTGCACCGGGTACGGCACGTCGGCCAGTCCCGGGGCGCGCATGAAGGTCGCGGTCATCTTGCCGTAATCGACGGAGATGTAATCCGGCAATTCACGCTCCACCGAGCCCATCGCCTCCAGCACTAGCGGCAATTCGCGGCTCTTCTGGCGAATTTCAACAACGTCCTCGTCCCGCACCTGGTAGGACGGAATGTTGACGCGGATGCCGTTGACCATGACATGGCCGTGATTGACGAACTGGCGTGCCGCAAAAACGGTCGGCACGAATTTCGCGCGGTACACCACCGCATCCAGGCGCCGCTCCAGCAGCTCGATCAGATTCTCACCCGTATCGCCGCGGCGGCGGACGGCTTCCTCGTAATAGCGGCGGAATTTCTTCTCGCCGATATTGCCGTAATAGCCCTTCAATTTCTGCTTGGCCATCAACTGCGTGCCAAAATCGGACGGCTTGCGGCGGCGTTGTCCGTGCTCGCCAGGTCCGTAATCGCGATTGTTGATGGGGCTTTTCGGCCGTCCCCAGAGATTCACTCCAAGGCGGCGGTCGATCTTGTACTTCGAACTCACACGTTTCGACATTTCTCTATATCCCGCTCGTTGGTCGGTGTTGTTGTTGTCCCGGTCAGCCCTTGGTGGACGGGGCCACGGCCCTCATGCCCGGAAGCGCGCGGGAGTATAGGGTTTCGCGATGGGTTGTCAAACCTCGTCTTCGGCCATCAAATCGAATGTCATGAAGAGACTGTAGGGGTTGTCCACATAGTCGCCGAACGCTGCTGTCTCAACGAATCCGTTGCGCGCGTAGAGCGCTTGCGCTGCCGCAAAAGCAGCGACAGAGCCGGTTTCCAGACTAACCCATCCGTAGGACCGCCGTTTGGCTTCCGCCAATATATGGGATAGCAAGGTCTACGCGCGCCCCTTGCCACGATGCGCCGCAGCGGTGTGCATCGATTTGGTCTCGCCATGCGTCTTGTCGAGTTCGCGCAGCGCACCGCACCCATCCAGCTCGTCCTTCTCCCAAACCGTCCAGAATGTGATGCCCGGACTGCGTAACGCGTCCAGATCCAAGGCAAACACGCTCTCCGGCGGCGAGTGCGCGGCAATCGTGTCGAGAGGGGCCTACAGCAACTGTGCGATTTCGGGCCCACTCAAATCGTCTCGCGGATGTGCAGCATATGTTTGCGCCGCACTACTGTTTGCCGTCCGAGCGCGTCAGGCAGGAAACGATTCCGTGCAACGTGCGGACTTCCTGCTCCATCAGGTTCGCGCGCTGAAAGATATTCCGGATGTTCCGCACCATGACCGGCCGTTTTTCGATGATGTGCAGAAAGCCGCCGTCATCGAGGGCGGATTCCAGCCGCTCAAAGAAATTGACCAGTTCTTCCTTGGTTGCCGGCTGGGTGCGCCCTTCCGGCAGTTGCACAGCGGGTGTCTCGTCAGCCGCCTGATACCACTCATAAGTCACGATAAGCACCGCGTGGCCGAGATTGAGGGAGCTGAAGGCGGGGTTGAGAGGCGCCTGCAGCACCGTATCGGCTAACGCGATGTCGTCATTGTCGAGCCCGGCGCGTTCGCCGCCAAACAGGACACCGACTTTTTCGCCCGCGGCCATCGCCTGACGCATATCCCGCGCACCACGGTGCGGGGTCACGACCGGTTTGATCATATCGCGCGGGCGCGCCGTCGCCGCGTAGACTCGCGTCAGGTCCGCGATCGCCTCGGCTGTGCTTTCGAATACCCGCACGCCGTCGATCACCGAATCGGCGCCGGACGCCGCGTTTCGCGACTTTGGGTTCGGCCATCCGTCGCGCGGGCGCACCAGACGCAGATCACCCAACTGGGAATTCAGCATCGCGCGCGCCGCCATCCCGATATTCTCGCCCATCTGTGGCTCAACCAGGATGATCGCCGGCCCGTCGCCGATCGACTCGGCCCGCGATTTATCGGTTCCGGCCATGAACCCACTCCCTCGAAATTGGATCACTGGTATAATCCGGCGCGATGCGATTGATCAAAGGCTTCGAGATACTGTTCCTGGGCGGCGCCCTCCTTGCGGCGGCCGCTGTTGCTCTGTGGCTCGCGATCTGGAGCCCGGACGCTCAAATTCGCGATCCGCTGCCGCTTTACCGGCAAGCCTCGGCCGAGATCACACCAGACGCCACCGGTAAGCGGGATATCCAAGACGTCAGGCTCGTCGATCCCGAAAACCGGCCGGTCACCTTCTCCGTGAGCCTGCCCAAAGGGCACGTCGCAGACGACTCGGTAGAAAAACTCCCGACATTGGTCGTTATTTCCGGATTTCGCAGTGCACATCACAATTTGGAGCGCATACCCGAACCGGGCCCCAATGCGATCATTTCCTACGACTACCCCTACGACAGCAAAGAGTGGAAGGAAGCCGGTTTCTTTAGCCGCGCCCTCATCGCGCGGCGCGTCGCCTACCGCCTACCCAACGAGGTTGCCGGCCTGATGGCATGGGTCCGGCGTCAGCCTTGGGCCGATACGAGCCGAATCAGTCTCGCCGGAATCAGTTTGGGTGCGGTCGCGTTGCCGGTCATAAAACGCCGCGCGGCCGCAACAGGACAAACGGACGGTCCCTCGGTCATCGCCTATGGCGGCGTCGATATCCAGTCGCTCGCCGCGGCGAATTTGAAAATATCGCCCTCATGGATACGTGAAATCGCGGCCTGGATCGTCTGGCTGATGCTGAAACCGCTTGAGCCGGAATCCCATCTCCCGGAGATTTCCGGCCCCTTCCTCGTCATCAACGGCAAGAATGACGAGCGCTTGCCGGCGGAGAGCGTTTCGCGCTTGCAAACCCTGCTTCCCGAACCCAAAACGATTCTCAATGTCGAAGGCGCGCATATCGATGGCAACAGACCGGAAATCATCGAGAACACCGTCCGCCTCGCCCGGGTCTGGCTGGTGAGCCAGGGTGCGCTGAACCCGTCGCGCTGAACCGCCGCATTAAGAAGGATAATCGAGATGCCTCATCCCGCCTTGGCCGCCGGCC
>CAJWOT010000438.1 GCA_913044215.1 uncultured Rhodospirillaceae bacterium | reverse complement strand
TGCTCATACCGGTGGAACTCCTTGTTCATATGCACCGCGCCTTTGCGGCGACATATGCACCCTAATCATCGATTGTGTCGTATTTATGGTCGGAAGGTCCGATTTTCAAGGTTTCCCACTAAATGAATGTGATTTTTCAAGGGGCACACTCATGGTTGGAAATTTTCTGTCAACTCTATGATATCATTTGGTAATTTACTTTCAATCCGGATACGTTCCCCGCTCTTCGGATGATCAAAGCCGATCACGCTAGCGTGTAGTGCCTGGCGAGGAAAACGGCGTACGAATTCGGCAGAACCCCGTCCTAACCCATACAATCGTGCGGCGCTGATCCGGCCATATAAGGGGTCGCCGACCAGCGGGTGTCCCACATGGGTGCAATGGACCCGTATCTGGTGCGTGCGGCCGGTTTCGAGGCGGCAGGCGATCAGGGCGGCCCGGAGGCCGAACCGCTGCTCCACCTCGTAGTGGGTGCGGGCCGGCTTACCGCGCGTCTCCTCCACCACGGCCATCTTCTTCCGGTTGCGGGGGCTTCTGCCGATATTGCCCTCGATGACGCCCGCGGCCGGCGAGGGCGATCCCCAGACGACAGCCCGGTACACCCTGTCGATCGTGTGGTTCGCGAACTGCGCGGCGAGCCCGGCATGGGCGGCATCGTTCTTAGCCACGACAAGAAGGCCGCTGGTATCCTTATCGATGCGGTGCACGATGCCGGGACGGCGCACGCCGCCAACGCCGGACAGGCTGTCCCCGCAGTGCGCCAACAGCGCGTTCACAAGGGTGCCGTCGTGGTGTCCCGGGGCGGGGTGGACGACCAACCCCGCCGGCTTGTCGAGCACCAGCAGGTCGGCGTCCTCGTACCGGATATCGAGCGGAATTGCCTGCGCTTCGAGATGCGTATCGGCCGCGTCGGGCACGGATACGCTGACCGTGACGCCTTGTTTGACCCTATAAGAGGGGTCCGTTATCGTCGCCGCGCCGACGGCGACCGCGCCCTGCTCGATCAGCGCCTTTCCGCGCGAACGCGACAGGTCCGCAAAGGCGGCGGCGATCAAACGGTCCAGCCGCTCGCCCGTTTCATCGTCCTGGACGGTATGTGTCAGAACACCCGGTGTCATCGGTTCGCAGTGCCGGTGATTGTCGACAGGAAAACGGAATTCATAGCATGCAAGCGCTCAAGGCCCTCGTCATATTCATGGGCGTCCTGATCATCGCCGGGATGGGGCTTCTGGTCTATGGCCTCATGACCCGCGTTTCCTGGGACGATAAGACGGTACAGGCGGACGCGCCGCCGGCATCCGCATCGGTTTCGTTTGCCGGGGTTTCGTCGGCCTTGCCTGCCGGGGCGACCGTCGAAAGCGTTGCAGTGGACAATGGGCGCGCGGTCGTGCATGTCCGGCTGGTCGATGGTGGCGCGGAGATACGTCTTTTTGACCTCGCGACAGGAGCCGCCACGGGAACCATACAATTGAAGGCCGCGCCATGACCGGATGGAATTTCTGTAGCGACAACGTGGCCGGCGCATCGCCGGCGATCCTGGAAGCCTTGACGCGGGCCGCGGGCGGGTCCGTGATGCCTTACGGCGCCGATCCGATTTCGGCCAGAGTTGAAGAAAAACTTCGGGAAATTTTTGAAACGGACCTGACGGCCTATTTGGTGGCCACGGGGACCTCGGCCAATTCGCTCGCTCTGTCGTCCCTCTGCCCGCCCTACGGCGCGATCTATTGCCATCCCGAGAGCCACATCGTCGTCGATGAATGCAACGCGCCGGAATTCTTTACCGGCGGGGCCAAGCTGGTCACGGTCGACGGCGCGAACGGCAAGATCGACGCAGCGGGGCTAGAAGCGGCGATTCCGGATGATTGGGCCGGGGTGGAGCACCATCCACAGCCCGCTGCGGTCAGCCTGACCCAGGCCAGTGAAGCCGGGACGGTCTATAGTCCCGACGCGATGGGGGCGATCTCGGAAGTCTGCCGCCGTCATGGGCTGGGGCTGCATGTGGACGGCGCGCGTTTCGGCAATGCGTTGGTGTCGCTTGGCTGCAGTGCAGCCGACATCAGCTGGCGCGCCGGGGTCGACGTTCTGTCCTTTGGGGCGACCAAGAACGGGGCGCTGGCTGCCGAGGCGGTACTGTTTTTCCGCACCGGACAGGCGGAAGATTTCCGTTTTCGCCGCAAACGGGGCGGGCATCTGTTTTCCAAGATGCGGTTCCTGTCGGCGCAAATGGACGCCTATCTGGCGGACGATCTGTGGCTCGGCAATGCGCGGCATGCAAACGCCATGGCGCGCCGTATGGCGGACGGGCTGGCAAGCCTCCCCGGCGTGGAATTTCTGCATGAAGTGGAAGCGAACGAGTTGTTCGTGCACATGCCAAAGCGGATGCGTGAAGGGTTGGCGGCGGACGGTTTCAAATTCTACGCTTGGAGTGTCGGCGGACCGGACTGCGTGCGTCTGGTGACGGCATTCGACACAGCGGAAAGTGCGGTCACCGAATTTATCGACAGTGCGCGCCGGCACGCGGGAAACTAGCCTTCTAATCTCGTTCCGGCCTATCCGGATCCCGCATATGGTCGCGCACGAACCGCTGCACCTCCGGCAGGTCTTTGCGGCTCAATTCGCGCTGGTTCTGCAGCAGATCGATCAGGCGCGGGGACAGGGCTTCCTTGTCTGGACGTTTCCGGGTCGTGCAGGCCGAACTGCGACAGCAGCAAATAGGCGCAATAGGCGCCGCCGCAGGTCAACAGGGCGGCGTAGAACGCCGTCAGGTTCGGCGAGGCCCACAGCGCGAGCGGCGTCAGCACCATGGTCAAGCCGGTAACCGTCATCGCGACGTCCCTCGCGCGCACCAGATAGCGTATTCTCTGCCGAGCGTTCATGTCGTCATCCTACAACAAATCAGATCCGCGCGCGGCCAAAACAGTTGATCGGCGCGCATCGAACCTGCTAGAAGGCGCTCCCGGCCACGTCCCCTTCGTCTAGTGGCCTAGGACGCCGGCCTCTCACGCCGGAAACAGGGGTTCGACTCCCCTAGGGGACGCCAATTTCCCT
>CAJWOT010000437.1 GCA_913044215.1 uncultured Rhodospirillaceae bacterium | reverse complement strand
CGGAGCCTTCCTCATAATTGATGACGAGGTTGATCGCGACACGCGCCTCGTTCGGCCACACGACCTTGGGTATGTCGCGGCCGTAGCCGATGTAGTTGCGCGCGGGACCTGGTACTGGGTTCTCGGGGATTTGCATCATGTCCTCCCAGCGTTTCCTGTTCCGGAGACTGATCGTAACTCGGTTTACAGCGAGGATACCGAATTCTTCACGATGGTTTATGTGCCGCGATTTGTGAAGGGCGCCTCCCGTTCGCTACGCTGACCGACAATGGGCATTAAGAACGGGAAGGTTAGAACATGTTGGATGCGGCGCAGGTCGAAGAACTGGTGCATTACGAGCAGGACGGGAACATCGTTACCCTGACCCTGAACCGGCCGGAGAAGCTCAATGCGTTCAGCGACGAGCTGGTCATGGCGCTGGATGCGCGACTGCGGCAGTTCGATGCCGAACAGGAAGCCCATCTCGCCATCATCACCGGAAACGGCCGCGCCTTCTCCACGGGCGCCGATGTGCATCAGCGGCAGCTTCGCTCGCGCGAGGAATTTGAACGCCTCGGCGGGCCGCAAGGGCACGGCGCCAATTCCGGCGATTTGTTCGTCAAAGCAGTCAACTGGAAGCCGGTGATCGCTTGCGCGCATGGCTACGTCATGGGGCTCGCCGTCGGCATCGTCCTCGAATGCGATTTGATCGTCGCGGAGGCGGGCACCCAGTTCCAGATTACGGAGACGTCGCGCGGGCTCGGGGCGCCGAAATATTGGGGGTTGATGCATTACCGGCAGGCAGGGGCCTTCGGAACCGAGATGGCGCTCACGGGCCGCTTTTTCACTGCCGAGGAAGCGTTCGAAGCGGGCGCGATAAACCGGGTTGCGCCGAAAGGGCAGCATTTGGAAGTTGCGCGGGAATTGGCCGCCGAGGTTTGCAAGAACCCGCCGCTCAGTGTCCGGGCTACCGTCCGGTCTCGCCGCTGGTACATGCATCGCCAGAGCCAGGAAATCATGATGCATTCCGCGCCGCTCAAGCTTTATTTGACCGAAGATTTCCACGAGGCGGCGAGCGCCTTTGCGGAAAAACGTCCGCCAAAGCCCTTCAAGGGACGTTAGGCGGAGCGGCAATGAACAGACTTGGGAGAAAAAGATGATTGCGAAGTGGGTCAAAGTTCGCGTGAAACCGGACATGCGCCAGAAATTTTTGGATGCCATCGAAGTCGACGCCCTCGGTTCGGAACAGGACGAACCCGGATGCGTTCGCTTCAACGTGTTGCAGGACGATGCGGATGAGAACGTCTATTACTTCTACGAGGTCTATCGCGACGAAGCGGCTGTGGCCGCGCACCGGGCCGCGCCTCATTACGCGGTGTGGAAGGCGGCGGCGGACACGTTGGAAGGCCCGACGGAGCGTGTCGAATGCACCGCCGTGTTTCCGTCCGACGAGGCATACTGGACGCGCAACAAGTAGAGGATAGAACAATGCGTGCGATGGTCTGCGAGTCCTTGGGACCGCCTTCTTCCTTGGTTTTGCGAGAGCTGCCTGATCCGCCGGATCCCGGACCGGGTGAAATCAAAGTGGCTATCGCGGCAAGAGGCGTGCAGTTCGTCGATGTGTTGATGGTGGCCGGCGAGTACCAAACCAAGCCGCCCCTGCCGTTTGTCCCGGGCGGCGAGGGGGCGGGCACGGTGATCGCCGTGGGTGCCGGCGTGACGGACTTCAAGGAAGGCGATGCGGTGATGACGCGGCATCCGCCCGGCGCCTATGCGGAGATGGGGACGATCGCTGCGGATGCGGCGCTTCCGGTTCCGGCGGGGCTCAGCTTGGAACAGGCGGCCGGATTCCGGTCCGCCTACACCACCGCCTACCACGCGCTGGTCCAGCGCGGCCGGTTGCAGCCTGGTGAAGTGTTGCTGGTTCATGGTGCGGCCGGCGGTATCGGTCTCGCCGCAGTGCATGTCGGCAAGATATTGGGCGCGTCCGTCATCGCGACGGCCGGAAGTGACGAGAAGCTCGAGGTCGTCTCGGCGAATGGGGCCGATCACACGATTAACTACAACGACGGGTTCCGCGACCGGGTCAAGGCACTGACCGATGGCCGCGGCGCGGATGTCATCTACGACCCCGTCGGCGCCGACGTGTTCGACGAATCGATGCGCTGTCTGAACTGGGGAGCGCGTCTTCTGATCCTCGGCTTCGTCGGGGGGAGGCCAGCGTTGGCTAAGACCAACCACTTGTTGATCAAGGGCGCCTCCGCAGTCGGTGTGCGGGTGGGTGGCTTCAACGAGTTCGAACCGGAAACCGCGGCGGAGAATCTTCGCGTCCTGGCGCAATGGGCGGGAGATGGCAAGATCGTGCCGCATGTTTCCCATACTTTCCCGTTGGAACGGGCGGCCGACGCGATGCAGGCGATCATCGACCGCCAGGTCATTGGGAAATGCGTCCTGACGAACTGAGTAATTTTAGGAAGCGGTCAGGACCACCATCAAAAGCACGGTCGCGAAGCGGGACCAATCGACCCACTGACGGGGACCGTCGTATCGTCCGGCGCTCCGCCAGACGGCAACGATAATGAGGAGATTGTAAGGAATCGGCAGCAGAAATGCGGGAATCAGCCAGTGCAAGCCCGCGTCGTTAACCAACAATGTCATAAAAAGCAGACTGGTCGCGGCGTTCAAAACCAGCCCGTAGATTACGGCAAACCGCCAGAATACGATGTCCAGCGGGATGTTGCCCCGCCAGAGCGCTTCGATCCGTTCCTTCATGAAATCCGGGTCCGATCGACTTTAGAGGGGCTCCAAATGGCGTAACTTGGCCTTTCGGTCAAGGGTAAGCGTGTCTGAAGGTCCCACGTTAACCTTCGCGCGCAACCGTTTTTTGACTATTATCCGGCATGTTCAGCCTTGGCTTGGTTTTGCTTTGATGACGGTGCGTGCATGCGTTTGAGTGTCCTGATTTTGTTGATACTTGGTTGTTTCGTAACGTTGACGCCGCACGGTAGTGCGGGTCAGGGCGCGGTCCTCAGCCTATCAGCGGATGTCGACGAATTGGAACTTTACAAGTCGCCGACGGATGAC
>CAJWOT010000436.1 GCA_913044215.1 uncultured Rhodospirillaceae bacterium | reverse complement strand
GTGAGTTCGAATCTCATCGCCCGCTCCAATTTCTTTCAGATCTGCTGACACTTGAATGTCGGGGCGGTAACCCGATTGGGCGACACCTGCGTTGCCTTTTGGATTATAATGCCCAGATACATTCCGCAGAGGGCACCTGAATAAGGACGGGATTCCATGCCGATCAAGGTTCCGGACAACCTGCCAGCGCAAGCGACGTTGGAAGACGAAGGTATTCTGTTGATTACCGAGGGGGCGGCGGTGCGGCAGGATGTGCGGCCGCTCGAAATTGCGCTGCTCAACCTTATGCCGGAGAAGATCAAGACGGAGACGCAGATTTCCCGCCTGCTGGGCGCCACGCCGCTGCAGATCGAGCTTACGCTTCTGACAACGTCGAGCTATGCGCCGAAAAACACTTCGGCGGAACATATGCTGGCTTTCTACCAGCCCTGGGAAGCGGTTCGGGACCGCAAGTTCGACGGACTGATTGTCACAGGGGCGCCGATCGAGACCTTGCCGTTCCAGGACGTCGTATATTGGCGCGAACTGACGCAGATCTTCGATTGGTCGCTGAGCCACGTTCAGGAAACCTATAACATCTGCTGGGGTGCCCAAGCGGCGCTGCAGCATTTTCATGGCGTACCGAAATACGAACTTCCGCAGAAGATGTTTGGCGTCTTCCCGCATCATGTGCGGGGCGGTCGCGACACGCTGTTGCGCGGCTTCAACGATGTCATTCCGGTGCCGGTCAGCCGCCATACGGAAGTGCGGCGCGAGGACCTGCCGTCCCAGTCTGGGCTCGAGGTGCTGCTGGAATCGGACGAGTCCGGCCTATGCCTGATCCGCGACGACGCGCGGCGGCAGACCTACATGTTCAATCACCTCGAATACGATACCAGGACTTTGGCGGACGAATATAACCGCGATGTGGCGGCCGGTGCGGAAATCCATCTGCCGGCTCACTATTTTCCGGAAAACGATCCGGCGCAGGATCCCACCAACAACTGGCGGGCGCATGGCAGTCTGCTGGTCTGCAACTGGATCTACAATCTCTATCAGTCGACCTCGTTCGAGCTGGTCGACATCCCGCAACGGCGTCAGGCGCGTTAACCCATCCTGACTAGTCAGCACAGTCAGTAGGCGACATAAGGGGTTGCGCCGCCATCGACGGCGACCGCCTGGCCGGTGACCGCGCTTGCCTGCGGCGACGCGAGGAAAAGGACCATGGGCGCGATATCGCCCGGTTCCACGATGCGGCCGATGGGGAAACCGGCGGTGAAGGAAGCCTCCGCTTCTTCCAGGCTGACACCGAGCTTTTTGGCTCGTGCTTCCAGCCGCGCTGGATAGCGGTCGGTCTTGGTGAAGGGCGGGTGGACGATATTGACGGTCACGCCGTCGGCCGCGACCTCGTAGCTGAACTGTTTCACGAAATTGGCGAGCGCCGCGTTGCCGAGGCCGCTGGGCAGGCCGTCGACGCCGACATTGCGGGCGGAGGAGCCGCCAATGCAGATCACACGGCCGCTGCCCGACGCGCGTAGATGGGGCAGCGCCGCGCGGCAGCAGCGCATCGAGGCCAGGGTCTTGCCGTTGACCCGTTCCATCAGCTGCTCGTCGCTAAGCGTTTCCAGCCGTCCGCCGATATTGGTCGACGCGTTGTTCACCAGCACGTCGAGCCGGCCGAACGCGTCCGTTGCCGCAGCGACAGCGCTTTTGCAGCCTTCGGCGTCGAACAGATCCGCCACCACGGCGACTGCCTGAACGCCTTCGGCCTCGATTTCCGCTTTGGCTGCGCCGAGTGCCGATTCGTCGCGCCCGCAGATGGCGACGTTGGCGCCTTCGCCGGCAAAGCCCAGTGCGATGGCCTTGCCGATACCCCGATTGCCGCCGGTGACGAGGACGGCCTTCCCGTTCAATTGCAGGTCGATGGTTCCCACTCCCGATTGAAATATTGGGTTGGGATTATAGACAGGCGACTCCTGCGCCGTCGCCGGGTTTTGCGAGATGGCAGTAAATCGGTTTCAATAGGCAGATTATGTGAGCCATGGGAGCCCGGCATGACGACAAGCGAACATCCTTCCATCCGCGATATGGCACAGGCGGTTATTTCGGCGATCGGCCGCGAAGGGGACAATTTGGAGCCGTTACGCTCCGGTTTGCTGGAGGCTGTGAAGCCGTTCATCGCCCGGCCCGACCTGTTCTCGCTTGGTGTCAAAAGGCCGGGCAATCACATCGACAACTCGAAATACGTCTATTACGACGGCGAGCTATCGATCACCATCGATCAGCTGCCCCAGGGGCTTGTCGTGCCACCGCACGATCACGGTGTCTGGGAGGCGCTTTGCCTGCTCAAGGGACGGTTACGCCATGTGGTCTACGATCGACTGGATGACGGTTCCGTTGATGGCCACGCAGAACTCAAAACGATCGAGGACAAGATCTATACGCCCGGCGAGATGGCGATGGTGATGCCCCCGGCGGAAATTCACAGTTTCGAAGCGTTGGAGCCGGAAACCTTCATCTGCACCATTGTCGGCGGCAACTACAAGCCGACCCGGCATTACTACAATGCCGACAAGAACACCTATGTCGTCGCTCAGGCGGGCAAGCAGCCGAAGGCGGCTTAAAGCGCGGCCGCCTTGGCCGATAGCGGGTTACCCGCGCCGGACGGCGATTTTCTTTTTGTTCACGCTTGGCTGGCGACGTTTTTGGCAAGGTGAGGGTCAGGAAGCCGTCGTTGAAATCGGCGCCGATACCGCTGGCATCCACATCGCCCGGTAGGCGAAAGGACCGCTGAAAGGCGCCGTAGCTGCGTTCGGTGAAATAGTAGGTTTTCGTTTTTTCTTCGCGGGTATTTCTTTTCTCGCCTTTGTTCGTCAGCACGTGATCGTGCAACGAGACATCGATGTCTTCCGGGGCGACCCCGGGTAGCTCCATATTAATTTCATAGGCGTCTTCGGCATTCGCGGCGTCCGCGCTCGGCGAAAAGAAATTCGCCACCGAGGCTGCGGCGTTGCGGAACGGTTCGAACAGGTGCGGCCAGACGGACTGCTCTTTGTCGACGGGTGTCTTGTGATCGGTTGTCGCTTCCATGTCAGGGT
>CAJWOT010000435.1 GCA_913044215.1 uncultured Rhodospirillaceae bacterium | reverse complement strand
TTTTTTTTGGTCGCATGAATCGCGGTATCCGCTAACGGACAGGGGGAGCACCGGTATGGTGAGTCCTGATTTCTTGAAGTTCTCGACCTTGGCGCTGCATGCGGGGCAACAGCCGGATCCCGTCACGGGCGCGCGCGCCGTTCCGATCTATCAAACCACCTCATACGTCTTCGATGATACGGACCACGCCGCCGCGCTGTTCAATTTGGAGCGGGCCGGGCACATCTATTCGCGGATATCGAATCCGACCGTGGCCGTCCTGGAGGAACGTCTCGCGGCATTGGATGGCGGTGTCGGTGCGATCTGTACGGCCAGCGGGCAGGCTGCGTTGCATCTGGCGATCGCGACCTTGATGGATGCCGGCAGCCATATCGTTGCGTCGGCGTCGTTGTATGGCGGCTCGATCAATATGTTCGCCCATACCCTGCCGCGCTTCGGCATCACCACGACCCTGGTCGATCCGCGCGATCCGGATGCCTTCAGAAAGGCGATCCGACCGGAAACGCGCCTTGTGTTCGGCGAAGTGATCGGCAATCCCGGCCTGGAGGTTCTGGATGTCGAGGCGGTCGCGGGCATCGCGCACGAGGCGGGGCTCCCATTGATGATCGACTCGACCTTCACGCCGCCCGTCCTGTGCCGGCCGATCGAACATGGTGCGGACATCGTCATGCATTCGGCGACGAAATGGCTTGGCGGGCATGGCGTCGCGATCGGTGGTGTGTTGATCGATGGCGGCCATTTCGATTGGGCCGCGTCAGGCCGGTTCCCGCAGATGACGGAACCCTATGAGGGCTATCACGGCATCGTCTTTACCGAGGAGTTCGGCCCCGCGGCCTTCGTCATGCGGGCGCGGGCGGAAGGGTTGCGCGATTTTGGCGCCTGCATGAGCCCGGCGAACGCCTTCTACATCATCCAGGGCGTGGAGACGCTGCCGGTGCGGATCGAAAAGCATGTGGCGAATGCCGAAAAAATCGTCGCCTTCCTCGATGATCATGAGATGGTCTCGTGGATCAACTATCCGACGCTGCCGCAGCATCCGGACCGGGCCTTGGTCGAGAAGTATCTGCCGAAGGGCGCCGGCTCGATGGTGAGCTTCGGCGTAAAGGGCGGCCGCGCCGCCGGAGCGAAATTCATCGAAACGCTCGAAGTGTTCTCGCATCTTGCCAATGTCGGCGATGCCAAGTCCCTGATCCTGCATCCGGCCAGCACGACGCATCAGCAAATGAATGCCGAACAGTTGGAAGCCGCGGGCATTGGCGAGGACATGATCCGGATGTCCGTGGGCCTGGAAGATCCGGAAGATCTGATGGGCGATCTGAGCCGCGCCTTGCGCGCCGCCGGGAGGGTATAGGTCATGGAATTTTTGGTACAGGGCCACAGCGTCTTCGCGGCGACGGGCGGTAAGTCTTTCGATCCGGAATTGCCCCTGTTGCTGTTCGTCCATGGCGCGGGCATGGATCACAGCGTGTGGCAGCAGCAGACCCGCTATTTCGCGCATCATGGCCACGCCGTTCTCGCCGTCGACTTGCCGGGACATGGCAACAGCGCGGGCGATCCCATCGACGATGTCGCCAAACAGGCGGACTGGATCGCCGATGCCATCGACAGCGTTGGCGCGGCGGGCGCCACGCTCGTCGGACACTCGATGGGCGCCTTGGCGTCCCTGGAGGCGGCGTCCCGCCATCCGGACAAGGTGCAGGGGCTCGCGCTCCTGGGTGTCGCGGCAAAGATGCCGGTGCATCCCGACCTGCTTAACGCAGCCACAGCCAATGATCACATGGCGATCGACATGATCGCCGGGTGGGGCCATGGCGCGCGGGCGCATCAGGGCGGGAATATCGCGTCGGGCATTTGGCTCATCCAGGCCGGTACGAGGCTGCTGGAGCGCGCGCGCCCCGGTGTGCTGGGCACCGACTTGGCGGCGGCGGATGCCTACAAGTCGGCGCTGGACGCCGCGGCAGGCGTGCAATGCCGCACGCTGCTGCTGCTGGGCGGTCAGGACAAGATGACGCCGGTCAAGGCGGCCTTACCCCTAACCGGCGCTATTGCGGATGCACGGCAGGCCGTGTTGCCGGATTCCGGTCACATGATGATGGTGGAAGCGCCGGGTGCGACGCTTGACGCGCTTATCGATTTTCTGGGCGAGGGCGCGGTTTGAGCGAAGAAGCCGTCCCGGCGCGGGGCGATTTCCCGCATTTTCTGACGATCGAGACCAGGTGGCAGGATTTAGACGCCTATGGCCACGTCAACAATGTCGTCTACTATTCCTATTTCGACACTGCGGTTACGGACTTTTTGGTCCGCGAAGGCGGGCTGAAATCCCAGCAATCGCCGGTCATCGGCGTGATCGTGGAATCGCAGTGCCAGTTTCGAAAAGAACTCGGCTTTCCGGACACAATCGACGCCGGCATCAAGGTCGCTCGGCTTGGCAATAGCAGCGTGCGATACGAGATCGCGCTGTTCCGTCGGGGCGATGAAGAACCGTCCGCTTACGGACATTTCGTGCATGTCTGGATCGACCGGGAAAGCCGCCGTCCTAAATCGATCCCGCAGCCGGTCCGTGCAGCGCTGGAGCCCTTGATCGTGTTGACGAAAGGATAAGCCGTCACCGGCTTTGCCTAGCAATCTGACGGTGCGAGACCGCCATTCTCGATCCACCTCACATCTTCAGGGGCCAGCAGGTTGGAAATTCGGTCTCGGTATCGATCGAGGTCTGCCGTGTTCAATTGGCCCTTCCATTTTTCGCTCGTGCCACTGGCAAAGAACGCTGACGGGTCCTTGAAAACCTTCGCGCGTCTCGGGTCGAACCGGTTCTTGGCATTTTTCTGCATCGTGTCGAATCCTGCCCATTCGACAATGCGCCGCATGATTTCCGACGGGTGCTGGATTCCGAGCACCGATGCCAGACGCGCTACTTGCCCCTCCAAATCGCGCTTTAATTCCGAATAGTGGAAGAAATGGATATTCTCGAGATGGCCCCATTTTCTGAATGAGCGATAGTGGTAGGCAACCGACTCCAGGGACAATATCTGGCTTTCACCGGGTTGCGTTCGATCTTCGACATATTCCTGAAACCCCGCGCGGATAA
>CAJWOT010000434.1 GCA_913044215.1 uncultured Rhodospirillaceae bacterium | reverse complement strand
GGGATCACGCGGACCTCGCGCAGCTGCACGCCGAGCTCATTCAGGCCCTTGGCGACGTAAGCAAGGTTCTTGTCCTGCGTCCGGCCCGAAAGAATTTCATTGCCGATCAGAATCAGGCAGGCGGTGACGGATTTTCTCTCTGACATAAGGCGACCTTGCTCCCTAAGGCTCTGTGTACCCGGTCCGGGGGTTCAATCTATCCAATGCGCAGCCATGCCGCCACGACAGCGGTGACGGCAAGAGGACGCCGGAACATCGATGCCGCATTCTGGCGGTCGGCGCGGGTTCTGCCGAGTCCGAAAATGTCAGATTTTCGCGCAGCGCCTGAAGGAGCGAACGGCGAACCGCCCGCGCCGGCGGCATCGCGGCGCCGCGCCGTATACGCGGAAAGAACGAAACAGGCCTCTCAGTTCAAGCATCGAACCCCGCCCCCGATTTTTTCCAACAAATCTGGATTAGCGATTCTGAGGAGCGGAGCCGCTTTCGCCCACCAATTTATACGGCGCCCAGAAAAGGGGATGCGCATAGCTGAAGGCGATTTTCCCCTGCGACCCTCTGGCAACACCTTTGGAGATTGTTTCAATCATCGCCTGGCGCAGCGCTTCTGCACGGTCTTGGTCCGCATTGTCAGACTGAATGGCGAAAAGCTTTGTTGTTAACGCCTTTGCCGACGAGGTTTCGACGGGCCAGTTGCTGATCAAAAGGCTCCGCGCACCGGCGTAGAAAAATGCCCGCCCAAGGCCGGAAACCGCCTCGGCGCCCGCGCCTTCCGCAGCGCCGTCGTGCTGCTGCTATATGTCTGCGAACATGTCGCGCAGCAGCGGGCGCTCGGCGATTTGCGCGGACAACTGCACAAGGCGAAGGGGCAGCTCGCCCGGCTCGACACGCAAACGCAGGAATTTGCAAATCAGTACCGGGCCGTCATGCAGAAGCAGTTCGACGCCTGGAACCTCACGGCAAGCGAGCAGGATGTGGTCATCGGGATGCTGAAGGGGCTGTCCTTTCGCGAGATCGCCGGGCTGCGGGAAACGCGAGAAAAGACCGTGCGCCAGCAGGCGTCCAGCGTCTATCGGAAAGCCGGCGTGGCGAGCCGGCACGAGCTCGCCGCCTGGTTCTTCGAGGATATGCTCGACCCGCCGCCGGTCGCCGACAAGTAGGGTTGCGATATTCGGGCCAAACCGCCGGAAACTCATGCCCTTAACTTGCGCGCAGGGGCACTGCGATGCTTTCATGCCGCGCGCCCGGAAGGTGGCGCGGCACGTCCCAAGACACACGAACAGAGGCAAAGACACAGTATGGCGGACACTGGCACGGCGGCCCCGACAACGGCGCGCGTCAACAATCCGAACAAGATGGCGCGGCGGGCCGCGTTCGATCCGACGGTAGAAACGGATAAGCCGCAGGATTACTACGACCGGATCAAGGAGAAGTTCGCGGAGGAGCGCGACAAGCGCCTCGCCTTCCGGCCGGAAGGCCAGCTGCAATACACATCCGACTTCTCCGGCGCCCTATCGCGCTATGAGACCGATCCCTGGACCGAAGAGCGGATCGAGCGCGAGCCGATCGAGGACCATGTCGAATGCCTGTTCATCGGCGGCGGGTTTTCGGCGCTGCTGACGGCGGCGCGGCTGCGCGAGCGCGGGGTGGAAAGCATCCGCATCGTCGAGAAGGGCTCAGATGTCGGCGGCACCTGGTACTGGAACCGCTATCCGGGCGTCGCCTGCGATGTCTCGTCCTACGACTATCTGCCTCTGCTCGACGAGATCGGTTACATGCCGAAGAGTTTCTTTGCCAAGGGTCCAGAGATTTATGCGCATTGCCAGGCGATCGCGAAGAAATACGACCTCTACGACCTCGCCGTTTTTCAGACGACGGTTACCGGCACCCGCTGGGACGAGAAAGCGAAGCTGTGGCGGCTATCGACCAACCGCGGCGACAAGCTGACGGCCAAGTTCGTGATCGTCGCCAACGGCACCCTGGCCAAGCCGAAACTGTCCCGGGTCAAGGGCATGGAGAGCTTCAAAGGCTACGCCTTCCACTCCTCGCGCTTCGACTATGGCTGGTGCGGCGAGAATCTGGAGAAGCTCAAGGACAAGCGGGTCGGCATCATCGGCACCGGCGCGTCGGCCGTGCAGATCATCCCGCATCTCGGCCGCGCCGCGAAGGAGCTCTTCGTCTTCCAGCGCACGCCTTCGGCGATCGATATCCGCGACGACATTCCGACCGATCCCGCCTGGGCGGCAAGCCTCGAGACGGGCTGGCAGAAGGAACGGCTGGACAGGCACGTGCTCGGCACCAAGCCGGACCCGGACAAACGCAAGCAGATCGAGGCGATGCCGCGCGAACTGCGCACGCAGCGCTACGAGAACCACAATATCGAGCACCAGATGCGCATCCACCGGCGCGTCGAGGAGATCGTCAAGGATCCGGCGACGGCGGAAGCGCTGAAGCCCTGGTACATGCACCGCTGCAAGCGGCCGACCTATGACGACGAGTATCTGCCGACCTTCAACCAGCCCAACGTCCATCTGGTCGACACCGACGGCAAGGGCATCACCGAGATCAATGAACGCGGTCCGGTGTTCGAGGGCCAAGAATATCCGGTCGACCTGCTGATCTACGCCACCGGCTTCGAGGTGCAGGTCACCGGCATCTACAACGACATCCGCGGCGAGAACGGGCTGGAGCTGAACGACAAATACAGCAACGGCATGCGCACCGTGTTCGGCATCCATTCGGCCGGCTATCCGAACCTGTTCATCATGGGCGGCTATCAGGCCTCGTTTCAGTTCAACCTGACCTTCATGCTGCAGACCCAGGGCTTCCACATCGCCGACTGCATCAAATATGCGCGCGAGAACGGCCACGATACGATCGACGCCAAGCCGGAGATCGAGGATTGGTGGGTCAGCGAGGTCATCCGCTACCGCGGGACCACCAACCGCAACCGCGAATGCACGCCCGGCTATTACAATTTCGAGGGCGAGGACAACCGCCGCGAGGACGGCAACTACAATGGCGGCATGTGGCAATATTGCGAGCATCTGAAGGAGGTGACGGGCGCGTACGAGAAGTACTTCACTTTCGCGTAGCCC
>CAJWOT010000433.1 GCA_913044215.1 uncultured Rhodospirillaceae bacterium | reverse complement strand
CGGTCACCCTGTCGCCGCCGCGCAAGCTGTCGCTGGAACAGGCGATCGCCTATATTGAGGATGACGAGCTGGTCGAGGTCACCCCGGACAGCATCCGACTGCGTAAACGCCATCTGGATCCACATGAGCGCAAGAAAGCGTCGCGGCTGAAGGAAAGCGCCTAAGGCAGATCGTGGCAAGACGCAGCACGATGATGCCAGCACCTCCGAGGCCAAGGATCCCGCAAGGACGTCGGTCCGCACACCGGCCGCATGCGCCGGATCCGTGTAGGCGAGCGTCCCGATGAACAGGCTCATCAACAAGCGCCCGCTGCCGGGATCGACAAAGTGCGGCAACAGCCAAGCCCGCTCCCCCGCCACAGCGTCCTTCGTGGCGTCGGGAAAAATGAATCCGGCGTTATAGCTGGGGCCTTCCGTCTCGACCACCCGGTCAACGGTGGCGCCCCCGAAGTCGAGCGTGCGCATGCGCCCGGTTCTAGATCAGGTCCTGTTCCGATTTTAAAGGTATAGAGCGGGGACTGTTCTCCTGTCCGGACACGGCGTACTTACGAAAACTTAACACACTGTGTGGTTTTTCCCGCCCCTCACCTTGCTAAATAGGACGCAGCGTGTGGTCTCAATGGTGGCCATGAAACGATACTTGGAGTATCCCATACGTAATCTTCTCAAATGGTCCGCCGACCCAGCCCTGGGACTGGCCTTGCAGCGCCGTTCGACGCCTCGACCGCGGACCCGATCGTCGTCACCTTGACCCAGGTCGCGTGCCAACTCGTGGAGTCCGAGAACGGCGTCGACCATAGTTACAAAACGACCCAAAAGGCCGATTGCGAGGCGATTAACGCCAAGTCCGGCGCCGACCGGCTGGCCAAGGCAGCGCCGATCGAGCTGAAGGCCGGCAAGTATATCTTCCGGGTGACGAACAAGAATGTGCCCTACACGCTGGGCTTCTGGATCCGCGACAAGGACTACGACTGGCGCAACCCGCTGCACAAGCTGAACAAGACCAGCGTATCCGGCGGCGGCATGACCCTGGGCAAGACCTTGGACTACGAAGTCGAGCTGAAACCCTGTCAGCACGTCCATTCCTGCCCGCTCAACACCACACCCGACTACACGCTGATCGTCGAAGGCTAAGCCTTCCCGCTTTTCCGTGCCTCCCGATGCGTTATGATCCGCCAAACGACGCATCGGGAGTTTCGCGGGAATGGAAAATCTTAAAATCGACGGCGCGCGGCTGTGGGACAGCCTCATGGAAATGGCCCAGATCGGCGCGACCGAAAAGGGCGGCGTCAATCGATTGGCGCTGACCGATTTGGACCGCAAAAGCCGCGACCTGTTCACCCGCTGGTGCGAAGCTGCGGGCTGTACCGTCACCTACGACGCCATCGGTAATATGTTCGCGCGCCGGCCAGGCCGAGACGAGTCCCTGCCCCCGGTGATGACGGGCAGTCATCTCGACAGCCAGCCGACAGGCGGCAAGTTCGATGGCGCCTATGGTGTGCTGGCCGGGCTGGAAGTGGTGCGCGCGCTGAACGACGCCGATGTGGAGACCGACGCGCCGGTCGAGGTGGTCGTCTGGACGAATGAGGAGGGCAGCCGCTTCGCCCCCTCCATGGTCGGGTCGGGCGCCTATGCCGGCGTTTTCGATCTCGAGGAATCGCTCGCCATCCAAGACCGCGACGGCAACACGCTGGGCGGCGAACTGCAGCGCATCGGCTACAAGGGCGAGGGCTGCGGCAACCGGCCGGCGACCGCCTATTTCGAGGCGCATATCGAGCAGGGCCCGATCCTGGAAGACCAGAAACAAACGATCGGCGTGGTCAGCGGCGCGCAGGGCCAGCGCTGGTACGAGATCACGCTGACCGGCCGCGAAAGCCACGCGGGACCGACGCCCATGGCGGTGCGGCGCGACGCACTGGTCGGCGCCGCGTCGATCGTGACCGCCGTCAACAGGATCGGCCACGACTTCCAGCCGGGCGCCTGCGCCACGGTCGGCATGATCGAGTCGAGCCCGAACAGCCGCAACGTCATCCCGGGCGAAGTCTTCATGACCGTGGATTTCCGCCATCCGGACGACGACCGTTTGGCCGCCATGAACGACGCGCTGCGCGCGGCGGCGGAGGAAGCCGCGGCGGCGAATACGCTGGAACTCGACTTTAACCAGATCTGGTCCTGCCCTGCGACGGTGTTCGACGCGGACTGCGTCGGCGCGGTGCGCAAGGGAGCGGAGATCGGCGGCTACGCCCATATGGACATCGTCAGCGGGGCCGGGCACGACGCGGTCTATATGGCGAAGGTCGCGCCCACCGGCATGATCTTCGTGCCCTGCGAGGACGGCATCAGCCACAACGAGATCGAGAACGCCACGTCGGAGGACATCGCCGCCGGCTGTCAGGTGCTCCTCCACGCGATCCTAGACCGGGCCGGCGGACACTAAACGCCGATGCCCAAGCGGGCCCTGCTGCTCGGGCTGAAGCTCGCCGTCTCGGCGGTATTGCTGGCCTGGCTGTGGACGCGGTTCGATCTTGCCGCGGCGCTGGAGCGGATCTTCACGATGGATGCCCGCTTCGCCGCCACCGCTTTTGCCATCCTGCTGCTGCATGGCGTGTGGAGCGCCTGGCGCTGGCGGACCATCGTCCGCGCGCTCGGCAGCGCCTTGTCCTGGACGGAAGCGCTGCGGCTGTTCTTCATCGCCATGTTCTTCAATCAGACCCTGTCCACGTCAATCGCCGGCGACGTAGCGCGGGTCTGGATGTTGCATCGGGAGGGGGCGACGGTCGGCGCCGCGACCAGCGGCGTCGTGCTGGAGCGGGTGGCGGCGATGCTGGCGCTGATCCCGCTGATCGCCCTCGGTATCGGTCTGTTGCCCGGTCCCATCCATCCCGGGCTCTGGGCTCTCGTCCTTTTCGCGCTCGGATGCGGTCTGGCCCTGCCTCTCGCGGCAACGCTCTCGGGATCGTCCACCGCCGGGCTCGCGACGCTGGGGCGGTTCGCCGCCGCTGGACAGCGCATCCTGTTGTCCGCCCGCGGGTTGCTCGTGTTCGGCCAGTCGCTACTGATCCATCTGGGGGCCGGTCTCGCAACCTATCTTCTGGCGCGGGCGGCGGGTCTCGTTCCCGACATCGG
>CAJWOT010000432.1 GCA_913044215.1 uncultured Rhodospirillaceae bacterium | reverse complement strand
CTCAGGCGCGCGAAATCTTCATCGACTTCGTTTTCGCTGGTCCAGCGCGCTAAACGGCGACCGATGGCGGCGCCGATCTTGAAGCCGTGTCCGCTGCCGCCGCAGGCGTCGCAATATCCCGACAGCCCGCTGCGTGGTCCGATGAAGGGGTACCAGTCGGGGGTCACGTCGTAGAGCGCAGCGTAGGAGTCGATCCGCCTTGCGCCGGCGAAGGGCGGAAAGCGGTGTTCCAGGCGGGTCTGGACGTCCGATACGAAATCCTCGTCCGCCGTTTCCTTGTAGTTGTAGGGGTCGACGTCGATATAGTCCTTGGGAAAGCCGCGCCCGACCACGAAGCGGCGTTGCCCCAGCGGCCGCAGATAGATTGCGTCAACGGCGTTGGAGATTGAAATTTCTGGGATGGGCCGGTCGTTGCGCGCCTCCCACACCGTGTCCTGTTCGCGGACGCTGCGCAGGTCCAGTTCGATCTCCGCGCTCTCCGCCAGATGCTTCGACCAGGGGCCGGCCGCATTGACGACACAGCCGGCTTCGATCGGGCCGTCATCGGTGAGGATGCCGGTCACCCGATCGTCCGTCCGAAGCAGTGCTCGAACCGGCGTGTTGACATGCAACGACCCGCCGATGTCGCCGAAGCCTTTGACATAGGCCTCGGTGGTGCGCACGGGATCGGCGTAACCGCCCTCCGGTTCGTACACGACACCGGCGACGTCATGCGGGTTGAGCCAGGGCATCCGGTCCGCAATCTCGCCCGGCTCCAGGAACCTTGTATCGATGCCACAGGACTGCAGCAGCTCGACATTGGCACCTGCCGCCGCGATCATCGGCTCGGGCACCAGGAAGCACCACCCGGACCGCACATAGCCGCTGTCCGCGCCGATTTCGTCGGGCATGTCGCGAAACATACCAATGCTTTCCTGCGTCAGCCGGGCCAGCAGCGCTGTCGAGTAATGCTGACGGACGATCGCCGCGCTTTTGCCTGTGCCGCCGGCGGCCGGGCGCCGCCGTTCAAACAGCGCGACTTTGTCCATCCCGCCGCGTTTCAAATGATAGGCCGTGCTGGCGCCGGTGATGCCCGCGCCCACCACGATGGCGTCATAGGTTCGGCTCATGTCTCAGGGTCCTCGTCCGGTTCGGTGGCCGCCTCGTAACCGTAATGCGCCTTCATGTAGGCGGCGGAGAACAGGCCGTTCGTCAGGTCGTCGGCGAGATCTGTCTCACGCCGTTCGCGGGGCGGGCCGTACCCGCCCGCGCCCGGGGTGATGGCTGTCACCGTCGCATCCGGTGTAATTTCGACCGTCATCGGCTTGACGGGCAGCGGCTGCCGCCGCCCGTCGTCGAAGTCTAGATGGAACGAGGCGAGACCGCCCTCGCCGCCACCGAAAAGGCCCCAGGGATGACTGACGCACCGTTCTCCCTGACCGCTGAAAATCGTCGTGTGCCCCAATGGACGATAGACGCGGCGCAGGCTGCAGCCGCCGCGCCAGGTCCCGGGACCGCCGGAATCCGGCACCAGTTCGTAGCGTTCGATGAGCAAAGGGTACTCGTTCTCCAGCGCTTCCACCGGCAGGTTCGAAGTGTTTGTGGTATGCACTTGCACGCCGTCCTTGCCGTCCTTGTAGGCGCGCGCGCCGCCGCCGCCGCCGAGCGTCTCCATATAGACATAGTAGCGACCGTCCGGGCCGGCGCCGAAGAAGGCGGAAACGCCGTTGGCGCCGTTGCTCGCCGCGATGACCCGGTCGGGCACGGCTTCGGACAGGGCGCCCAGTATGGCGTCGATGATGCGCTGGCAGGTCTGCGCCCGTGCTGCGGTTGCCGCCGGGAAGACCGCATTGGTGATACTGCCGGATTCGGCCACGATGCGGACGGGATCCAGCATGCCATGGTTTGTCGGGCCTTCCGGGTCGACAAGCACCTTAAGCGCAAACAGGACGCTGGCTTGCAGGCCGGCGTAGCTGACATTGATGTTGCCTTGCACTTGCGGTGCCGACCCGGCGAAGTCGAACAGGATCTCGTCGCCCTCGACAACGATGCGCACGCAGATCGGGATGTTCTCCGTTCCCATGCCATCATCGTCCATGATGTCGTCGAACCGGTATTCGCCGTCCGGCAACGCGTCGATCCCCGCACGCATGCGCCGCGCGACGGCGTCGACAAGGGCATCCGCTCCGGCACGCAGCTGGGCCACCGACCAGCGCTTAAACAGCTCGTGCAGGCGCCGCTCACCCAGCCGATTTGCCGCAATCTGCGCCAGATAGTCGCCGCGCCGCTCTTCCGGGACCCGCACATTCAGCAGGATCACGTCGAACACATCCTCGATGATTTCGCCGTCGCGCATCAATCGGATCGGCGGGATGCGCAAGCCTTCCTGATAGACCTCTGTCATGCCGCCGGCCATGCTGCCGGGTGCCATCCCACCAATATCCGCGTGGTGGGCGATGTCGGCGACGAAGAAGACCAGCGTATCGCCATGGAAGACCGGCGCAACGAGCGCCACATCTGGCAAATGGGAGCCGCGGCCGACGAACGGGTCGTTGGAAATGAACATATCGCCGGGACGCAAATTGTCCGGTCCGACCCTCTCCAGCACGACTTCGACCAGGCCAAGCATCGAGGCGAGATGTAGCGGCAGGCTTTCGCCCTGCACGACAACGCGTCCTTCGATGTCGAATATCGCCGTGCTGTGATCCTTGCGTTCCTTGATGTTGGTGGAATAGGCGCTGCGCATCAACGCGACATACATCTCGTCGCAAATGCTGGTCAGGCCGTTGCGCAGCAGTTCCACTTCGATGGCACTCAATTTCGTCATGGCCGGTTCTCCTTCGCCAGCGTGATGACGAGGTTGCCCCAGGCGTCGACGTTGCCGCGGTTGCCCGGAAAGATCGGAATTGTCGTATCCAACTGCTCGATGATCGCCGGGCCCGCTAAGGCTTGTCCGGCTGCCAGCTCGTCGCGCCGGTAGACCGGTGTGTCGTGCCAAACACCGCCTGCGAAAAGCGTTCGCCGGTGTGCCACCGGCTCGGCGTCCGGTCCTTCGTTTAGGCGGCGCAGCGGTGGTTTTTCAGAGAGACCGACTGCCTTGACCTTCATGTTGACGAATTCGACGGTTTCGCTCTGCGAGGCGAACCCATAG
>CAJWOT010000431.1 GCA_913044215.1 uncultured Rhodospirillaceae bacterium | reverse complement strand
GCGCGGGGCGGGTCAAATGTGGTCCCGGAATTACGGGGAATCGCCGTGCTCGCTGTCCAGCTTCGTCAGCATGTCCGCGACCATGCCTGCCAGATCGTATTGCGGCGCCCAGCCCCATTGCGCGCGCGCTTCGCTATCGTCCATGGAATTCGGCCAGCTTTCCGCGATCGCCTGGCGCACCGGATCGACATCGTAGGCGATCGTGAAGTTGGGGATATGGATCCGGATGGCGTCGGCCAGTTCCGCCGGGGTGACGTTCATCGCGGTCACGTTGAAGGCGTTGCGGTGGGTCAGCGTCGCCGGATCGGCTTCCATCAGCGCGATGGCGGCGCGCGTGGCGTCCGGCATGTACATCATGTCGAGCCGCGTATCGGCCGCCAGGAAGCAGGTATACCGGCCGTCGCGCAGCGCGTGATAGAAAATCTCCACTGCGTAGTCCGTCGTGCCGCCGCCGGGCGGCGTGACGTAGGAAATCAAGCCGGGATAGCGCAGTCCGCGCGCGTCCAGACCGAAACGGTGGGCGTAGTAGTCGCACAGCAGCTCGCCCGAAACCTTGCTGACCCCGTAGATCGTGTTCGGCCGCTGCAAGGTGTCCTGCGGCGTATCGTCGAGCGGCGTGCCGGGCCCGAAGGCGCCGATCGAGCTGGGGAAGAACAGCGCGCAGTCTCGCGCCCGTGCGGCTTCCAGCACCGCGTACAGGCTGCCCATATTGACGTCCCAGGCGGCCTGCGGATCGGCCTCGCCGGTCGCCGACAGCATCGCGGCCAGATGGTAGATCGTGCCGATCCCATGCCGGTCGAGCAGGTCGCCGAGCTGCCGGGCGTCGGTGCTGTCGAGATGCTCGACGAGGCCCTCATCGCTCTCGGGCCGCTTGCGGTGGAAGGTCGCGACGACCGCTTCCGCACCATGGCGCTGACGCAGGGCCGGGACCAGTTCCGAGCCGATCTGCCCCTGCGCGCCGGTCACCAGTATTTTCCGCATCCTTGCCGCGCCTCTCATTGCCCTCCACAATACGATACCGCTGCCGGTGCAGAACAAGGAACTGAATTCGATGACCGAGTCCGTGCTCTCTCTGATCCCGAACAACTACCTGAAATTCGGCATCTTCCTCGCGCCTTTCCAGGGCATGAAGGAGAACCCGACCCAGGCGATGCATCGCGACATGGCTCTGCTCGAGCATCTCGACGATCTCGGCTATCACGAGGCGTGGATCGGCGAGCATCACTCCGGCGGCATGGAAATCCTCGCCTGCCCGGAACTGTTCATCGCGGCGGCGGCGGAGCGGACCCGGCATATCCGGCTCGGCACCGGCGTCGTGTCCTTGCCCTATCACAACCCGTTCACGGTGGCGGGGCGAATCACGCAGCTCGATCACATGACGCGCGGCCGCATGATGTTCGGCGTCGGGCCCGGCGCGCTGACCGGCGACGCCTACCGTATGGGGATCGATCCGGCGGAACAGCGTCGCATGATGAACGAATCGCTCGACGCGATCGTCCAGCTGCTGGATGGCGAGTTGGTCAATATGAAGACCGACTGGTTCCACCTGCAGGATGCGCGGCTGCAGATCCCCTCCTTCCAGGTGCCGCGGGTCGAGATGGCGGTCGCCTGCGCGCGCTCGCCTTCGGGCGCGCTGGCGGCGGGCAAGCACGGCATCGGCATGCTGTCGATCGGCGGGACCAGCGACGACGCGCTGGCCGCGCACGCCAACAATTGGCGTATGTGCGAGGAAGCGGCGGCGGAGAACGGCCAGACCGTGACGCGCGAGAAGTGGCGGCTCGTCACCTTGATGCATGTCGCCGAAACGCGCGAGAAGGCCCGTGAGAATGTGAAGTTCGGCCTCGACGAATGGGCGCAGTATTTCCGCGAGATCGCGACCTTCCCGATCGTCCCTGCAGATATCGACGACGCCTATGAGTATCTGCTGGAAAACAAGATGGCCTGTATCGGCACGCCCGACGATGCCATCGCCTATATCGAGGCCCTGCTGGAGGGCGCCGGCGGCTTCGGCGCGCTGATGCAGCTGGCGCAAAACTGGGCCGACTGGGACGCCACCAAGCGCAGTTACGAGATGATTTCGCGCTACGTCTTCCCGCACTTCCAGAACACCAACTGGCTGCGCGACTACAGCTACGAATACAGCTTCAAGAACCGCGACGCCTTCGTCGGCGAAGCGGCGCAGGCGATCCAGACCGAAATCGACCGCTACCAGGCGCGCAAGAAGGGCGAGGCGGCGGAGTAGCCGCTCTTTATTTGAAAAGTTCGATCAGATTCGCATGGTTTTCGGATCGCCAAAGGCGATTCCGACAAACCGTGATGTAATCTAGCGCGCGTAGTCGTCCATGCCGGCGCGTTCGAGCTGGCGCAGCAACATCGGCCATTCCTTGCCGGCCTCGATGAAGCCGCCCTCGCCATACATCCTGAGGCCCATATCGATGGATTTCTGCTGCGTCTCGGGGGAGATCGCCTGCAGTTCCGCGCCGCCGGACATGGCGTCGATCTGGTGCCGGCAGGCAGTCTCGATGCGGTAGAGCAGGACGAAGGCTTCGCCCACCGTCTTGCCGACCGAGAGCAGCCCGTGATTGCGCAGGATCAGGATCGACTTGCCCTCGATGTCGCTGACGATGCGCGGCTGCTCGCTTTCATCGACCGCCGGGCCCTCGAAATCGTGATAGCCGACCCAGCCCATGATGGTCAGCGCCTTCTGGCTGTTCGGCAGCAGCCCGTGCTTCTGCATGGAGACCGCGGTGCCGTAGCGGCTGTGCGTGTGCAGAACGCAATGCCGATCGTCGCCCGACATGTGGATCGCGCCATGGATGACGAAGCCGGCCGGGTTCATCGGATAGTCGCTGTCGCTGATCAGATTGCCCTCGCCATCGACCTTGATGAGCGAGGAGGCGGTGATCTCCTCGAAGAACATGCCGAACGGGTTGAGCAGGAAATGATCCCGCGTCCCCGGTACGCGCAACGAGAGATGCGTGTTGTTGAGATCGGTCCAGCCATACAGTGCGCACAGCCGATACGCGGCGGCGAGCTCGCAGCGCGCCTCCCATTCCGCTTCGGGCATCCCGGCGGGGGCGTTCGTCGATTGCGTGGCGATGCTGGCGATCTCGGCCATGACCTCTCCTCCTCTGTCGTGCGGGGC
>CAJWOT010000430.1 GCA_913044215.1 uncultured Rhodospirillaceae bacterium | reverse complement strand
CGGCCAGCGGACCGGCCGGGTACGCTATCTGGTCAGGATCAACTGCCCTTTTGCAACGCAGCGATCAGGGTCTCGAGGTTGTGTTCGAACATCTTTTCGTAACTGGTCGCCGGACCACCGCGCTCTGACAAGGCATCGGAAAACAGCCGCCCCCCGATCTTGATACCGGTTTCCCGCGAGATCTGTTGGACCAGCGCCGGGCTGGCGATGTTTTCGACGAACAGAGCGCCGGCATCGACCTTCTTCAATTGGTCGATCAGTGTGGCCAGGTCCTTGGCGGAGGGCTCGGCTTCGGTATCGATGCCAACCGGTGCCAGGAAGTTCAAACCATAGGCGTTCGCCAGATAACCGAAGGCGTCATGGGCGGTCACAACCGTCCGTGCGTCTTTGGGGAGTTTCTCAAGATCGGCCGTGGCGCGGTTGTGCAACGCCATGAGCCGCGCCGAATAGGCCTTTGCGTTCGCCTGATACGCCGAAGCGTTTTTCGGGTCAACGGCGGCGAGGCCGTCGGCGATATTGCTGACATATTTGACGCCGTTGGTCAGCGCATTCCAGGCATGGGGATCGATTTCACCCTCGACCTTCAAGGGCGTGATGCCCGCCGTCGAGACGAAAACCTTGGCTTTAGTGCCAGAGGCCTTGATCAACGTGTCGGACCAGGTTTCGAAACCCAGGCCGTTGACGAAAATAACGTCGGCATTGGTCACCGCCTTCGCATCGCCCGTGCTGGGTGTATAGATGTGGGCATCCGAGTCGGGACCGACGATGGTCATCACCGCCGCTTTGTCACCCGCCACCTGACGAACCATATCGCCGAGGATCGAGAAGCTGGCAACGACATTCAGCCTGTCGTCCGCCGCCGCCGGCAAGGCAGCCAGCGCGGCGCCGACAACCATCAGGGCTCTAAAGAGTTTTCTCATGAATTTTCTCTCCTGTCTTCGAGGGGAAATTCGCTTCATCGACGGGACCTTCCCGGCGGCCAACGAGGTTGATCCGCGCTAGAGCATGGAAGCCCTGCGGTGCGAAAATCAGGCTAAAAACGAAAAACACCGCCGCGACCAGCACGATGGCCGGACCCGATGGTACGTCGGGAAGGTAGAACGAAACGATCAGGCCGATCCAACAGCTAAGCAAAGCGAACGCAAAAGTCATGATCAGGTAACTGGTGATCGTCGACGTCCAATATCGCGCGGCAGTGGCCGGCAGGATCATCAGCCCCACCGCCATCAAGGTGCCGAGCGCCTTGAACGCGCCCAGAAGGTTAAGCACCACCAGGAACATGAACCACTGGGTCACCAGGCCTGGCCGTTTCGATTGGCTTTCATGGAAGACCGGATCGATCGTATTGATGATCAGGGGTCTCAGGATGAACGCGAAGCTGACCAGCGTGATCGTCGCGGTCGCGCCGATCAACAACAAGGTCTCGTCGTCGATCCCCAGGATCGAGCCGAACAGGAAGCTTTTCAGCGGCACCGCCGAGCCGGCGGCAGAAAGGATGAAGATGCCGAGTGCCAGCGCGATCAGGTACAGCGACGCCAGGCTCGCATCCTCGCGGATGATGGTCATGCGCGCCAAAACGCTGGTCAGCGCGGCGACGGCGATCCCGGCGGTCAAGCCGCCGACGATCATTGACGCCACGGAGAGACCCGCCACGACGAACGCGATGACGATTCCCGGCACGATGGCATGCGCCATGGCTTCTCCGGCGAGCGACAGGCGCCTCAGCACCAGAAAGGCGCCGACCGGCGCGATGGCGAAGCTCATGACGGTGGTCGCGGCCAGCGCGCGGATCATGAAGGCGTAGTCGAGCCACTCAAACATGGCTGTCCCCCTGACCGCGATACATGCTCTCGATCCAGCTTGCCTGGCTTTCCGACAGGTAGGATTGGGCGACCAAATTGTGCGGCGTCAGGGTTTCCCGGGGTGTGCCGAACAGCGCCCGGCCCGCGCCCAGCAGCAAGGCCGAATTGCAATATTGCAGGACGGCCGAAAGGTCGTGCAGCACCATGATCACGGTCCGACCCTCAGTGGCCCAACTGTCGATCAGGGTCAGGAGGGCGGCCTCGGTGGTCTGATCGATGGCGGTGAAGGGTTCATCCAGCAGGATCAGCGGCGCATCCTGAACCATGGTGCGCGCAAAGAGGGCGCGCTGCAGCTGCCCCGCTGACAATTTGTGAAGCGGCACGTCGGCGATTTCGGCGGTGCCCGTGCGCTCCAAAGCGGACTCGATTCGGGCCCGGCAGGCGCCATCGATCCGGCGCAGAAATCCCAAACCGGGCCAAGCCCCCATGGCGGCCAGATCGCGCACCCGCAAAGGAAAGCGATTGTCGAACTCCGTCCGCTGGCCGAGATAGGCGATGGTCTGCGGTCGGCCGGTAGGCCAGTTGAGGGCCCCAGCCAGGGGCGGCAAGCCGCCGAGAAGAGTTCGGATCAGCGTCGATTTCCCTGAGCCATTGTGGCCGACGACGGCGAGCACGTCACCGCGCGATAGCGCGAACGTCACGTCTTCGACGACGCGCACATCCCGATATCCGAGCGTCAGCTCGGTGGCCGAAAGCAGAAGGGGCGGGGACATGATGCGGTGGCGCGGTTAGGCGCCGAAGGCCGCGATGATGATTGTCCAGAGCCCGGCACAGGTGACACCAGCGAAAATCAGATGGTGCAGCGTGCTCGCGGTCGTGAGATTAAATCCTGTCCGGCCGTCGGCCCAGACATCCTTTGAAGGCATCGCCATCTCCCCTAGGGACACCCGCCCTAATCAAGAGTTTCAACATGTCTGGCCGGTATTCTGGCTCACGGTTATCGGGTTGAATGTGCCCGCCTTCCCAGGGTTTTCCCCAGTGGCAATTGATTTAGCACCCCTACCGCACACAGATGCGGGTACAGCCCCGGATTTGCTCCCTGATGGGTACGGCGCACCGGGTTCCCTTTTACAGCCTCAGCCTTTTGGCCTATGGCAACCAAACAGGACGCTATAATGATTATGGCGCAACGATAGTCAATGCCGGACGGCGGATCGGCGCATTTTCGGGCGCAATCGAAAAATTGGAGGCCAACGTCCGGTTTGGGTCAGACCTTCTCCTTAAACGAAGGTGCCGAACCGGTCCGAAATCATGGGCGAATTAGAAGTTGCGGGCGCAAAGTCT
>CAJWOT010000429.1 GCA_913044215.1 uncultured Rhodospirillaceae bacterium | reverse complement strand
CGCGTGCAACATAATGAGCCCGACATCTCGCGGAACGTCGCGTTGATGCCCGGATGACAGCCATTCCGTCATGATTGTCGACCCGCAATACCCTACATCGCCGTTCAGGCTGCAGGCGAGAACCAGTACGCTGGGCGCGTCGGGGGAACCCAATCGCGCGATATCGATCCAGCATTCTCGGTCCGTATGTTCCGCGGGTTTCGGATTGCGATAGGCGGTTGTCGCGGCCCCGGCAAGACTACAGGCGGCGAGAAAACGATTGCGCGCATCGACGCGCATTGAAGGTTGATCGTCAGCGGTTTGCATCGTGGGCATTCTATCCGGGAAAGGTTCGCTTGCCGATGTTTGCCGGGCGCACCATAATTCATTCATGCGATGTTTTGTGGCCTTGATGGTGTTGCTGCTGATCGGCGGGTCGCCTGCCGTTGCGGGGCAGGACGACCCGCGCCTCGACCCGTTGTTCTCTCGCTTGCAATCGACACAGGATCCGCGTGAGGCGGCGCAGATTCAAGAACGGATCTGGGACCTTTGGATGTATTCCGAAAAGGAAGATCTGAATGCCCTGATGAAGCAGGGGACGTTTGCGATGGCCGCGCGTGATTTCGAGCTGGCCTTGGAGAGCTTCAATGCGCTCATCGAGTTGGCGCCGGATCTGGCGGAGGCTTGGAACAAGCGGGCGACCCTTTTTTACCTGATGCAGAACTACGAGGCTTCGGTCGCGGATGTGAAAAAGACATTGGCGCTGGAACCGCGGCATTTCGGCGCGATTGTCGGGATGGGCCTGATCTACGAGTCGCTGGGTGATCAGGAAGCCGCGCTGGAAGCGTTCAAACGCGGGCTCAAGGTCAACCCGCATATGCCTCATATTAAAGAGAAGTCGGAGCAGCTCGCGCGCGAGCTCAAAGATCGAAACATTTGACCTCGAACCTCGAAGAATTGCGAGAGTCGCTCCGGTGCATGGGGCTCATAGCGGATGGCGAAAGCCCTTCATTCGCGCCGCTGACCGGTGGCGTATCGTCCGATATTTGGCGCGTTGACCTCGAAAATGGACCGATTTGTATCAAGCGGGCGCTCGCGAAGTTGAAAGTCGCTGCGGATTGGCGCGCCCCGGTCGGACGGAATGCGTCGGAAGTCGCGTGGATCGAGAAAGCGGCCGCAATCGTGCCGTCAAGCGCCCCGGAAATTCTGGGGCAGGATGCGGCGGCTGGTCTCTTTGCGATGCCGTTTTATGATCCGGCGGACTACAAGCTCTGGAAGAACGAACTGCGCGATGGCCGCGCCGATTTGGCCGTTGCCGCGTCAGTCGGCGACCGGCTCGGCCGGATTCACGCGGCGACGGCGAATGACTCAGACGTAGCGCATGCGTTTGCCAATGATGCGATATTCTACGACATCCGTTTGGAACCATACCTCGTTGCCACCGGCCGCGCGCATGCGGACCTGGCTGAAATCTTCGAACGTCTGGTGTCGGTTACCAGCGCGACGAAATCCGTTCTGGTGCATGGCGATGTCAGCCCGAAGAACATACTTTTGGGACCGGAAGGGCCGATGTTCCTGGACGCGGAATGCGCCTGGTATGGCGATCCCGCTTTCGATCTCGCCTTTTGTCTCAACCATCTCTTACTGAAATGTCTTTGGACTCCCGGCGCCGCACCGGATTTTCTCGCGAATTTCGAGGGGATGTCGCGTGCCTACTTCACGCACGTGCATTGGGAGCCGCGGGAGGATTTGGAACAACGCACCGCGCGCCTGCTGCCGGGTCTCTTCCTGGCGCGGGTGGACGGCAAGTCGCCGGTCGAGTATCTGACGGACGAAGCGGACAAACAACGGGTCCGGCGCGTTGCGCGATCGCTGCTCTTGGATCCCGTATCTCAGCTGTCCGATGTGGCGAGCGCGTGGCGGGAGGAAATTGGCCAATGACTGAAATTCAAAGTGTGCATGGCCGCCGGGTTTGGGACTCCCGGGGGCGGCCGACCGTCGAAACGGAAATTCAGGTCGCAGGTGGCGGTGTAGGGCGCGCAATCGCGCCGGCCGGCGCTTCGACGGGAAGTGGTGAAGCGGTCGATTTGCGCGACGGTGATCAAACTTTCGGCGGTTACGACGTTCGCAACGCACTCGCGGCGGTCGAAGGCGAAATCGCAAAGGCGCTGGTCGGCATGGATGCCGCGGATCAAAACGCAGTCGATCAGGCATTGATCGCGCTCGACGGGACACCCAACAAGTCGCGGCTCGGCGGCAACGCGATCGTGGCGACCTCGATGGCCGCGGCGCACGCGACGGCGGCGGCGCGCGGTGTTCCGCTTTGGCACTCTCTAGGCGATGGTACAGCGCGCACGATGCCCCTGCCGGAAATTCAGATTTTTGGCGGTGGCGCACATGCTGGCCGGCGGGTCGATGTGCAGGATTTCATGGTCATGGCGACGGGTGCCGAAGACTATGCCGAGGCATTGGACTGGACGGCCCGGGTATATCTCGCGGCCGGTAAGCTCATGGCAGACGCTGACAAGCTGCAAGGCGTTGCGGATGAGGGCGGGTACTGGCCCGCTTTCGATACAAACGAAGCGGCATTGGACATGTTGGTGCGCTCGATCGAGGCGGCCGGCCTGTTGCCTGGCGAACAGGTGACGATCTCACTCGATATTGCAGCCTCCGAGTTCGGCTCGGCGGGCCGTTACCGGTTGGGCCTGGAAGGTCGTGAATTGGACAGCGACGGCCTATCGGAGATGCTGCTCGGCTGGCTGGAACGCTACCCGATCGTATCGGTCGAGGACCCGTTGGGAGAAGATGACGAAGCGGGTCTCATCGCGTTCACGGCCGCCGCTGGCGAAAGAGTACAGATCATCGGTGACGATTACCTTGTAACGAACGCCGAACGTGTCAGGTCCGGCATCGAAAAGGGCGCGTGCAATGCAGTGCTCGTGAAACCGAACCAAGCGGGGACACTGACCGAAGCCAAGGCCGCGTTCGATGCGGCGATGGCCGCCGGTTGGGGAGCGGTGGTTTCCGCTCGATCCGGCGAAACGGAAGATGTCACGATCGTTCATCTTGCCGTTGGCTGGTGCGGGACACAGCTAAAGGTCGGCTCGTTCGCGCGATCCGAACGGATGGCAAAGTGGAATGAAGGCCTGCGGGTTGCCGAGGCGGTCGGGTCC
>CAJWOT010000428.1 GCA_913044215.1 uncultured Rhodospirillaceae bacterium | reverse complement strand
GAGATCGCGGCCCTGCGGCAGAAATTGAAATGACCTTGTTCAATTCCGACGACGTTGGGCTTTGGCGGCAACGCCTGTCGACCGAAATGCGACCGGGCCCGGCCCTCTTTCTGGACCGCGACGGCGTGCTGGTCGAAGAGATCAACTATCTGCACCGGTTCGAGGATATGCGCATCATCCCCGGTGCGCCGGCAGCCGTGCGCGCCGCGAACGAGACCGGGATGCCGGTCATCGTCGTCACCAATCAATCGGGCGTCGGGCGCGGTTACTATGACTGGACCGCGTTCGCCGCCCTGCAGGACGCCCTCATCGCGGCCTTCGCGGTGGAAGCTGCCCATTTCGATATGGTGCTGGCGTGCGCCTACCACGCGGACGGACAGCCGCCCTTTGCGGTGGCGGACCATCCGTGGCGCAAACCCGAACCAGGCATGCTTCGAGCCGCTGCGGAAACGCTGTCGCTCGACCTGTCTCGCGCTTGGATCGTCGGCGATACGGCGAGCGATATCGCGGCAGGCCGCAATGCCGGCCTCGCCGGCGGCGTCCATGTGCTGACCGGCCATGGACCGCGCGAACGGGACGCGGCACGCGCCTTGGCGGCATCCGAGTTCGACGTGCAGACCGCCGCCGATCTCGCAGCGGCGGTCCCGCTGATCACGTCGTGTAACGGGTAAAGGCGGTCGTCGTCGCGCGCGCCGTGTGGTCGGTCACCACATTGACAAGCGCCGGCTTCCCCGCCGCGTTGGCTTCTGCCGCCCGTTCCAGGGCCGGACGAATATCGTCCGGGCTCTCGACATACTCCGCGTGACAGCCAAAGGCCTCGGCCATCAAATCATAGCGTTTGTAGCCTAAGTCGCGGCCCGGCTTGTCGCGGTCGGGATCCGCCGTCCAGCCACCATTCAGGCTGATCACCACGGTGATCGGCACACCGTGCCGGACGCAGGTGTCCATCTCCATCGCGTTCAGGCCGAACGAGCCGTCGCCATGCAGCACCAGCACCTGATTGTCCGGCTTGGCGATCTTCGCACCGACGCCAAACGGCAAACCGACGCCCATGGTACCGAAACAGCCGGAATTGATCCGGTGGCGCGGCGTGAAGGTCGGGATCGACTGGCGGCCGTAATTGAGGATTTCCTGGCCGTCGACGACCAGCACCGCATCCCGGTCCAGAAAGTCGCCGACCTCTTTGCACAGCCTCAGCGGATGGATCGGCGTCGCGTCGTTCGCCAGCACTTTCTCCTGCTCCGCGACCTTGCTGGCGTTGGTGCCGGCCAAGCGGTCGCGCCAGCTCTGATAGGTGGCGGGCGAGATCTTGCCGTCGCAGGCGGCGATCAACTGGCCGAGCGCGACCTTGATGTCGGCGACCACGCCGATATCGACCCGCGGGCTGGTGTCGATCTCCGTCGGATCGATATCGATCCGCACCAGGGTCGCGTCCGCGTTGAAGCGCGGCGGCGCGGCGTGACCGATGACGTAGTTCATCCGCGTGCCCAGGACCATGATCAGGTCGGCTTCGCGGAAAGCCGAAGATCGCGCCGTCAGGTAGCAGAATTCATGGTCTTCGGCGATCACGCCGCGGCTTTGCGGCGTTGTGTAGAACGGGATGCCCGCCTGCTCGACGAAGGCCTGCAATTCGCCCTCGGCAGCCCCCCATTGGATGCCGCTGCCGGAGATGATGACCGGCCGTTCCGCCGTCTCCAGTTTGGCCATGATCGCGGCGATATCCGCGTCGTTGGCCTGCGGTTTGGCACGTTTCTCCGGGGTCCAGGGTTCCGGCCAGTGGATCGTGTCCACGTCGACGTCGCGGTACAGCACGTCGCCCGGGAAGTCGAGATAGACCGGGCCGGGCTTGCCGGACATGGATTGCTGAAAGGCCTTGTTGATCAGCTCCGGAATGCGCGCCGGGTCGTAGACGCGCTCCGCCCATTTGGTGCAGGGCTCCATCATCGCCAGCTGGTCGATTTCCTGGAACGCGCCATTACCCTTGGTGCCGTAGGGCGCGGAACCGCCCAACGCGATGACCGGCGTGCAATCCGCCCAGGCATGCGCGACGCCGGTGATCAGGTTCGTCACGCCGGGGCCGGAAGCCGCCATGCAGACGCTCGGCCGGTTCTGCAGCCGCGCATAGGCGTGCGCCATCATCGCCGCCGCCTGCTCGTGCCGCACGTCGATCGCCCGCAAACCTTGATCGATGCATTCGGATTCGACCAGCAGCATCGGCCCGCCCATGATGAAGAAGAAATCGTCGACGCCCATCCGCTTGAGCGCCCGCGCGATGATCTGTGATCCGTTCAATACCATGATCCGCCACCTCCCTCGGTTTGATCGTTCGTGATAGCTTAGGGCACGCGAACGAAACGGAACAACTAAGCGGAGCGAGAGAGCATGTGCGATGCGCCCCAGGATGTCGGCCTCGGCTGGCGCGGCTGGATGGATCTTCCGGCACCGGAAGCCATCACCCCGACCGGCCCTTGGGTCGATCTCTCGCACCCGTTGAGCAGCGACATGCCGCGCGTCTCGTTCTTCCCGGAACCGCGTTTCGAGCAGATCATGGAAATGCCCGACCATCCGCTGAACGTAACCGAAATGCAGATGGTCGTGCATATCGGCACCCATGTGGACTCGCCACGGCATTTCTACCGGGATGGTCCGGCTTTCGAAGATGTGCCCGTCGAGCGGCTGCACGGACCCGGCGTGGTCTGGCGGGTCGACAAGGCGCCGAACGGCGTCATCGAAGCGGCTGATCTGAAGGCCTGCTCCCCGAAGCTGCGCCCCGGCGATATCCTGCTGCTCAGCTGCGGTTGGAGCGGCTACGCCGGCAGCGCGAAATACGACGACGAACATCCTGCGCTCAGCGTCGCCGCCGCGGAGTGGCTCGTCGACCAGCGCGTAAAACTGCTGGCCGTCGACATACCGACGCCGGATCTGCCCGTGGCGCTGCGGCCGGAGGGGTTCAACTGGCCGGTCCACCATGTCCTGTTGCGCGACGGCGTCATCGTCGCCGAGCATCTCTGCAATACCAATTCCCTCGAAGGGCAGCGCGCCGAGTTCGTGTTCTGCGCTCTCAATATCGCCAAGGCTGACGGCGCCCCGGCCCGCGTTCTCGCCCGGCCGATCGCTGGATGACCGTAAACGTCCTGATCGTCGGCGAGCGCTG
>CAJWOT010000427.1 GCA_913044215.1 uncultured Rhodospirillaceae bacterium | reverse complement strand
ATCGGTCCCTTCACGGCAATCGCCTACGGCTCCGGCGTTGTGGGTGGATTGCTGACCGGGGCCTTTTGCGATCGGTTCGGTGCGATCCGCGTCGGTCAGCTTACGATGGTATTGGCGTTCTTCGGCGTCGCGCTGCTGGTCCTGTCGCATCCGGTTGCCGCATTGCTCAGCGCGATCGTGCTGGGTATCGCCTACGGTCCGGTCAACCCTTTCAGCACCCACATCCTGGCCCGCGTGGTGCCGGAAACCAGCCGCCCGCTGTTCCTGTCGATCAAGCAGTCCGCCCAACCGGCGGGTACGGCAATCGCCGGTCTGCTGCTGCCGTTTCTGGTCGCGCTGTACGATTGGCGGCTGGCGATGCTGGCAACCGGGGTCATCGCGCTCGCCATCGCGTTCGCGATCCAACCCCTCAGGTCCCGGATCGATGCAGATCGCGACCCGGCCCGAACCATCCGCGCTGGCAGCGTGTTGGAGCCGATCGGTGTCGTCTGGCGCGAACCGCGGCTGCGTTGCCTCGCCCTCAGCGGCTTCGTCCTATCGGGCACCCAAGTTTCGCTGGCCAGTTTCTTCGTCGTCTACCTGACCGAAACGCAGGCATTCACCCTGGCAACGGCAGGCGTTCTTTTCACCATCATGCAGATTGGCGGCGTGCTGGGTCGCACGGTCTGGGGCGGCATCGCCGACCGGTTTGTGCCGGCGAACCTGATGATGACGGCACTCTGCGCTGGCACGTCGATACTGTGCGCGGTGACGGCGTTTTATGCAGGCCAATGGTCATACATTCCGCTCGCCTTTCTGAGTTTTTGGCTGGGCGCCACAAGCCATGGCTGGAATGGCATCTATTTTTCGGAGATCATCAAATTTGCGCCGTCTGGCGCCGTCGGTGTTGCGGCCAGCGGTGCGCAGTTCGCCACCCTCTCCGGTGTCGCCTTCTGGCCGATGATGTTCGGCCTGATCGTCGCGGCGGGCGGCGGTTATACCGTTGCCTTCCTGATGCACGCAACGGCGACGGCTGTCGCCACTTTCTATATTTACGCCGTCCTGCGTGACCGGAGCCAGAAACCTGAAAAGGAGTCCCGATGACAGCAGAAGACCGACTAACGAAACTTGAAGCCGAAGTGCGCGTCCTCAAGGACAAGGATGAAATCTGGCGGCTGATCAGCCGTTATGCCCGCGCCATGGACGAGGAAATCGACGATGAACTCGCGGCGATCTTCACCGACGATGTCGCCTTCGAAACGAAGCCCTGGTCCGGCGGCGAGCAAAGCGGCCGCGACTATGTGATCAGAGCCTTCAAGAGTTATCAGCGCCGCTTCGGCAACCGCAAACGGTTCATCGTCAACGAGCTGATCGACGTCACTGGGCCGGACAGCGCCACCGCCTGGTCGAACTGGCTGGTGCTGCACGCCAACGACGGCGATTCCTATGCCGGCTGGGGTTCCTATGACTGGAACTGCCGGCGGGTCGATGGCCATTGGCTGTTCTCAAAGATGGTGATCACGGTCGACTGCATGACGACCTTGGAGAAAGGCTGGGGCGATGCGGCCAGTCTGATCGCGCAATACCCGGATAAAAGGGCGCGATGACAAAGCACGTCGTCATCGTCGGCGGCGGCTATACGGGAACCTGCGCCGCCATCCAATTGAGCCGCCAGGCGAGGCAACCGCTCGATATCACCGTGATCGAGCAGCGCGCCTCGGTAGGACAGGGCCTCGCCTATTCGGCGACCGATCCGGATCACCGGCTGAATGCACCCGACATGGTGCATTTCGTGACACCGGAGGATCAGGACGCGCTGCGTCGCTGGTTCGAGGACCAAGGTGGGCCCGCATTCGATGCGGCCGCGGACTCCGGCGGCGACGTGCTCTTCATTCGGCGCCGCGACTTCGGACGCTTTCTGCGCGAACAGTTCGACGCGTATCAGGCGGACAACCCATCGGGTTCGACGATCACGCATCTCCAGGCAACCGCGAAGGATTTGGAAAAGGCCGATGGCGACTTTCTTCTCGGGCTCGATCAGGCTGAGACGCTGAACGCGGATCTGGTCATCGTGGCCACCAGCAACGAACGGCCCGCCATCCCGGCGCCGCTGCGACCGGTCGCAGATCATCCGGCATTACTCGGCGATCCCTGGGGCCGGGCGGCGCTCGGTGCAATACCGAAGAAAGCGGCGATACTGCTTGTCGGCACCGCGCTCACGGCAGCGGACGTGATCGTCTCATGTCTGCGTGAGGGCCACAGCGGCCCTATCACTGCCCTGTCCCGGCGCGGCTTGCAGTCGACACGGCGCGCCATAACGCCCGGAACGTACGCGGTGCCGTTCTGGTCACGCATCACGGCTGACACCTCCATCTTCGTCGAAAAACACGGGCCGCAGCGGCGCGTGCTCGAACTGCTACGCTCCCTACGCCGCGACATTCGCGCGGCCGAAGCGAACGGCCTGCCCTGGCAGGCGCCTTTCGATGACCTGCGCGACTCGGTCTGGGAGATTTGGCCGGCCCTACCGCTCGACGAAAAGCGCCGGTTCATGCGTCACCTGCGTATCTGGTACGATATTCACCGGTACCGCCTGCCGCCCCAGCTGGAGCGGCCGCTCGACGACGCCGTGGCGTCGGGCCAGTTGCGCTATGCCGCCGCGCATCTCGAGAGCGCCTGCGCCGCGGGCGAAGCGATCGCGGTAACCTATCGACATGGCCCATCGATACAAACCGAGACCTTCGATACCGTGATCAATTGCACGGGCCCGGACCCGCGCCCGGATCGCACCGACAACCCTTTCCTGCGCGCGCTGGTCGCCCGCAGCCTGGCCCGACCCAGTCCGATTGGAATCGGCCTCGATGTGGATGACGACAGCACCTTGGTCACGCCATCGGGAAACAAAGATCCAAGGCTGCGCGCCTTCGGCCCGCTGACCCTGGGCCAATTCGGCGACCCGCAGGGCACGCCCTTCATCCTGCGCCATATCTGCCGAACGATGCCGCAAATCGTCAATCTGCTGGAGCAGCGCTAGCCGTGCGTTCGGTTGGCGCGGCTGCGAACTCGAGCAGGAGCTTGCGCAGCACCGCCTTGGAGAAACTGGTATTGCCGTCCGCCGTAACGATGAAACTGCCCGGACCGCCGATGATCATCGTCTCGAACGCCAGTTCCAGGTCTATA
>CAJWOT010000426.1 GCA_913044215.1 uncultured Rhodospirillaceae bacterium | reverse complement strand
CAGATCGCGATCGATGGCACGAAGATCCCATCCCTGGCGGGTGTTTTGCGCTCGCTCGCCGCGCTGGCAATGATCTTGTCCGGTTCAACATCGAAACCAAGATCGATCCGCGAAAGCCGAGTGAAACGCCCGATCCCAAAAGCTTCGCTCGCGCGCTGCTGAACGTCGTTTGGGAGGTCAACGCGGCCGACCGGGTCACCATTCTGTCCTTCGACTGGCGCACGCTCCAGGCCGTGCAGCGGCTGGCGCCCTCGGTCCCGACCGTCTATCTCACCGTGCAGCAATATTGGCTGGACAATATCCGGAAGGGTGCGGACGGCCCGTCCCCTTGGACTGCGGGATTCGATATCGACGACCATGGTGGCAGCGTGCCGCGTCTGGTGAAGGCGGCCGGCGGTGCGGTCTGGTCGCCTTATCACAAAGAGGTCGATGCGGTGCAACTGCGTGAGGCCCGGTCCCTCGGCCTGACGGTCGTCGTCTAGACCGTCAACGACCCTGCCCGCATGGAGACGCTCATCGATCTCGGCGTCGACGGGGTCATCACCGACGATCCGGACCGGCTGCGCACGGTGATGGCGCGGCGCGGCATGGCACTGCCGCGTCCGACGCCAATAAAACCGTAACGTCTAAGCGGAAACCGGCATCATGTAGGGCCGGTCGTCATAACCCGCGGCGAAGGAGTTGTTGGTCTGCGCCGGGTTGCGGTTGATCATCGGCCGGCCGAACAGCGGATGGGTCATCGAGCGGATTTCATGCTCGATCTGATACAGCTTCTTACCGCTCTCCGGGTCGAACAAATCGACGAACCGGTATTGATGCTGGTTGCTCTCCTGCGAGATCAGCCCCTGTTCGGCGATCTTGGCGTGCGGCCGCGAGAAGTTCGCGACGTAGAGGGCCAGATGGTGGCCGTCATATTTGGCCAGCTTGCCCTTCTTCTCGCGGAAGATAAGCGTCTGGTCCTGACCGACCAGCACATGGGCTGCCGGCGCCTTCTCGAACGGCTTGACCGTCGCCTGGGTTTCCATGACGTCGCGATAGAAGGAAGCGATGCCCTTGGCGGTGCCGCTCGGCACGTCGAGCATGACATAGGGCATGCCTAGCATTGTGGCGCCGAATTTCGCGGCCGGCTTATGGCAACGGAACTTGTTGCCCCAGGGGCAGGTCACGTCGATATAGCCCGGGCCCGCCCGGAAATTGAACTTCGTGCCCTTCAGGTCCTTGCGTACGGATTTGAGGCTTTCGCTAAGCGCCTTCAGATCCGGCACGACCAGGCCGGTCCGGCCGCGGATGACCTGCGGCTTGCCGATCGGCAGATGGAACTGGCTCTTGCCGATATTGACCCACATGTTGACGACGCCGGTCACGAGATACGGGTCGCGGGTGAAGCCCATGCCGACGATGTAGAACAAGGTGGCCAATCTCTGATCGGGCACCGTCACATTCATATGCTCAAGGCCGACAACATTCGCGAGATCTTCCTCGCTGCGATCGTATGTGTTTTTCATGTGACCCTTCCCGAAAATACGGCCTGCGCTGCGCGGCCTGTTGGTTAATGCGGTTCAATAGTGCGATAGAAGGATGCGCTGCGGCAAGCCGTCGTTGTCCATCGAATTCGACTGCGTTAGCTTCCTGGTGCCGATGGAGAGGAGAAGGTTCGTGAGCAAGGCCTTCACCAAGGAAACCGATATCGAGGAAGTCGAGCCGGATGACGGCCCGGCGTTGCCCGATGGCGTGAAGAACTACATCACGCCGGAAGGCATGGCGCGCCTGCGCGCGGAGTTGAAGGAATTGCGCACAGTCGAGCGTCCCAAGATCGTCGACATCGTCGCCTGGGCCGCCGGCAATGGCGACCGGTCGGAAAATGGCGACTATATCTATGGCAAGAAGCGCCTGCGCGAGATCGACCGCCGTATGCGCTTCCTCTTGAAGCGGATGGAAATTGCGGAAATCGTCGATCCGGCGCAGCAGACAAATCGCGACCGGGTGTTCTTCGGCGCGGTGGTCACCTATGCCGATGAAGAGCACAGCGAACACATCGTGCGCATCGTCGGTATCGACGAGACCCGGCCGGAAGAGGGTGAGATCAGCTGGGTGTCACCGGTTGCGCGCGCTTTGCTCGGCGCGGAGCTGGGCGACGTGGTAACGCTCCGCGCGCCGGGCGGCGATGTGGAGCTGGAGGTGTTGGAGATTTCTTACGGGGCGAGCTGAAGTAGCGGTGAGGGGAGAAGCGGTCGATGCTTCGCTGACAGTGATTGAAGGCGCGCTGCCTCTGACCTAGAGTTTCCCACTAGCACCGCTTGCGAGGACCCCCGCCATGTTCGACAAACCGCTTGAGACCGCCATCGTGCCCGTCACGCCGTTCCAGCAGAACGCGACGGTGTTCTGGTGCACCAAGACCATGAAGGGGGCGGTGATCGATCCGGGCGGGCATCTCGACCGGATCATGAGTGCGGTCGATCGTGCCGGCATCACGCTGGAGAAGATCTTCATCACCCATGCCCATCGCGATCATGCGGGCATGGCCGCCGACTTTTCCGAACAGCAGGGTATCCCGATCGAGGGACCGCACAAGGACGATCAGTTTTGGATCGACAAGCTGGCTGACGCGGAGGAAAAGCCGGGCTTCGACCAGCCGCGGCCCTTCACGCCCGACCGCTGGTTGGGTGATGGCGATACGGTGACGGTGGGCGAACAGACGCTCGACGTGTTCCACTGCCCCGGCCACACGCCGGGCCATGTCGTCTATTTCCACGGGCCCTCGCAGCTCGCCGTGGTGGGGGACGTGCTGTTCCGCCGCACGGTCGGGCGCACCGACCTGCCGAAGGGCGATCACGATCTGCTGGTGAAGTCGATCACCGAGAAGCTCTGGCCGCTTGGCGAAGATGTCATGTTCCTGCCCGGTCATGGGCGTCTGTCGACCTTCGGCCAGGAGCGCGAGGACAACCCCTATGTCTCCGACATGGCGGTCGCCACCGGCGCGCCGCCGCCCGATCCGGAGAAAGCGCTCGGCCCGACTTTCGATTAAAGCTCGATCTGGCCGCGCATCACTGGCACGCACGACCCTTCGATCGTGACGGAACCAATCTGACCGGCGGCTTTCTGTGCTGTCACGGTGATTAGGCTGGTCCGACCCATCTCGACGCCTTGCTCGATCTCGAGCTGGGTTT
>CAJWOT010000425.1 GCA_913044215.1 uncultured Rhodospirillaceae bacterium | reverse complement strand
GGGTCGGAGGTTCGAATCCTCTCGCTCCGACCATCTTTCGGCAGTCGCGAAAGCGGATGTTCCGGAAGTCCGGATGACGGCACAGTTTTCCAACATATTTGGTCAAATCCCTACGGGGTTGGATGAAGAGCAGTTCATCGCCCTGGCGGAGACGCGTGATTTTAAGCTGGCCCGCATTGTGTCGACGGGACAGGCCACGCCGGATGGTGAGTGGTACGATCAAGAGCGGGCCGAATGGGTGGTCGTCCTGAAAGGAAGTGCCGGTCTCCGCTTCGAGGACGAGACGCATGACCGTGTTCTCGCCGAAGGGGATTTCGTCGAGATCGCACCGCACCGGCGGCATCGGGTGACCTGGACGGACGCCGATGGACCTACCATATGGTTGGCATTGTACTTTGACGTCAACGGTGAGGGGTAAGCCGTGCGGCTCGGCGAACGGAACAGTTCGGGACATCGATATGTGCGGGTGATCGGCGTGAGGCTTGCGCTGCTCTTTGCCGTTTTCCTGCCGGTCGCCGGCTGCAGCCAACTGTCCTTCATCTATGGGCTGGCCGGGTCTGCGCTGGAAGATGAGGCGGCGTTTTTCCTGGATCTCGACGAGGAAGATGAGCGGCTGGTCGATCGCAAAATCGACGAGTTTCTGGCGTGGCACGACGCGGCGATGCTGCCCCGCTACGCGCAGTTCATGAAAGCGCAGGCGGATCTTGTCGCGGCCGACAAGGTCGACCGCGTAGCCGTCACCGACGCGGTCGAGGCGTTGCGCCTTATGCTGGACGATTTGGTGCGCGGGGCCGCGCCGTATGTGGCGGAAATTCTCGCCAACCACACGACACCGGACAAACTGGGTCATCTCGAACGACGGATGACCGAGCGGTTGGAGGAGCGGCGTAGCGAACTCGCGGAGCCGGAGGATGAGCGCCTGGAGGCGCGTATCGAGAAGATCACCGACAATTTAGAACGGTTTACCGGTGACCTCGAGGACGCACAAATCAGCAGGATCCGGCTTTATGCGACACAGACGGTTGGCGCCAACAAGCGTTGGCTGGATGCGCGCGTGAACCGGCAGCGCGCCTTCCTGAACTTCTTGGCGCAGGAGCCGAGCCGGGCGGAGATCACCAGCTTCCTGCATAAGATCGTCTTGCACGGGCACGAGATCGTCGACCCGGCGTACCAGTCGGTTTCGAAAGCGCGGTGGCAGCTCTTTAACGCTTTGCTGGCCGATATCATGTTGTCGCTGTCGGCGGAGCAACGCGAGACCATGGCCGAAACCCTGCGGGACTACGCGGCGGAATTACAGGCGCTCTCGGGTTAGCGGCCAACGACTGAAGCGGGACGCCCTGAATAGGCGGTGGTGTCCGGGTTTGGGAATTCCGGCAAAAATCGTAGGCTGCTCTTCGTACCGTGACGGGGGATTATCCATGCAAGGCAGGCAGCTCGGCGACGTGACCATCGCACGCGTGTTGGAGATGAACACGCCGGAATTCGATCCTTACGAGTTTTTTCCGGAGACGACACTGGAGGATTGGGAACCGCATCTGCACTGGTTGCAGCCGCATGCCATGGACCCGATCAGCGGCAAATTGGTCTTTCCGATGCAAAGCTACGTCGTGCAGAGCAAACACCACACGATTCTGATCGATAGCTGCGTCGGCAACCACAAGGAGCGCCCGTTTCTACCCAAATGGCACCAAAAGACCGATACGACCTATATCGACAATCTGGCAAAGCTGGGTTTGACGCCGGAAGACATCGACATCGTGATGTGCACCCATCTGCACCCCGACCATGTCGGCTGGAATACCAAGCTGGTTGATGGACGTTGGGTTCCGACATTCCCGAATGCTGAGTATGTCTTCTCGCGTAAGGAGTTCGACTATTGGAAGGAATTCAACGAACGGCGACCGCTCGATCATCTGATCGATAGCGTTTTGCCCATCGAGGCCGCAGGTCAGGCGAAACTGGTGGCGAACGACCATGCGGTGGACGATTCCGTGTGGCTGGAATCGACCCCGGGTCACACGCCGGATCATTTCTCGGTTCGTCTCGCGTCGGCCGGCAGTGACGCGGTGTTCACCGGCGATATGATCCATAGTCCGATCCAGACCCATTTTCCCGAATGGGCGGCCCGGCCCGACTATAAGACGGATATCGCGGGCGCAACGCGGCGCGCCTTCCTGGAGAAGTATTGCGACAGTGGCGTGCTGGTCTGCACCATGCATTTCCCGCTCCCGTCGGCCGGATTGATCGTGCCGGACGGGAATGCTTTCAGGTTTGAATATGAGGAAAAGTACTGGTAGGGGTTGGTCAGCTATTCCTGTGAAAGATGAGACGTTGACCGATATGGCCGAGTACGAAGAACGCCGGGACGCCCTTCGGGCGAAATATTTGAACGAAGATGCCACAGCCGATGTTATGACCGGCGGCGTTGATCATTTGGCGCTCATCTGTTCGGATATGGATGCGACGGTGGGGTTCTATACCGATGTGCTGAAGATGCGCCTGGCTAAGGTGATCACCAATCGCGACGACCCCACCTCGACGCACATATTCCTCGATATGGGCGGCGGCAACATGCTGGCCTTCTTCGATTTTCCCGAACATGGTCCCGCACCGGTCCAACGGGGGATCGGTGCGATGCACCATATCGCGCTAAAGGCCGATGCGAAGAAATACAAGGCGATCATCGAGACGCTGAAGGCGCGCGGGATCACGCACGATATCCATGGAACCGAGGAAGCCGGCTCCGTCTATTTCCGCGACCCGGACAATATCCACCTGGAAGTGACCACCGGGTATTAGAGCCTTTCGCGTTCTAACCAGGCAGCGCGGCGACCAAGGTAATTTCGACCAGCGTGTCGCCGGCCAGGCCGGTGCAGACGCAGGCCCGTTGCGGCCAATTCTCGGCCGGGCCGATCCAGTCGCACCAGACCGCATCCATTTCCTCTTTCTTGTCGATATCGACGACATAGACCGTCGCGGTCAGGATTCGGGATTTGTCCGTTCCGGCGTCGGCGAGGTTCTGGTCCAGCGCGGCCAAGGTCTGTGCCGTCTGTCCGGCCAGGTCCTGGCTCGTATCCGGCGCCGTTGCGACGGTATAAACACGACCCTCATGGATCGTCGCGCGGCTTCGGCCGCGAGCCCCGCCTGCCAAACGTTCAATCGACATGTTGA
>CAJWOT010000424.1 GCA_913044215.1 uncultured Rhodospirillaceae bacterium | reverse complement strand
GCGTGAAACGCTTCGGCAATCCCGGCCATGTCGCCATCCGAAACAAGCCCCTGGTCAAGCGCGACGTCGACCTGGAAGGACTGTCCGGCGTAATTGATCTCGGCGTAATATTCGACGTCCGTACCCGACAACCAGCGGGGGTCCGCCTGGGCCGCCAACCATGACCGCGCGTCGCTCGCCAACTCCTCGAAAATTTGGCGCAAGGTGCCGCCGTCCAGTTCCAACCCATGCACGGTGCGGACAGAGTCATGCATCAAATCCGACACCAGCCCGCCGACGGCGCAGAATACCGATGGCGTCCGCGGCACCATGACCCGTTCGATGCCGATTTCTTCCGCCAGCAGCGGGCCGTGCACCGCGCCCGCGCCGCCATAGAGAACGAGCGTCAACTCGCGCGGGCTGACGCCGAGCTTGGCGAGGAAGGGCAACACCCGGGTGAGCATGTTGGAGGTGCCGACGGTAATGCAGCTCTGCGCCGCGCTGACCACATCGACGCCCATGGCCTCTGCCAACGGTGCCATGGCTTGCTCGGCGAGGTCGCGCCGTAGCGCCATGCGGCCGCCCAAGAAATAATCCGGATTGATGTAGCCGCAGACGAGATAAGCATCCGTCAGGGTCGGGATTTCGCCGCCCTGGCCGTAACAGGCGGGCCCCGGGCGGGCCCCTGCGCTTTGCGGACCGACCTTCAGGACGGGGCCGTCCATCCGGGCGATGGAGCCGCCGCCGGCGCCGATTGCCTCAATCGCCGTGACCGGCATCATCAAGGGAAATTCGCCAACCTCGGCCTGAGTTGACACCTGGGCCTGCCCCGCGCGAATGAGCGACATATCCGTGCTGGTGCCGCCCATATCCATGGTAAGCAGGTCCGGCATCTCCAGCAGGTCGCCGACGAATTGTCCCGCGGTAACCCCAGCCGCGGGGCCCGACAAGAGCGTATGCACGGGATGGCGATAGGCGATGTCGCAGGCCATGACGCCGCCGTTCGATTTCGTGATGAACAACCGCGCGCCGGGCAGCTTCTCTTTTAGATAGGCTTCGATTTCGCCGAGATAGTCCGCGATGATCTTTTTCACATAGCTGTTCAACACCGCGACGACGGCGCGTTCATATTCGTTCTGCCGCGGCCAGATCTCGCTGGAAACGGTCACCGCAAGACCGCTGGCTGCGTCTTCGACGATCTCACGCGCGGCAATCTCGTGCGCCGGATTGCGGTAGCTGTGCAGGAAGCAGATGGCCAGCGCCTCCGCCCCGGCCGCCGACGCTTTGGCCGCCGCGGCGGCGACTTCGTCCGCGGGGAGCGCCCGCTGGACCGTTCCGTCGGCAAGCAGGCGTTCGTCGATCTCGAAGACATGCTCGCGCGCCACCAACGGCGTGGTCCTGCGGTTGAACAGATCAACCGGCTTGTCGAGCCGTAGCCGCTGAATATTCAGCAGGTCGCCGAATCCCTTGGTCACGAAGAGCGCCATGGGCGGACCCTTGCGTTCGATCACCGCGTTGGTGCTGACCGTTGTGCCGTGGACCAGAAGAATTTCCTCGTCCGGAGCGATCTTCCCGGCGTCGATAATCTCGTCCAGGCCGGTGCGCACGGCATCCGCAAATGTCGGCGGCGTGGACGGTACTTTGAAGCTCGTGATGTTGGCATAGCCCTCCGCCGAATCGCGGCTGATTGCAAAGTCGGTAAACGTGCCGCCGATATCGATGCCAATCCTGATCATCCCGTCCTCGCTTGTTCCGCGGTCCCGCGGAAGCGCTCTGCTTAGCCCCGTCGGTATCTTCAAAGTGGATGTCGTGCCGATATTCTTGCATGACGCGACGGCGAAACTCAATTTCGCGCACCGCACCCTCGCGGCGCCCACGGCTGAGGTGACATGTCCGAAGCGGTTACCGGAACCGATAGCCGGGCAGAACAGACAGGCGCGCTTGACGCCGGCGTTTCATGCCCGCGCATGATAAAGGCGACGGCCGTCCGTAATGCTGCGCGTTGCTTCAAAGACCAATTCGCGCGCAAACCGTCGCGGCTTACTCCGCTGCGCCCCGGTGTGCGGCCGGCGGTTGGGATATGCGCGCCAGATCGAAGCCATAGAGTGCGGCCGTGTTGTGGCAAACGATCTTCGCTCTCTCTTCTTCCGGCACATCCTGCAGAATGCTGTCCAGTACCTCGCGCGAGCGCGGGAAGGTGGATTCGCTGTGCGGATAGTCGGAGCCCCACATCATCCTGTCGACGCCGATGCGGTCGCGCAGCCGGATGCCGACATCGTCTTCCTGAAAACTCAGATAGACGTTCTGCGCGACAAAATCGCTTGGCAGCGTGTCCCCCTTGAAGCGGTACATCGCTTCCTCGTTCCGCTCGCGGTAGGTGTAGTCCATGTTTGTCAGAACATAGGGCAGCCAGGACAGTTCGAACTCGACGATGGCAAGCCGAAAGTCGGGGTGCCGCTCGAACACGCCGGCAAAAATCATGTCGCACAGGGAAAGCGCCGGCAGGAACGCCTTGGTGGCCCGCCGGCTGGCGTCCTGCACCTTGCGCTCGCCCAGGGCGGAGTTGCTTTGCACGCGCCGGGTCGCCGTATGCAAGCTAAGCGGCATGTTCAGGGCGGCTGCCGCCGCCCACAGCGGTTCGTAATCGGGGTGGTCGTAGCGCCGTTCCTCCATCGGGTATTCGGCGATCATGCCGCCGACAAAGCCGAGCTTGGCCGTACGTTCCAGTTCGCCGACGGCGTCCGCGACATCATCGACATTGATCATCGCGATGCCCTTGAGGCGCTCCGGATCGGCGCTGCAAAACTCCGCGAGCCAGTCGTTATAGGCCCGGCAAATCGCCGAGAACAACGCCGGATCCGCGACCTTGTAGTAGAACAGGCCTTGCGACGGGTAGAGGACTTCGCCGAACACGCCGTCGATCACCATATCGCGCAGATGCTGGTCCGGTTCATAGCCGCCCTGGTGGACGTCGTCGAAACTTGCGTGGTCGGAGATCGTCTCCGGCGCGTCGAAGCGGGCGCCGGCATTCGAGATCAGCCCGATGCCGGCAATCATCTGACCGTCCTCGATCACCAGATGGTCCACGTCGCCGACCCGCTGCATGCGCGGCGCGCGGCTCTTGAATGCGCTGTCAATTCGCTGCGTCCATAAATCCGGCGGCTCGAAGACATGCGAGTCGGAAGAAAGGATCA
>CAJWOT010000423.1 GCA_913044215.1 uncultured Rhodospirillaceae bacterium | reverse complement strand
TAGCGGACGGTATCGCCCAGGGTACGGGGCGGCCGCCCTTCGGTCCCGCCGCGCGCGCAGGCCCAGCCATGCGCCCGGTCACAATCGAAAATCTGCAGCGTGAAGTAGCGCAGGCCGACGCCGGGCAACGCACCGACAACCGGCGCTAAGGCATCCTGTTCCAGCCAGATCTGCGACTGGCCGCACGCGAACCGGCCGTAACCGAGATCGGACAGACCGAGACCGTCGCGATAGAACGCCGCCGACACCGACACATCACGCACCTGCAAACGCAGCGCCAGATTGAACGGCCCCGCGTCGTCTTTTGGAACGAGGGCTACCGCATTGCCGTCGGGATCATGCAATTCCAGGCGGGTCGCACATTCTTCCCGCCCGATAACGAGACCGACCATGCCGGTCGGCTTATCGCGATCGAGCGCATCGCGGCTGTGGTTCACCTTTATGATCGAACCGCCGCAATGATGACGCAGCTGATGGACGCCGCCGCCCAGCTTACCGAGATGATCGAATTCCAACCCAACCGTATGCTGCCAGAATTCGAGCTGCGGCTGCCGCTGGTTGGTATAGAGGCCGATGTCGAGTTGCGGCTTGGCCAGCCGCATGGGGTTTTCCGGCACCGGTCACGGCCTACCGAAAGGTTTCCATCTTCGCGTCGTCGCCCGGCACGGGAGAATAGTTGAACGTGCCGCGCTGCCGAACCGCGTCCGCCCCACCGAACCGTTCGATATGGGTGAGCTGATCGGTTTTGGCGCGATAGTCCGCCTCTTCAGGGTCAACGATGGCGCGAAGCTTGGCCTCCAATTCGGCCATCTTCGGACTTCCTTCTCCGGATAGATCCTGGGTCTCGAAGGGATCGAGCTGCAAATCGAAATACTGCTTCGGCATATCCACGTGATAGATGAGTTTGTTGTAGCCGTCGCGCAGCATATAGCTGCCGGTTTTCGACGATTGCGAATGGAACTCGCCGAAGCCGAGCCGCGGCGCCGCTTTTCCTTGCATCGCCGGCCACAGCGAAATTCCCGACAGGTCCGTGTCCTCCCGGGTCGAGAAACGCGCGTCCATCGCTTCAACGATGGTCGGGTACAAATCGACATGCGACGCGATCTGGGTGACCGACCGCCCTTCCGGAACCCCGGGTCCCGCCATGATTAGAGGCACCGCCATGGAATGGTCGTACAGCACCGACTTGCCAAACAGCCCGTGATTGCCGGCGGCTTCGCCGTGATCGCTCGTATACATCACCCGGGTCGTCGGCAGCAGGCCGAGATCTTCAACCACCCCCATCACCTGCCCGATCTGTTCGTCGACATGGGTGATCAGTCCGCAATAGCCGGCAACGGTGCGCCGCACCCATTCTTCATTCAGTGGCTCTTCAAAATTGTCGACCCGGCGGACGTGATTGACTGCCGGGTGATCCGGCCGGTTGTCCGCATCGAACTGAACCGGCAACGGTATGTGCTCCGGCGGATACAGGTCGTAGAGCCGTTTGGGAATCGCGAAAGGCGGATGCGGACTCGCATAGGACACCAACAAGACCCAAGGTTTGTCGAGGCGCGCCCCTTCCTTGTTTAACCAATCAACGGTGCGTTTGGTGATGTCGCGGTCGTAATTCTGGTAATCCGCTTCGCCGACGCCCGAACGGCTATACATTTCACGCGGTCCTGAGCGCGGCGGTACGCCTTCTTCGGTTGCACGCAACAATCCGATCAGCGCACCCTTCCCTTCGACGATATGCATGGGGATGATTTCGTCGGTGAAGCCGTTGTCATTGTCCCCCGATTGGAAATGCAGTTTCCCGATCGATGTGACAGTCGCACCGCTGTCCCGGACGCGGTGATGCCAGGTCGGTGTCTTGCCGTCATAGGCAAGCGCGTTGTCCCAATAGCCGGTCTGGTGCGGATAGCGACCGGTGGCCAAAGCCGCGCGCGACGGGCAACAGAGCGGGCTCGCGCAATAGGCGTTGTCGAAACGCACGCCCCGCTCAGCGATCTTGTCGAGGATTGGCGTCTGAACGATGGGGTGCCCATAGGCGCCGACGAAATTACGAGTGTGATTGTCGGACAGAAACAGGATCAAATTTGCGGCGTCAGTCATAAGACTTCCTCCAATCGCTATTCGAGCACAAGGCGCGGGAAGTAAAACGAGACGATCCAGTTGGGCTGGTCGACGATCTCGGAAATGCGCAGGTCTGCGCAGACGCTGCATAGCATATAGGCCTCTTCCGGCGTCATGCCGTGCCGGGCAGTCAACAGGTCGATCATGCCGGACACGGCGTCGCGGGCGCCAGCCATGAGATCCGCCCCGACACCGGTAGTCACCTCGTAGCCCTTCTCGTCCAGATGGCGCGTCACCGGTCCCGGGGTCGTGAAGCAAGGGAATGTCGGCGCCGCCCCTTTGATCACGTCGAGCCGCACAGTCACATCCATCGGGCTTTCTATCGCGGTGCCGCAAACCTCCCCATCGCCCTGTGCCGCATGGGTATCGCCCAACGACAACAGCGCGCCTTCGACCTCGACCGGCAGGTACAGGACGCTCCCGGCCGCTAGATCGCGGATATCCATGTTGCCGCCAACCCGGCGCGGCGGCACGATGCTGTGGATGCCCGGTTCCGCCGGGGCCACACCGACCGTTCCGGCGAACGGCTTCAAGGGAACCTGGCCGGACTTGCCGAAAAGGGCCGGCGCCAAATTGTCCGCATCGTAGGACCAGATATGCAGCGCAGGCTGGTCGAACTGGTCGGCGAGAAGACCGAAGCCGGGGATATTCGCGGTCCAGCCCCAACCGGAGGGCCGATAACTTTCCAATGTCACCTGCAGCGCGTCGCCGGGCATCGCCCCCTCGACCCGGATCGGCCCCGTCACCGGGTTAACCTTGCCGAAATCCAGCGACGCGATATCGGCGACGGTCGAGGCGGGCGACAGCTGACCGCCGGAGCTATCGACGGTTTCGATCGTGACCGCTTCGCCCGGGGCGACCGTGAGAATTGGCGGGTTGGCGTTGTCCCAGCCGATATGATGGTCGTGCCGATGTATCGTGTAGTTTGACTGCATCGCGGCACCTTTCGTTTTCCAAGATCATACTCCGCCATGCTGTCGAAGCCGGTCAACCGCTTGGTTTTGAGCAGCCCTCAAACGCCGAACATTTTGAGCGGGCCCGAAGCATCGATCCCGTGGCGGATGCGACAACGCCGCCATTCA
>CAJWOT010000422.1 GCA_913044215.1 uncultured Rhodospirillaceae bacterium | reverse complement strand
TCGCCCGGATGACCGGCACGGTGAAGGAGATTTCCGTCATGCGCGGCCTCGACCCGCGCGACTTCACCTTGTTCGCCTATGGTGGCGCCGGTCCTCTGCACGCCGCCGCCATCGCCGAAGAGCTCGGCATGACCCGCATCGTTATCCCACCAATGCCCGGCGCGTTTTCCGCTTACGGACTCCTGGCGGCGGACACGCGCTACGACGTGACGCAAACGCGATTGACCAAGCTCGACGACACGGACTGGGCGACGCTGCAGGACATCCTCACGCCGCTGCGCACCCGCGCCACCGAACGGTTGGCAGAAGACGGGTTCACCGGCGACAGAGTGCGGCTGCAGACCTCGCTTGAGATGCGCTACGTCGGCCAGGCCTTCGAACTGGCAACCAAGCTCCCGAACGATGCAGCGACAGTTGCGGATATCGAAAATGCCTTTCGCGCGGCTTACGAGGAACGCTACGGCCAGCTCGACGACGGTCCCGTCGAGATTGTTTCCTTCCGCGTGATCGGTATCGGCTTGTCGGATCGGGCGGACCTGCCGGAACATGTTGTGGAGGGGCATTTGTCCGACGCCGAAAACAGCCGCCGGCCGGTGGTCTTCAGCGGTGCGGTGCAGGAAACATCGATCTATCGCCGCCCGTCGCTGCCGACAGACCTTGCGGTCCCCGGCCCTGCCATCATCGAGGAAGACGGCGCGACAACCGTCGTCCCGCCGGGATTCACCGCATCGCAGGACCGCTACGGCATCATGATTCTGACCAAAGAGGGCCAGGCATGATTGCGAACGGCACTGCCGCCCAGGAGCCCGCCCTATGATCGACCCGATCACCCTTGAGGTCGTCACCGAAGGCCTGATCTCCGTCGTACGCGAGATGCGGGCGACGGTGTTCCGTACGGCGCGTTCAGTCGCGATCTACGAAGCGCGGGACTTTTCCTGCGGGCTGTTCGACGCCTCGGGTCAGGTGGTTGCCCAGTCCGAAGATATCGGCAGCCATGTCGTGCCCCTGCCCTGGTCGGTGGAGGCGGCGCTCGCCGACATGGGGGGCGACCTCAAGCCCGGCGACGTTATCCTGATGAACGACCCCTATCGCGGCGGCACGCACCTGAACGACGTGACGATCATCTACCCGGTTTTCGTCGGGGACGAGCTGGTGTTCTTCCCCGCGGTTCGCGAGCATTGGGCGGATGTGGGCGGCGCGGTCCCCGGCTCCATGTCTGGCACAGCGACAGAGATATATCAGGAAGGCATGCGTATCCCGCCGGTCAAGATCGTCGAGGAAGGCCGCATCAACACTCCGCTGATGGAAGTGCTTTTGAGCAACATGCGCGTGCGCGAAGAACGCTGGGGCGACTTCAATTCCGGTCTCACCGCCTGCCGCACGGCGGAGCGGCGGCTGGGCGAGTTGATCGACCGCTATGGTGTCGAACTAATGCTCGACTGCGTGCGGCTCAATCTCGACCGCTCGGAAGCGCGCATGCGCGAGAACATCAAGGCCCTGCCCGACGGCGAGTATTACTACGAGGACTATCTGGAGACCTTCGGGCCGAACGGCTTCGAACCGCTGCTGTTGCCGCTCAGCCTGACCATCAAGGGCGATTCCCTGACCGCCGACTTCACCGGTGTCTCGCCGCAGGTGCCGGTACCGGTCAACTCCACTCTGGCGGTCACCGCCGCCTCGGTCTTTATCGCACTGAAATCGACCCTCGACCCACAGCACGCGCTGAACCATGGCAGCTTCCGCCCGGTCGACGTCATCGCCCCGGAAGGCACCATCGTCAATGTCAGCCACCCCGCCCCCGCCGGCAGCCATGGCGAGATCCGCAAGCGGGTCATCGCGACGATGCTGGGCGCGCTGGCCCGCGCCTGCCCGGAACTCGTCTCCGGCGACATTCACCGCACCTCTTTCCACAACCTAATCGGCGGCATCGACCCAGACAACGGCGGCGAATACGTACATTACGAATGGGCGAGCGGCGGCAATGGCGGCTTCCTGGAAGCGGACGGACCGAGCGCCATGGCGGCGATCGATTGGGGCGACTTGACGACCGTCCAGTCGACCGAGGTGCTGGAGAACAAGTTCCCCCTACAGGTGGACTTCTCCCGGCTCGGCACCGACAGTGGCGGGCCGGGTCAGCACCGCGGCGGTCTCGGCATGCGCCGCGCCCTGCGCCTGACCCGCGGTAGCGCGAAATACTCACTGCTTTCCGACGGCGCCATGATGCCCCCCTTCGGCATTCTCGGCGGCGAAAGCGGTGCGCCGGTCGACAGCTATGTCGTGAAGGCGGACGGCACCGAACACCGGTTCGACAGCCCCGGCAAGGTCGGCGGCCATCCGCTGGAGGCCGGTGACACGGTCATCCTGCAAAGCGCCGGCGGCGGCGGTTACGGCGCCCCGTGGGAGAGGGACCGCGAGGCGTTGGCCCGGGACGTGGCGGATGGCGTGGTATCGGAAGACGCGGCACGGACCATGTACGTTGCGGAGGAAACGGCGCCGCGCTCCCTTACCGTGACCGATAGCGATGCCGACGCCTATGTGGCATCAGGACCGAGCCAAAAGCGGGTCATTCGCCTGAACCCGGCCGACGCCATCGCGCTGGGCCTAACGGCTGACAACCGCATCGAACTGGTCGGCAAAGACGGCGCGCCGCTGCGCGGCTGGCTGATCTGCGACGAAACCGTCGCGACCGGAACCGTGCCGCTGGATGCAAAAGGCAGGCTGTGTGTCGGCGCAAATGCCGGGAACGCTGTCACGCCACGGCGACTGACGGTTCCCACCTAGAGCACATCACGGCACAATTTGTCATTTCGCGTTCGGTGCCGTCACCACGAAACTTGCACTGCTAAAGCAAGTTGCCGCGACGCACGCTCTTGCCCACACAGAGCTCATCGATATGCGCGTGATCCTCCGCATGGCCCGCTTGATTGCGGTGCACTTTCAAGGCGGCTTCGTCGCGCCATAACTCACTCAAAACCAGCTTGTTCTCCTGACCTTCTGGCACGAACACCTCCATACGGAGGCAGCCGTCTTCCTGCAGACATTTCGCCGCTGAGGTCCGGACACGGCACTCATGTTCGCCCAGACTGCCGGGCTCGACGTCGTATTCGACAATTATCGCGATACCGCTCATAAAAATTCCACCATTCTGAAAATCACTGCTGCCTGGCCACCACAATACGGCTCAAGCAATGAACCGGA
>CAJWOT010000421.1 GCA_913044215.1 uncultured Rhodospirillaceae bacterium | reverse complement strand
CTACCCCGGATAACGCGGCGGGTGGATCGGGCGGAAGCTGCGGACGATCCAACCGTCCTGGGCCGCCGGTGCCGCCGAGTCGCCATCCGTGCCGATCATGACCCCGCGTTCCACGATCGTCGCATCGAGACCGATGATCTTCAGCGGTGTGAAGCAGTCCGGTAGGGGCGGGCAGTCTTCTGACAGGCGGTCGATCAGGACCATCCAGCCGTCTTCCGCCACCTCCATGGTTTCGATGTCGCCGGTCACCAGGTTGCGGTCCCAATTGGTCATCTTGGCCTTGAAGGCGGGGTCGACGGAGGTCGGGCCGGCGCGGGAGGTGTAGTTTTCGCTGGTCATGACGCCGGGCTCGCGCAGGCGGTAGGCCGCCATGAAGGGCGCGCGGGCCTCGTGCGTGCATTCGTAGCGCTGCGCCTCCAGGAAGCCGTCGATGGTCAGCAGCATCGAGATGTGCTTGTGGTAAAATTCGTTGAATTTCGTCCGGTCGTCATCCAGCGGATAGTGCATCTCGACCATGTAGTAGGTGCCCATGGCGGGAATTCCCTTCCTTTTTCAGTGGCGTTTCTAGCGCGTCGTTTCGTTGTCGAGGTCCAGCACCTGTTCGGCGATGACGGCCAGCATGCGCCACTGTTCCTCCAGGTTCCGCGACGCCTCGATATCGTCATGGTGGGTGTCGAGCAGGATGTAGTCGCAGCCGAGCGCCTCCAGCCCCACGATGTCGTGGCGGATCTGGTCGATCGTGCCGGTGCCGCAATAGCGGTCGTCCTCCGGTTGGGTCTCGTCCGTGATGCGCAGGCGGATGCGCGGGCAGACGGACGGCATCGGCTGGCCTTCCGCGTCGGCGACTTCCTGCAGCCTGGGCACGCCGGTGTCGCGCATCCAGTCCAGGGTGAAGCGGATCGGGTGCCAGGCATCGGCCAGCCGCACCGTGCGGCGCAGGGCGGCGTCGCTCGACCCGCCGACCCAGATCGGCGGGTGCGGCTTACGCACAGGCTTGGGCGCCGTCTGCACCTTGTCGAATTGGACGTAGGGGCCGTCATGCGACGCGATGTCGTTGGTCCAAAGCTCCCGGATCGCGGCCAGATAGTCGTTCGTCATCGCGCCGCGCTTGTTGAACGGCACCTGCAGCGCCGCGAACTCCTCTTCCGCCCAGCCGACCCCGACGCCGAGGATGCAGCGCCCGCCGCTCAGCTGGTCGATATTGGCGAAGGCCCGCGCGGTTTCCAGCGGGCTGCGATAGGGCAGGATCAGGACGGTCGTGCCGATCTCCACCCGCTCCGTGATCCCGGCGAGCCAGCCCAAGGTGGTCAGCGGCTCGTAGAAGGGCGCGGGATATTTCTCGGCCACGTCCTGGGTCGTGGCGATATGGTCGGAAGACATTATCAGGTGATAGCCCAAGGTCTCGGTCATCTGTGCCCAACGCCGCAGGCTGTCGGGATTGGCCGAAGGGCCGAAATTGATCAAATTGACGCCGGCTTTCATGGCAGTCCTTTCCGGTAAGGGGCAGCGGATCGTGCGTTGTCACGGCCGGTGTGGCAAGGCCCGCCGCCGTCGAAATTTTGACAAATGTCCGGACTAAACCGTATGAACGTTACGGATCAGATGGCTGTTTTGAGGAATTTACCATGCGGTTTGGCGTCTTTTACGAGTTGCAGCTCCCGCGGCCCTGGAACCCGGGCGACGAGCACCGGCTTTTCAAGGAAGCGCTCGATCAGATCGTCCTCGCCGACCAGCTCGGCTTCGACTATGCCTGGGAGGTCGAGCATCATTTCCTCGACGAATATTCGCACGCCTCCGCGCCGGAAGTGTTCCTGGCCGCTGCGGCGAGCAAGACGGAACGCATCCGGCTCGGCCACGGCATCCGCCAGGTGATCCCGAACTACAACCATCCGGCCCGCACGGCGGAGGGGCTGGCGACGCTCGACCTGCTGTCGGACGGGCGGGTCGAGTTCGGTATCGGCGAGGGCGCGACGCGGCTCGAGCTCGGCGCCTTCGGCATCCCGGCCAAGCGCAAGCGGGCGATGGCGCTCGAGGCGGCGGAGCAGATCTGCAACATGATGGTGCTGACGCCCTATCCCGGCTACGAGGGCGAGGGCTTCTCCATGCCCTGCCGCAATGTGCTGCCGAAGCCGCTGCAGGACCCTCATCCGAAACTATGGATGGCCTGCACCAACCGCGACACGATCAAGGTCGCGGCGCAGAACGGTATCGGCGCGCTGGCCTTCTCCTTCATCGATCCGGAGGAGGCGCTGCACTGGTCGAAGATCTATTACGACATCATAAAGAGCGAGGAATGCCTGCCGCTCGGCTGGAACGTGAACGCCAATATCGCGATCGTCTCCGCCTTCTCGATGCATGAGGACCGGTCGGAGGCGATCCGGCGCGGCCAGGACAATTTCGAGTTCTTCCGCTATTCGCAGCAGCGCCTGGTGGCGCACGATTTCGTGCCCGGCTACAGCGACATGTGGTCCGACTTCCGGGAAAAGCGCGGCGACGCGTCCGACAAGCTGATCCAGGCTGCGCTGGAACGCGGCGAATATGACGGCGCGGGCATCGGCACGCCGGACGACATGCTGCGGCACCTGAAGAGCTTCCAGGATTGCGGCGTCGACCAGGTCATCATGCTGCAGCAGGCGGGCAAGAACTCGCATCAGAATATCTGCGAGTCGTTGGAACTGTTCGCCGAGACGGTCATGCCGGAATTCGCCAAAGATGTGGCGGAACGCGAAGCCAAGAAGGCGGCGGAGCTGGCGCCCTATATCGAGGCGGCGCTGGCGCGCAAGGCCTATATGCAACCGCTGGCGGAAGCAGACGTGCCCGTGGTCCGGGCGTCGGTGAAGGTGGCAGGGGCGGACAACCGGCCGAAAGGCCAGGACGCCGCGGACTAGGCGCAGTCAGGCCGGAAGGGCTGCTGCGTTGTTAATAATTACTTATTTTCAATGAATTAACCCTTGGCTGTTGGATAGAGACTGTCAACGTTTTTTGCCTATGCTCGTTTACATGAAAGACTATCAAGATCCCTAGGCGCGCCTGAAGGGCGCACGCGTTCTCATCGTCGAGGATGATTCGGATTACGCGGAATGGATCGAACTCGCCCTGCTGGGCCTGGGCGTTTCGCATATCGCCAAGGCGTCGGATGGTGAGACGGCGCTGCGCCTTACGGAGAGCGATCCGGAATTCGACCTGATCATCTGCGATTGGGTGA
>CAJWOT010000420.1 GCA_913044215.1 uncultured Rhodospirillaceae bacterium | reverse complement strand
GACACCAGCGCCCCGGAGACGATGGCTACATGTCCGATGCGGATCCCCATCTCGTCCATTTGTGCCTCTCCCTTACTTCTCGATTCCGGATCAAGTTTCATGATTTGATCAACTTTCTTCAAAAATGGACGAGCTACGTGAATATTTAGGGAGAAAACCACAAATTCCTTTTCAAATCGTTAACGGAATTTAACCCTTGGACGCGAAAAAACCCCGCGGCCTGAACGGTCCGCGGGGTCTTGTCCGTGTTCGGGCCGGTGCGGCCCTGGGGTTACCGGTTCATGCGGTTCTCAACCAAATCGTCGACGACGGCCGGTTCCGCCAGGGTCGAGGTGTCGCCGAGATTGCTGAAATCGTCCTCGGCGATCTTGCGCAGGATGCGGCGCATGATCTTGCCGGACCGGGTCTTCGGCAGGCCGGGCGCCCATTGCAGCAGATCGGGCGTCGCGATCGGACCGATTTCCTTGCGCACCCACTGCACCAGCTCCTTGCGCAGATCGTCGCTCGGCTCGGTGCCGACATTCAGGGTGACATAGGCGTAGATGCCCTGGCCCTTGATGTCGTGTGGGTATCCGACGACGGCCGCTTCTGCCACCTGATCGTGCGCGACCAGGGCGGACTCGACCTCGGCGGTGCCCATGCGATGGCCCGACACGTTGATCACATCGTCGACCCGGCCGGTGATCCAGTAATAGCCGTCCTCGTCGCGGCGGCAGCCATCGCCGGTGAAGTATTTCCCGGGATAGGTCTTGAAATAGGTGTCGACGAAACGCTGATGGTCGCCATACACCGTGCGCATCTGGCCGGGCCAACTGTCCAGGATGCAGAGATTGCCCGAGGTCGCCCCCTCCAGCAGGTTGCCGTCCGCATCGACCAGGGCCGGCTGGATGCCGAAGAAGGGCCGCGTGGCGGAGCCGGGCTTCAAATCCGTCGCGCCCGGCAGCGGCGTGATCATGATGCCGCCCGTCTCGGTCTGCCACCAGGTATCGACGATCGGGCAGCGCCCGTCGCCGACGACATTGTAATACCAGAGCCAGGCTTCCGGATTGATAGGCTCGCCCACCGAACCCAGCAGCCGCACCGAACTGCGGCTGGTCTTCTTCACCGGTTCGTCGCCCTCGCGCATCAGCGCGCGGATCGCTGTCGGTGCGGTGTAGTAGATATTGACCTGGTGCTTGTCGCAGACTTCCCAATGCCGGCTGGCGTCGGGATAGTTCGGCACGCCCTCGAACATCAGCGTCGTCGCCCCGTTGGCGAGCGGGCCATAGATGATGTAGCTGTGCCCGGTGACCCAGCCGACATCGGCTGTGCACCAGTAGATATCGCCGTCGTGATAGTCGAAGACGTATTGATGGGTCATCGAGGCATAGACCATGTAACCGCCGGTCGTGTGCATCACGCCCTTCGGTTTGCCGGTCGAGCCCGAGGTGTAGAGGATGAACATCGGGTCTTCCGCATTCATCACCTCGGCCGGGCAGTCCGCCGACGCGTCCGCGACCAGATCGTGGTACCAGACGTCGCGGCCGTCCTTCCAGCCGATATCGGCGCCGGTGCGCCGGACGACGACGCATTTTTCGATCGAGGGGCAGGAGTCGAGCGCCGCGTCGGTATTCGCTTTCAGCGGAATGGGCCGGCCGCCGCGCAAGCCTTCGTCGGCGGTGATGATGATGTTGGAATCGCAGTCATGGATGCGGCCCGCCAACGCATCGGGCGAGAAGCCGCCGAAGACGATCGAATGCACCGCGCCGATGCGGACGCAGGCCAGCATCGCCACCGCGGCTTCCGGGATCATCGGCATGTAGATGGTGATCCGGTCGCCCTTCTTGGCGCCGATCGCTTTCAGCCCGTTGGCGAACTTGCAGACCATCTCATGCAGTTCGCGGTAGGTGAATTTGGCATCTTCCGCCGGGTCGTCGCCTTCCCAGATGATCGCCGTCTGGTCGCCGCGCGTTTCCAGATGCCGGTCCAGGCAGTTATGCGCGGCGTTCGTGGTGCCGTCGTAATACCACTTCACGTGCAGATCGTCGGCGTCGTAGGAGACATCCTTGATCTTCGTGTACGGCGTGAACCAGTCGATCCGTTTGCCCTGTTCGGCCCAGAACGCTTCGGGATCGTCCACCGAGCGCTGGTACATTTCGAGATATGTGTCGTTGTCCGCATGCGTGCCCGACGCGAAGGATTCGGGTACCGGGAATAGTTCATCTTGTGACATGGTTCGAGCGCCCTCCCTGACCTGTTCTTTCGCGGCGATCATAATGCCGCGCCAACCACTCTTCTATGCTTCATAATGTCATATATCAAACGTCAGACAAGCATCGGAAGGGGGCGAAAACCATGCAGTTGCAGCTGACCACCTGGCCCGAGGTCGAGACCTATCTGGAGTCCTCGCGCGGCATCATCGTGCCGATCGGATCGACCGAACAGCACGGACCGACCGGGCTGATCGGCACCGACGCGCTGACCGCCGAGTTCATCGGCCGGCGTCTGGGCGAGGCGATGGGCGTACTGGTCGCGCCGACCATCTCGGTCGGCATGGCGCAGCACCATATGGACTTCACCGGTTCGATCACCTTCCGTCCGTCCACCCTGATCATGGTCGTGCGCGATATCGTCGTCTCGCTGGCGCGGCACGGCTTCGATCATTTCTTCTTCGTCAACGGCCATGGCGGCAACATCGCGCCGGTCAGCGCGGCCTTCAGCGAAATTCACGCGGAACTGGCGGAGGCCGCGGCGATGCGCGGTCCCGGCGCGAACAAGATGCCGGCGGAGGTGTTCTGCCAGCTCGCCAACTGGTTCGACCAGCCGACGGTGTCGAAGATGCGCGACGAGATGTATGGCGACAAGGAGGGTTCGCACGCCACGCCGTCCGAAGTGTCAGTTACCTGGTACGCCTATCCCGAACAACAGCGTGACGCCCCGCTTGGCGACATCGCGCCGATCGAGCGGGCCTTCCAAGGCGCAACGGATTACCGCCGCCTCTATCCCGACGGGCGGATGGGGGCGGACCCGTCGCTCTCGACGCCGGAGGACGGCGAGAAGCTGGTCGCGGCGGCGGTCGAGGATTTGCGCAAGACCTATCAGCGCTTTCTGCAAGCGGGCCCGACCTGACTGCGGATGCTGACGCCCCGCGAATTCTACTATCTGCGGCACGGCGAGACCGACTGGAATCGGGAACGGCGGCAGCAGGGCCGGACGGATATCCCGTTGAACG
>CAJWOT010000419.1 GCA_913044215.1 uncultured Rhodospirillaceae bacterium | reverse complement strand
CCCCGAGCCAGGTGACGGATGAGACGACAGCACAGAACGAAAATTGTCGCGACCTTGGGTCCGGCGACCGCCTCGACGGAAAAGATCGCAGAGCTTTTCGATGCGGGCGTCGATGTGTTTCGGCTAAATTTCAGCCATGGCTCGCAGGACGATCACAAGGCGAATTACGAAATCATCCGCGAGCTGGAATACGAGACCGGCCGGCCTATCGCCGTCCTGATGGATCTGCAAGGTCCAAAACTGCGCATCGGCGCGTTCGCCGACGGCGCCGTTAACCTGACGGAGGGTGCGCCGTTTCGCCTGGACCGTGATGAGGCTGAGGGCGATCAAACCCGGGTTTGCCTGCCTCATCCGGAAATCTATCAAGCGATCGAGCCGGGCACGAACCTGCTCCTGGATGACGGACGCATCCGCTTGAAGGTCGAAGAGTGCGACAAGGACTTCGCGCAATGTTCGGTCGTCATCGGCGGCGAGCTTTCCGACCGCAAGGGCGTCAACGTGCCTGGCGTGGTGCTGCCGCTGTCCCCATTGACCCGCAAGGACCAAGACGATTTGCGCTTCGGCCTCGACCTTGGCGTCGATTGGGTCGGGCTGTCCTTTGTGCAACGGCCGGAGGACATTGCCGAAGCGCGCAAGCTGATCACGACGCGGGCGGCGATCTGCGCCAAGCTGGAAAAACCGGCCGCGATCGAGCGGCTGGAAGAGATCATCGAACTAAGCGATGCGGTCATGGTCGCGCGCGGCGATCTGGGCGTCGAGATGCCGCCGGAGGACGTGCCCGTGCTGCAGAAACGCATCATCCGCGCCTGCCGCCAGACCGGCAAACCGGTCATCGTCGCGACACAGATGCTCGAATCGATGATCGACGCGCCGACCCCGACCCGCGCGGAAGCTTCCGACGTGGCGACCGCAGTCTATGACGGCGCCGACGCGGTGATGCTGTCTGCCGAGACGGCGGCCGGCAAATATCCGGTCGAAGCCGCGTCGATGATGAACCGCATCATCGAACGGGTCGAGCGGGCGCCCAATTACCGCCGCATGATCGACGCGGATGAGCTGGAGCCCGAGGCAACCGCCGCCGACGCGATCAGCGCCGCCGCCCGGCAGGTCGCGCATACGCTGTCCGCGACGGCCATCGTCACTTTTACCACCTCCGGCTCGACGACCCTGCGCGCCGCGCGGGAACGCCCCGAAGTCCCGATCATCGGGTTGACGCCGAACGTGAAGACCGCGCGCCGCCTTTCGGTGGTCTGGGGCGTTCATACGGTCCATTCCAGCGACGCGCGCGACTTCCAGGATATGGTCACCAAGGCCAGCCACTTCGCGGTCGCCGACGGGTTCGCCCAGGAAAGCGACCGGATCATCATTACCGCCGGCGTTCCGTTCGGAACGCCCGGCGCTACAAATGTATTGCGAGTCACCCGGGTCGAGGTCGACTGACGGGATTAGGGAGTTCCAAATGAAGAAAATCGACGCGCCTTCGCTTAAGGCCATGATCAATGATGGCGCAGAACTGGCGCTGCTCGATGTACGGGAAGACGGCCAGTTTGGTGAAGGCCATTTGCTCTTCGCCAACCCCCTGCCCTACAGCGTGCTCGAATCCCGCGTCGACGCCCGCGTGCCTCGCCGTTCGACCCGTGTCGTACTGGTCGACGATGCTGACGGCGTCGCGGAAATGGCCGCCGTCCGGCTGGAGGCCTGCGGCTACAGCGATGTCGCGATCCTGGACGGCGGCGTCGCCGCCTGGCAGGAAGCCGGCTACGAAATCTTCAAGGGCGTCAATGTGCCCTGCAAGGCATTCGGCGAAGTGGTCGAGGTTTCCAACCACACACCATCGATTTCAGCCGAAGAGCTGCAGGCCATGTTTGATGCCGGCGACGATCTCGTCGTACTGGACAGCCGGACACCGGCCGAATTCAACCGCATGAGCATCCCCAACGGCATCAATGTGCCGGGCGCGGAGCTTGCCTACCGGGTACACGACCTGGCGCCCTCTCCCGACACGCTGGTCGTCGTGAACTGCGCCGGCCGCACCCGCAGCATCATCGGCGCGCAATCGCTCATCAATGCCGGTATCGACAACAAGGTGGTCGCGCTGCGCGGCGGGACCCAGGGCTGGGTCCTGGCCGGGCTGGAGCTGGATCACGGGGCGACGGCGAAATACGGCGATGTCTCGACGGAAGGTGCGGCCAAGGCGGAGTCGGTTGCCGTGTCGGTCCGGGCGCGCTACGGCGTAAAAACGATTGACCGCGCCACCCTCGATGCCTGGCGCTCGGAAACGGATGAACGGACGCTGTACATCTTCGATGTCCGCGACCTGTCGGAGTATGAAAAAGGTCACCTGCCGGGCGCCATCGCCGCGCCGGGCGGTCAACTCGTACAGGGAACCGATGTCTGGATGGCAACCCGAGGGGCGCGCGTCGTCCTGACCGACGACAATGGCGTCCGCGCTGCGATGACGGCGCACTGGCTGCTGCAGATGCGATGGGACGTTTACGTGTTGGATGATGCGGGCGACCTGTCGGAACGCGCGGCACCGGCCAACAATGTGCTTGGCCTCGATGATCAGAACATCGAGACGATCGAACCTGCCGCGCTTGCCGCCGAGCTGGAAGCCGGCACCGCCGTCGCCGTCGATGTCGATCTGTCGCTCGACTACCGCAAGGCCTGCCTGCCGGGCGCGGTCTGGGCCGTCCGGCCACGCCTGCCCGCGGCGGTGAGGTCACTGCCGGCGGGCCGGAAGGTCGTGCTGTATTCCGAACACGAGACCCGCGCCCGCCTCGCGGTCATCGACGCGCGTGGGGCCACCGATGCGCCCGTCCTGGTGCTGAAGGGCGGACGCGAAGCCTGGACGGCCGCCGGGCTGCCAACGGAACCCTCACCCGAGAGCCCGAAGGATGCAGATTGCATCGATTTCCTGTTTTGGGTGCATGACCGCCACGACGGCAACGAAGATTCAATGCGCGATTATCTCGCCTGGGAAGAACAATTGCCGGCGCAGATCGAAGCCGACGGCGACGCGCAGTTTCGAATTCCCTGACCGGCCGCATGTTGACGCTTACGCCACCGCGGACTGCCGTAAGTGATATGTTAACGTGCAACCATTCATAGTCTGCGCAACAACGCCTCCCTGAAAGGTCTCCACCTAGAGTTCGCCCGAACCCGAGGACGAACGCAAAACGGCTTGACCGGCTGAACCGGTACAACATTCTGGACAC
>CAJWOT010000418.1 GCA_913044215.1 uncultured Rhodospirillaceae bacterium | reverse complement strand
GTCCGCACGGCCCTGAATATCAAGGGCGTCGACTACGAATACATCGCTGTCGGCGACACCGGCTCGATCTCCAAGGAGGCCTATACCGACGAGATCAATCCACAAGGCCTGATCCCGACGCTGGTGGTCGACGGCGAGCGGGTAACGCAGTCGACGGCGTTGATAGAGTTCATCGAGGAAAATTTCGACGGTCCATCCCTTCTGCCCGAGAATCCGGTAGCGCGGGCGCGCAGCCGGGCCTTCGGGCAGGTCATCGCCTGCGAAATGCACGCGGTCGGCGTCGGCCGCATGCGGCGCGACCTCGCTGACGAGCGCGGCCTGACGAAGGAGGAGGTACGGCGCTGGTATGAGCACTGGCTGCATCACGGTTACCGGACCCTGGAAGATCTGATGCGTCAACGCGCCGTGGAAACGCCCTTCTGCTACGACGACAAGCCGACGATTGGCGATCTCTATCTCGTCCCACAACTCTACAATTCGCGCCTGTTCGAGATCGATCTCTCGCCTTACCCACTGCTCACCGCGATCGACGAACGCTGCCGCGCCCTGCCCGCATTCGACAAGGCGATGCCGCCGAACCAACCGGACTTCCCCGCCAATCCCGAAGGGTATCGCTAAATGGAGCTGAAACTTTATTCCCGCTATCGCAACTCCGCCGGCCAGCGGGTGCGCACGGCGCTCAACATCAAGGGCGTCGACTACGAATACATTCCCGTAAGCCTCGATGGCGGCGCACCGGAGGACTATCGGGCGGTCAACCCGCAGATGCTCATTCCCAGCCTGATGATCGACGGCGAGATCGTCACCCAATCGACAGCCCTGATCGAATTCATCGAGGAGATGTTCGAGGGCCCTTCCCTGTTCCCGGAAGACCCCATCGCCCGCGCCCGATCCCGCGCCTTCAGCCAGGTCATCGCCTGCGAAATCCATCCGGTCATCGGCCCGAAAATCCAACGTCACCTGAAAGCCGAATATGACGTCGAACGGCAAGGCCGCGCCGACTGGTACGGCCACTGGATCCACGAAGGGTTCAAAACCTGCGAGACGTTGCTGCAACGCCGCGCTTCCGTGACACCATTTTGCTATGACGAAAAGCCGACCGTCGGCGATCTCTATCTCGTGCCGCAGATGTATAACGCGCGTCTCAGCGGCCTGGATTTGTCAACCTACCCGCTCCTACTGGAGCTGGATGAACGCTGCCGCGCATTGCCGGCATTCGATAAGGCGATGCCCGAAAACCAGCCGGATTTCCCTTCCGACCCGGCGGTGCGGGCTAAGAAACACTAAGCTGCACGCTTGCCAACCCGGTCGTGACCGATTTCGAAGTCGTTCTTGCCGCACCGGTCGATGCCACACATCAGAAACAGCGGACGATGGGTGTGGTCGAAACTGATATCCATTTCAGCGTATTGCTTCGCCGCCAGCGCGTGGTCGAAATGTGACGTCGTTGGCATGTAGTTGAGAACAATGGCGCGCCGCGGTCTGTCAGTCTCATTCGCTTCGGAACCGTGCACCATGTATATGTCGTGAATCGCCATCTGGCCCGGTTCGAGCACCAGGTCGAACACGTCCTTTTCGTCGATATCGCCCGGATCGATGCCGTAATGCAGAAGCATGTCGCGGTTCTCCGCCTCGTGATGCTGGCGGATCTCCTGTCGCTTGTGCGACCCGCGGACATAGCGCAGACAGCCGTTTTCGCGGCTGGTTTCGTCGAGCGCGATCCAGATGCGGGTCGTCGCCATCGGGCGGATCGGCCAGTACTCGCCGTCCTGATGCCACGGTACCTTCTTGCCGTCGCGCGCCGGCTTGCCGAACAGGCTCATATTCCATAGCGCGAAATCGGGCCCGGCCAGTTGTTCGATCATGTCGAGCAATGCGGGATCGCGCGCGTATTCGACGAACCGTCCGTCGTAGTCGAACATGGTCGGCACGAATTGACGCCGTTCCGGATCGTCGCCGATAAACTGGTCCACATCCCGCGACAGCGCCGTCAGCATCTCCTGCGGAAGCCGATAGTCCGGTACGATAAAGCCATCTTTATGATACTGAGCTATTTGCGCATCGGTCAGCATGGCGCCCCTCCGTCCCGATCGTAGCACAACGCCAGGTTCACCGGCACACTAACAGTGTATGAGCCCCGTGGTCCTCCACGGTCTCGACCGACCAGCCGCCGGCATCGAGCAGACGCTCGATATCGGAGCGCGAAAAATCGTTGAAATAGCCTGCGGCCCTGCGCGCCTGAGCATCGCCGTCGCCGCAATAGGTGCAGATAAAGGTGCCCGCAGCGGCCCGGATGCGAGACAGCAAGGCGGGCACATCATGGATGTGTTCCAACAGCTCCAAGGCCAGCGCGCAATCCCAGTTACCGTCGGGGAACTAATTGTCGTTCAGGTCGGCCAACACGGTCGCGTCAGCATAACGAACCAGGTCGACCGGCGTATAGACGGCGCCCAGCTTCATGCGCAGCCCGACCTTTATCAATCCGGCCCCGAGATCGAGGATACGGGCACGCTCTGGAATGTGGGATGCAACCAAGGCCGCGCGCTCGGCCGCACCCGCTTCCATCTCGCGCGGGTCCGCCCAGCGCCAGCCATCGCTGGCCTTGGCCGCCATCAACCGCTCGGTCAAAGCGACCCGTTCCTGCAAAGAGACGTCTTCCTGCATCGGCGGCGGCCGCCTGGTGTAGGAGACATAAGGACCATCATAGCTCGGCAGGGGCGCGAAACTCGGCGCGAGCGCCACCAGATTAGCCGCGTCGTTGCCCGGCACCCACGGCATCAGGACGCAGGGCAAGTGCAGATGCGGGAACCAGCGGATCGTATAACCATGCGATTCCAGCTGCGCGATCATCGCTTCGAAGGCGGTCCAACGCGCCGCAGGTGCGTGGTGATCGCTCTTCTCCAATACCACCGCCGCGACCCGGCCGGATGCCAGCAACGCGTCGGCCCCCGCGAGAACTTCCGGTTCGTACCCTTCCACATCGATCTTCAGGAAGATCCGTCGTTGCGCCAGGTCTTCACGCCCTTCGAAGAGTTGGATCAGCGGCATCACCGCAATGGTAAGCGGCGGATTGTCCGCCGGGGCATCGGTGGGCCTTGTGTCGGAAACGAAGTTCCCCATCGTGGAATAGGGCCACAGCTTTGACAGGCCGGGTGCGGCGCCCGCTGCCGCGCAAACCAGTTCGACGTCGAGCTGCAAGCCGTTTTGTGCCAGTTGGCGCATC
>CAJWOT010000417.1 GCA_913044215.1 uncultured Rhodospirillaceae bacterium | reverse complement strand
AGAAGGGAACGAAAGCTATGAAATGCACCCAATTCTATCCCGTCCTGATGACCGGCGACGTGGCCGGTACGGTACGGTTCTACATCGATAACTTTCGCTTCCTGCCCGTGTTCGAAAGCGACTGGTATGTCCATCTGCAGTCGTCGGAAGACGAGAGCGTCAATTTGGCCGTCATGGCGGGCGACCATGAGACGATCCCGGCCGCGGGGCGGGGGCGGACCGCGGGCCTGCTGCTGAACTTCGAAGTCGAGGATGTGGATGCGGAGCACGACCGTGCACAGGCCGCGGGCTTGCCCATCCTGCAGGAATTGCGCGACGAAGCGTTCGGTCAGCGCCACTTCATCACCCAGGATCCCAGCGGGGTGCTGATCGACATCATCACGCCGATCCCGCCCAGTGCGGAATTCCTGGCGCAGTATCAGGAAGAGGCCGCGCCCGCTTAGCCCAACAAGCCCACTTGCCTTTCCGCGCCTTTGGCCGCAGATTCGCGGGATGAAGGCGCTCAGGCAGAAACGCAAGATCATCAACCGGCTGGAGCTGACCGAGGCGGCCGTCGAGCTGCTCGAGTTGGGCGAGCTGGAGCGGCAGTCGGCGCTGCTCGCCTGTTACCGGGCCGCGCTTGACGCCGGGTTCGCCGAAGTGCGGCGGCGGTTCGAAAAAGATCATGACGGGTCGCTGGCGGTGCAGGGCAATTGCCATCTGATCGACCAGCTGATCCGGACGATCTACGAAATCGCCGCGGACCATATCTATCCCGCCGCCAACCCGACAGCCGCCGACCAGCTTTGCATCGTCGCCTATGGCGGCTATGGGCGCGGCGAACTGGCGCCGAAGTCGGACGTCGATCTGCTGTTCGTGCTGCCCTACAAGCAGACGCCGCGCTCCGAACAGATCATCGAACACATGCTCTATATGCTGTGGGATCTGGGGCTGAAGGTCGGCCACGCGACGCGCTCGATCGACGAATGCCTGCGCCAGGCCAAGGCCGATATCACCATTCGCACGGGCCTGCTGGAAGCGCGCTATATCTGGGGCGAACAGAAACTGTTCCGCGAGCTGCGCCACCGTTTCTGGCGCGAGGTCGTTGAAGGCAGCGAGAGCGAGTTCGTCGAGGCCAAGCTGCACGAGCGCGACGAGCGCCACAAGAAAATGGGCGATTCCCGCTACGTCCTCGAACCGAACATCAAGGAAGGCAAGGGCGGTATCCGCGATCTGCAGACGCTCTACTGGATCGCCAAATATCTCTATCAGGTCGACGATGTCAGCCAGCTTGTCGAAAAAGAGGTCTTTACGTCCGAAGAAGTGGCGTTGTTCGACAAGGCGCAGATGCACCTCTGGACCGTTCGCTGCCAGCTGCACTACCTGACCGGCCGGCCGGAGGAACGGTTGACCTTCGATGTGCAGCCGCAACTCGCCGAGGCGATGCATTATCTCGACCGGGGCCGCACCCGCGGGGTCGAGCGCTTCATGAAGCATTACTTCCTGGTCGCCAAGGATGTCGGCGATCTGACGCGGATATTTTGCGCCGCGATGGAAGCGCGCCAGCAACGCCAGCGCCAGTTCCTGGCCCCGCTGTTCGGCTTGTGGAGCCGCGATATCGAGGGCTTCCCGGTGGCCAGCGGCCGCCTCGGCATCCCCGGGCCGCGGCACTTCGCGCAGAACCCGGTCGACATGCTGCGTATCTTCGAGGTGGCGCAGCGTAGCGGCCTCGACATCCATCCCGACGCGCTGCAGTCGATGACCCGGAGCCTGCGCCGCATCAACAAGAAGATTCGCGAGGACTCGGAGGCGAACCGAATCTTCCTGCGGATCCTGACCGCGGAAAAGGGGGCGGAGAGCACCCTGCGGCGGATGAACGAAGCCGGCGTGTTCGGCCGCTTCATTCCCGATTTCGGCCGCGTCGTGGCGCAGATGCAATACGACATGTACCACGTCTACACGACCGACGAGCACACGATCCGCGCCATCGGCATGTTGAGCGAGGTGGAACGCGGCGAGTTGAAGGACGAGTTGCCGGTCTCCAGCGAGATCATCCACAAGGTGCTGTCGCGCGAGGTGCTGTACGTCGCCGTGCTGCTGCACGATATCGCCAAGGGGCGCGGCGGAGACCATTCCGTGCTGGGTGCGGAGGTCGCCGAGCAGCTGTGCCCCCGCTTCGGATTCAACGAGGCGGAGACCGAGACGGTCGCCTGGCTGGTGCGCCACCATCTCGATATGAGCAGCGTCGCCTTCAAGCGGGATCTCGACGATCCCAAGACGATCATCGATTTCGTCGAGACCGTGCAGTCGCCGGAGCGCCTGCGGCTGTTGCTCTGCCTGACCGCGGTCGATATCCGCGCTGTCGGGCCCGGGCGCTGGAACAACTGGAAAGCCACCCTGCTCCGCGAGATTTATTACCGCTCGGAAGCGGTGATGAGCGGCGGTTTCGAGGGCGAGCGCATGGGCGACCGTGCCGCCGGCATGCGTGAGCTGCTTATCGAACAGCTGACCGATTGGACGGAAGACGCGGTGGACGAACATTTCAAGCGGGGTCCGGCCTCCTACTGGCTTTACTACGACCCGGACACGCTGGTTCGCCATGCCCGATTCGTGCGCAACGCGACGGAGGCGCAACAGCCGCTCGCCATCGATACGGAAATCGAACCGGAGCGTGACGTGACCGAACTCACGGTCTACGCCGCCGACCATCCGGGTCTGTTCAACAAGATCGCGGCGGCGATCGCGGTCTGCGGCGCCTCCATCGTCGATGCCCGCATCAACACCTTCAACAACGGCATGGCGCTGGACAGCTTCTGGATCCAGGATGCGACCGGGCACACGGTCGACAGCGAGTCGGGCCTGTCACGGATCGAAGAACGCATCGAGCAGTCCCTGGCGGGACAGCTACGCGTCGCGGACGAAATGGAAAAACGCCGAGGCCTGCCGAGCCGCACCGACGTCTTTACCGTGCCGCCGCGGGTGCTGATCGACAACAAGGCGAGCAACACCTTCAGCCTGATCGAGGTGAACGGCCGCGACCGGCCGGGGCTGCTGTACGACATCACCGGCGCGCTGCATGACCTCGGCCTTCAGATCTCCTCCGCCAAGATTTCGACCTATGGCGAACGCGTGGTCGACGTGTTTTACGTCAAGGACGTGTTCGGCATGAAGGTGGACCACAAGGGCAAAATGCAGCAGATCGAAGAAACGCTGATGGAAGCGCTGCGCGATCCCGCCGAAGATG
>CAJWOT010000416.1 GCA_913044215.1 uncultured Rhodospirillaceae bacterium | reverse complement strand
CTATCTCGCCTACGCCTATTATGGCGATGTGAATTTAAGCTTCGTGCAAAACTGAAGTTGCAGCGGCCTACTCCGCAGCCGCGGCTTGCGCAGGATCAGCGTCAAACCGGAACCCTTCGTAACCGCTCTCGACCTTCTCTTCGCAGATCTGACGATACCGGCCGACACCGCCGATATAGGGCATGAACAGGCGCGGCTTGCCCGGGATGTTCGCGCCCATATACCAGGAGTTGGCGCGCGGAAAGAGCGTGCGGTTGGCCGTCTCCTGCACATGGTCGACCCAATCGTCCTCGGCTTCCCGCGTCGGTTCCATCAACGCGAAGCCCCGCTCACGCATATGGAGGATGCTGTCGGTGACGAAATCGACATGCTGCTCGAGCGAATTGAGCATGTTCCCTTTCACCGACGGGCTTCCCGGTCCGGTGATCATGAACATGTTGGGGAACGCTTCTGACATGAGGCCCAAATAGGTGCGCGGCCCCGCATACCATTTATCCTTCAACGCCTGATCACCGCGTCCCCGGATATCGACGTTGAACAGGGTGCCGGTCATCGCGTCGAACCCGGTGGCGAAGACGATGCTGTCGAATTCGAAAGCGCGGCCGTTCGCGATCAGCCCCGTCGCGGTGATCCTCTCGATCGGGCTTTTTTTGATGTCGACCAGTTCGACATTGTCCCGGTTGAATGTCTGGTAGTAGCCGCTGTCGATGCAAATCCGCTTGGTGCCGATCGGATGGTCCTTCGGGCATAGCAGCTCCGCTGTTGCAGGGTCCTTGACGGTTTTACGGATCTGCTGACGAACGAACGCCGCCGCGGTATCGTTCGATTCCTGGTCGATCAGCAAATTGTTGAACGCACCCAGAAGCGTCGCGCCGCCGGTCGCCCAGCGCTCGGTATAGACCTCGCGACGGCGGTCTTCGCTTACCGCCAGAGCCGGTTCGTCGTTCAGATCCTTCAGACTGCCCTGCGGCGTATAGCGCATCTCCATGCGCCGCGCACGGTAATCGTCTTTCCACTCTCCCTCATATTCCGGCGTCATCGTCATGTTCTGCGCCGGCAGCGAATAATTGGCCGTGCGCTGGAAGACGGTAAGGTGCGCGGCCTCTTCTGCCAGTACCGGAATCGCTTGAATACCGGAGGAACCGGTGCCGATCACGGCGATGCGCTGGCCCGTGAAATCCACCTTCTCATGCGGCCATTTGCCGGTGTGATAGGTGTTCCCCTGATACGAAGAGAGGCCTGCGATATCGGGAATTTGCGCGGTCGAGATACATCCGGTCGCCATGATGAAGAAACGGGCGGAGACCTTCTCCCCCTTGTCCGTCTCGACCCGCCAGCGCCCGGCCGCTTCGTCGAAATTCGCGGCGGTCACCGCCGTCTCAAACTCGATCTCCTTGCGCAGGTCAAACCGGTCGGCGACATGGTTCGCATATTCCAGGATGTCGGGCTGAGCGGAGAATTTCTCCGGCCAGTGCCAGTCCTGCTGCAGCTGTTCGTCGAAAGAATATGAGTATTGCATACTCTCCACGTCGCAACGGGCGCCGGGATAGCGATTCCAGTACCAGGTCCCGCCAACGCCATCGCCGCGCTCGAAAACGCGCAGCGAATAACCCTCATTGCGCAACCTGTGAATGAGATACAAGCCCGAGAAGCCGGCGCCGACGATGACGACATCAACCGAATTCTGAGAACCCTTGTCCTGGGACATACTCATACGCTCCTTCACTCGCGGTTAACTGTCGAACAGGTTGCGCCAGCCGGACCAGGCGCCAATCGTTTCGGCCATCAGATCGTACCCTGACGCATTCGGATGCAGCCCGTCCGAGGCGTTCAACGATTCAGCCCACACCGAATTTTCGCTGAACGCGGTAAACAGATCGAGGTAAGGGATATCCAGCTCAGCCGCCTTTTCTTTATAGGCGCGATTATACACGTCGATCGCATCGTTCCGGAAATCGTAGATCACGCCCGGAATTCGGTCGATCGGCATGAAGGATTCGACGACCGGCGTCGGTCCGACCCATAGGACGGGGCCAAATTCGCGCGCCTGCGTCAGCATTTCCGTGATGATACGAACCGATCGTTCCAAATTAACCCGCCGATCGTCGCGCTCGGCGCTCTTTTCATGGGCGCTGTCGTTGATTCCGATCGCGAAGACGGTCGCGCTGTCGAAGGCGGGGATCAGCCTGGCTCGGCATTCCGCCAGCCAGCGGGATGCGACCAATTCCGACGTATCCGCACGGATACCCAGATTGTAGACGGTAACGTCATGACCGCGCCCCACTTCAGCCTGACCAAGCCTGTAAGGCCACCCGAGCAGCGTTTCGTCGCCCGTGCCATGCGTGATGCTATCGCCCACGAAACCAATCCGAATCTGAACCATGCATCCTCCGTACTGTCCGGAAAAACCGGTCGCAGCTTTCTCTATGGGACCGTCTGTGTCAATTTAAGGTCTGGACAAATTCGGCCGAGCGGAGGGGGTTAACCATGCGACTGAAGGACCGTGTAGCGATCGTCACCGGCGGCGGCAGCGGACTGGGTGCCGGGATCGCCAAGCGCTTCGCAGCCGAGGGAGCCGCCGTCGTCTGTGCCGATATCAACGAAGAAAACGCGAAAACTGTGGCCGGTGAGATCAGCGCCGGCTCAACCGATGCGATGGCGTTTGGCCTGGACGTGACGGACTACGCCGCCGCCGCGCAACTCACCGCGGACACCGTAAAGCGGTTTGGCAAGGTCGATATCATCGTCAATAGCGCGGGAATCGCGAGCCACATGCCCTTCCTAGAGGCGAAACCGGAAGATTTCCGGCATATCATCCAGGTCAATCTCGAAGGCACGCTCTATTGCGCGCAACACGCCGCACGGGAAATGGTCAAGCAAGGCTATGGCCGGATCATCAATATCGCATCGATAGCGGGCCTGCGTGCCGGGATCGGACGAACGGGTTATGGAACCTCGAAAGCGGCCGTGATCGGCCTGACCCGTCAAATGGCGCTGGAATTGGGACCTCTCGGCGTCACGGCAAACGCTATCGGACCGGGACCGGTCGATACCCCTCTTACCGCAGTCGCCCACTCCGACGTAACGCGGGAAGCCTATCTCGATCTCATTCCGGTCGGCCGGTACGGCAAGATCGAGGAAATGGCCGATGCTGCCGCCTTCCTCGCCGGTGAAGAGGCCGCCTACATGAACGGCCATATCCTTTATGTCGATGGCGGCTACACGGCGATCGGCATCGCAAAG
>CAJWOT010000415.1 GCA_913044215.1 uncultured Rhodospirillaceae bacterium | reverse complement strand
ATACTTCGTACTTCTTCTCATATGTTCCTCCCTGGACCTGTCATGCAGGCCGAGATTGTTCACAAACCAATCGGCTGGTTCCACAACCAACCTGTTATTAAACACCGGTTTATAACGCAATTACACCGGTCTTGCGAAGGGAAGACGATAACGGTTCTCGGTAAGGGCATCAATCGGAATAACGCTATCTCCTTACAAACTAAAGGGTTAACGATAGACCCCTTGATTTACCGCGTGACTGCGACTTGCATCCACGCCCCTAAGCTTCGTATTAAACGCGCTAAGTGGGCTTTTGTGGTGAAATCATGTCCAATATTTCGGCCATTGCCGCCTCCGCCAGCCCCGCCAGTTCCGTCTCCGTGCGGTTTTGGATCGGATGAGGAACCCAGACGACGGCCGGGTTAAAGGCGAGTGACTTGGACTGGGCTTCGGCCGCCTCCTGAAACGCCTCGCTACAGACGAAGCCTCCGGGAATGCCGCGGCGGTCGAGGTTCTGAATGTCATGCAAACTGCACGACGTGCAGGAACCTCAATCGGCCAACCCTTCGACAACGACGTCGCAACGCTCGACAATGTCCTGCAAAACGCCTTCCGGCGCCGGCTTGGTGTGCGTCGGCTTTTCGAAACGCAAGACGTTATGCCCCTGCGCGGTCAGCAACTTTTCGACACTGTCGAGAAACTCCGCGCTGCGTTCCTTCGAGATCGAGAGCAGACCGATGGTCGCGTTCGACAATTCCGTCTTCGGGGGAATTCGGTCGCGCTCGACAGCCTCCGTCTCCGCTGTCGGGTCGCGCATGGCGTTGATGCTGTAACTCATGTGCCAATCTCCTGCGATACGATTTGAACTTCGGTATGGCGGCGCTGACCTGTCCACCCGCCGATGATGGCGCTGAATAACCCGCCCCGTCCGCCGGCGCGGACGACAAGCAGACCGCCTTCGCGGAACTTGTCGACCATCTCCTCGGCGCGCGACGGGTCGATACCGGCACCGACGCCCTGCGCGCCTTCGATAAGATCACGCCCCGGCCGCCGCAGCGCCTCGCGCAACGCGTCCTCGACTTCGGCCCGTCGCCAGCCTGCCGCCTTGAAAATGTCGTAGTGATCCGGCGAGATCGCGAGGATGGCGTTGGAATATTCCGCCAGCTTGGGATGCGTGACGCCGCACAGCCCCATGGCCAGCGACCGCGCTAGGCTTTCCGGATCGCGTGACTTCTGGTCGGCGATCCCCTGCACACCGTCGCCATGAAACAACGTCACGGTAGAACTGCCGGGCGCGGACCCGCGCGCGACATTGAGCGGCACCCAGTCCGGGTCGGTCTCGTCCTCTGGGAAACAGAAGCTGTATTTGCCGGGATTGCCGAAGACCGAGCGGTCGATTTCACGCGGCCGGCCGCCGCCCACATTGCGGATCAGCAGTTGGAAGGCACGCCCTATCGTGGCATTGGCCCTGTTCCCCTGTCCGAAGACGTTACCGCCCCAATTCATCCCGAGGCGTTTCGACACCGGACCGTTGACGATGATGACCGGTCCAGAAAACCACAACGTCGCCAGCAATCCATGCATCGAAAACTCTGGCTTCAAAGCCGCTTCGGTTACTGCCAGCACGACTGGAAGATATTCCGGCCGGCACCCGGCCATGACCGCATTGATCGCCACCTTCTCCACCGTGCATTCGGCCAAGTTTGGCGGAATCAGCCCGATTATTTCATCCGGTGCCCGCGTAGTTCCGGATAGCATGCGCGCGATGCGCAGATCCGTCGGCGGCACGACGGGCATACCGTCCGTCCAGCCACGGTCGAACGCAATCTCCGCCGGGTCATCATCCTCACCCAACTCGATCTCACGGCTGGCGAATGTCAGATTACCGTACTGCAACGCCAGCTTCTCCGGCATGCCAGGATCCTGCGTACGAGATCCGCAGCCGGGTTGGAACGGTGGCAGGCCAACGCCGATATTGGCCATACTGGTGACCCGCGCCCATTCAGTGCGGTCCCACCCCTCGGTACGAGATACCTCGGCACCATCTTCCAAACGCACCAGTGTGGGCACGGTTTCGATCCGCAGCCGCCAGGATTGTTCCAGCGCACGATCGTCCTCCGCCCCGCCGAGCAGTTCCGGGAACGTCGGATCGTCCTGGCTGTAGAGCGTCACGCCATGCGCATCGCGCAGTTCAGCCAGAACCGGCTCGACTAGTTTGCACGTCTCGCAGTCCCGTTTGACGACCGCCAGAAATTCCATCGCGAACACCTCAATCTACGTCCTGCTTGAAAGCTTCCGTGATTCAAGGACGGAAAGCAAACACCAGACTTCGTTCAGATGAGGGTCGGTGCCTATACTCAATATATCCTCGGCAAACCGGCGAAACAGAACATGACCCAAAAATCCCTTCTGCCGACATCACTGGTCGGATCATACGCACAGCCGGACTGGCTGATTAACCGCGCGAAACTGGCCGGACGTTTCCCACCGCGCACCCGCGCGAAGGAACTATGGCGCGTGCCGGAAGAGTGGCTGGCCCAGGCCCAGGACGATGCCACCCTGGTCGCCATCCGTGAGCAGGAGGAAGCCGGCCTCGATATCATCACCGACGGCGAGGTTCGCCGCGAGAGCTACTCCAACCGCTTCGCCACGGCACTCGACGGGGTTGATATCGACAATCCGGGCACCGCCCTCGACCGCAGCGGCCACCCCAACCCGGTGCCGCGCATTGTCGGCAAGATCAGCCGCCGGCATCCGGTCGAGACAGAGGATGTGAAGTTCCTGCGCGCCCATACGGACCGCCAAATTAAAATGACGGTCCCGGGCCCGTTCACCATGACGCAGCAGGCGCAGAACGACCATTATGACAATGAAGTTGATCTAGCAATGGATTACGCCGCGGCGGTCAATGAAGAGGTCAAGGACCTGTTCGCCGCGGGTGCCGATATCGTCCAGCTCGATGAGCCCTACATGCAGGCGCGACCGGAAAAAGCGCGTGAATATGGCCTCCAGGCGCTGAATGCCGCACTCGATAGCGTGGAAGGCGAAACAGCGGTGCATATCTGCTTCGGCTACGCCGCCATCATCCACGAGCGCCCGGAAGGCTACTCCTTCCTGCCGGAACTCGATGGCTGCCTGGCGCATGGCATCTCGATCGAAACCGCGCAGTCCGAACTCGACTGTGCAGTTTTGGAAACCCTGCCGAACAAGAAGATCATCCTGGGAGTGCTCGATCTGTCGACGCACGAAGTGGAAACCCCGGAAA
>CAJWOT010000414.1 GCA_913044215.1 uncultured Rhodospirillaceae bacterium | reverse complement strand
GCGATGCACGACCCGGCGCATTTCGAAAGCCGCCTGTTCCAATGCTATGACGGCACCCTCGTCCTGGCCGGCTGCAAGCACCTGCTGTGGTCCAACGTGACCATCGACCAGGCGGATATCCAGGTGCTGCCCAAGGCGCTGCGCAAATTCGGCGACGCATCGGGCTGAGAGGCCGCGCCCGCACGCATCAACAAGTATGTGAAAAGATGCGGCAAACCCGCCGGCCCCGCCCTATATTCGGGACAGGATGGAAAATCAGGGCTCCGATACCGTATCGCTGTTGCGGTCGCGATCGCGCGAACGCTGCATGGAGTTCGCGCTCGTCCTGATCGCCATGGGGATCCGCTGCCATCTGGTGATGGACGACGATAGCTACGAACTGCACATACAGGACCGCGACGCACCGCGCGCCCGAGAGCAGATCCGGCTCTATGTGGAAGAAAACAAACGGCCGCGCCGCCACAACGCGGCCCATTACGGCACGCAGGACGGCATCACCTGTGCCTGGCTATACGCGATGACGATCCTGATCGTCTACATCCTGCAGCGGGACCAAATCTTCGGCCTGGATTGGGCGAATTTGGGCATGAGCCATGCCGGTATGGTGGGCGATGGCGAATGGTGGCGGGCGGTGACCGCGCTCGGCCTGCATGTCGACACGGCGCATCTGGTCAGCAATCTCTGTTTCGGCATCCTGTTCGCCTATCTGCTCGGCGAAATGATCGGCTGGGGCCTCGCCTGGGCGGGCCTGATCACCGCCGGTTCGCTCGGCAACCTCCTGAATGCCTGGGCACAACCCGCCCATCATGCCTCGATCGGGGCCTCTACGGCAATCTTCGCCGCCGTCGGCATTCTCGCCACCTTCTCCTGGAGCCGCCGCGCCACGCGCCGCAACCGCTGGGTCCCGCTGGGCGGCGGCGTCGCCCTACTCGCCTTCGTCGGCATGGGCGGCGAACGCACCGACATCTTCGCCCACGTCACCGGTTTCGTCGCAGGTTGCGCCTTCGGCTTCGCCTTCGCGACCCTGGAGCGCTACCTGACCCTGACCGTCAAGAACCGGCGGGTCCTGGGCATCGCGGCGAGCGTGTTCTTTGTGTTTGTGTGGTTTCTCGCGATCCGCACCGGCGACGCCGCGATCTAGATCACGCCGTCCGCCGCCAACGCCTCAAGATCGCTGTCGGACAACTTCAACAATCCGCCATAGATTTCCGCATTGTGCTGGCCCAGGGGTGGCCCGGCGTGCGCGATACGGCCCGGCGTGCGCTTGAGCTTCGGCAAGGGTGCGGGCATGCGCACGGTCCCCTCCTCCGCGTCCGGGATATCGGCGATGTTTTCGCGCGCGGCGTAGTGCGGGTCTTCGGCGATGTCGCTCGCGGTGTAGATGCCGCCGAAGGGCACGTTGTTGCCGACCAGCCGTTCCTCGATATCGTGGAAATCGCGTTCGGCGATCCAATCGGCCAGGATCTTTTCCAGCTCGTCGGGCCGTGTGATGCGGTCCTTGCTGCGGGCGTAACGCGGGTCCTCGGCCAGTTCCGGCATCCCCATCGCCTCTACCAGCCGGCGGAAGACCGCGTCGCCGCCGGCCGCGATCTGCACGTAGCGGCCGTCCTTGGTCTCGAAGGTGCCGGCCGGCGAGAAGGTCGGGTTGCGGTTGCCGATCCGCTCCCGGTTGTCGCCGGTCAGCATGTGCTTGTGCATCATGTCGGCGGTGATGCGGAACGGCGCTTCGTAGAGCGCCAGATCGATGAGCTGCCCTTCCGCGTCCAGGCCGCCCTGCTGGTCGCGCTGATAGAGCGCGAACATCGCCGCCAGCGCCCCGAAGGTGCCGGTGTTGTAGTCGGCCGTCGGAAAGGCCGGCCGCACCGGGAAGCGGTCGGGAAAGCCGGTCGGGTACATGTAGCCGGAAAAGCCGAGGGCGATCCGGTCGTAGCCGGAGCGCTTCGAATAGGGCCCCTCCTGCCCGTAGCCGGACACGCGCACCATGATCAGCCGCGGATTGACCGCGCGCAGCTCGTCCCAGCCGATATTCCAGCGCTCCAACGTGCCGGGGGTGAAGTTCTCGAACAGCACATCGGTCTGTTTGACGAGATCCTTCAGGATTTTCTGCCCCGCCTCGACCCGCAGATTGAGCGTGATCGACTTCTTGTTGCGCGCCTCGACCAGCCAATTGCCCGACCGCTGCGCCTTACCGTCGACCGGCGTCCCGCGCAAGGCATCGCCGATGCCCGGCTGCTCGACCTTAATCACCTCGGCACCAAAATCGCCCAGCATGGTGGCGCCGAACGGGCCGGCGATCAGCTGACCGATATCCATGACCCGGATACCCTCCAGGGGAAGTTTGTCAGAAATGGGAACTCTCCTTAGCGGCGTTTCCGCCATTGTTTGCGTTGATATGGAATTAGCGGCCCTTGAACGCCGCCGGGCGCTTCTCGCGGAAGGCCGTCGTGCCCTCCTGTAGATCCTCGGTGTCGCCGAGATCGCGGAAGGAGCGGCTTTCCAGCAGCAGGGCCTCCTCGAAGGGCATATCGGCGGCCTTCATCATGACGTTCTTGGCGAAACGTTGCGCCAGGGGCGCGCGGGTCGCCAGCATCTCGGCGTAGGACAGGGTCTCGTCGAGCAGGCATTCGGCCGGGTAGATGCGGTTGACCAGCCCGATACGGTGGGCGTGCTCAGCGTCGATCAACTCGCCGCCCAGGATCATCTCCATCGCATTGCCCATGCCGACGATCTGCGGCAGCCGGATCAGCCCGCCGTCGCAGGCGTGGAAGCCCCAATTGACGTCCTGGTCGCCGAACATGGCGTGCGGCGCGCAGAATCGGATATCGCAGGCCAGCGCCAGCTCCAGGCCGCCGCCGACCGCGTAGCCATTCACTGCGGCGACGATCGGCTTGTCGATCTGCAGATTGCGGGTGATGCCGCCGAAACCCGGACCGTCGGTGAATTTCTGCCGGAATTCGTGCGGCGCGGCCCGCGCGAAGTTCATCGTGTAGGTCTTGAGGTCGGCGCCGGCACAAAAGGCTTTCTCCCCCGCCCCGGTGACGACGGCGATCCGCGCCTCGTCATCCGCGTCGAACTCGCGGAAACGTTCGGTGATCTCATCGCTGGCGGCGAAATCCATCGAGTTCATCTTCGCGGCCCGATCGATCGTGATCAGCCGCACATGGCCGTGCCGCTCGTACAGAATATCCTGGCCCAACGCCCCCTCCGAACAATGTTTTGCGGATTTGCCCGCAGCTTAGCGCATCGGACCGGATCGCACGAGAAT